>NZ_JALHLX010000237.1 GCF_022844385.1 Hydrogenophaga sp. | reverse complement strand
CTGCGGCTTGCCCAGCACCAGCGTGAGGTTGCAGCGCTTGGCGATTTCCAGCGTGTTGGCCAGGGCCGAGGGAACGTCGGCAAACAGCGCGCTCATCTGCTCGGCGCTTTTGAAGTACTGCTCGCGCGTGAAACGGCGCACGCGCCGGTTGTTGCCCAGAATCTCGCCTTCGGAAATGCACACGCGCGCCTCGTGCGCCTCGTAACCGTCAGGCTCCAGAAACTGTACCGGGTGCGTGGCCACCACCGGCAGGTGCAGGCGGGCCGCCAGCTGCACGGCCTGCGTCACATGGCGCTCGTCGTCGGCGCGGCCCGCGCGCTGCAGCTCGATGTAGAAGCGGTGCGTGAACATCGTGGAAAGTTGCAGCGCCATGTCGGTCGCACGCTGCGTGTCGCCCTGCATCAGCGCCTGGCCCACCGGGCCGGCCTGCGCGCCCGAGAGCATGATCAAACCGGCATTGCACTCCTGCAGCCAGTCGCGGTGCACCAGCGCCTGACCCCGGCCTTCGTTGCGCGTCCAGGCGCGGGCGAGCAGCTCGCTCAGGTTCAGGTAACCCTGGTGGTCCTGCACCAGCAACAGCACGCGGGGCGCGGCGGGCTGATGGCTGCCGGGCATGGCGCCCGGGGTCTCTTCGGTGAAGCCCTGCAGCATCACCTCGGCCCCGATGACGGGTTTGACGCCCACGCCGCGCGCGGCCTTGTAGAACTTGACCGCGCCGAACAGGTTGCTCAGGTCGGTGATGGCCAGCGCGGGCTGGTTGTCGGCGGCCGCGGCGGCCACCACTTCGTCGATGCGGTTGGTGCCGTCGACGACGGAGAATTCGGTGTGCAGGCGCAGGTGTAGAAACATCGCTCCATTTTAGGAGCCGCACCGTCTCCCTTCGCTCAGGTGGACGGCGGAATCTCGTCTTTGAGGATGCTCAGCACCTCGGATCGAAACTCGCGGCTGTAGAGGATGGCCACGACCGCCAGCGTGGCCACCACCATGGCCACCGGCGAAACGAACCACGCCAGTGCAGCAAACGAAAAATAGTAAGCACGCAGCCCGTCGTTGAAGGTCTCGGCCGCCGCACCCACCATGGCCGCGGCGCGCTCGGCGTAGGCGCGCCGGTCGTATTTGTCGGCCTCAAAATCCTCGGCCGGCGGCAAGGCGCCAATCACCAGGGCCACAAAGGTGTACTGCCGCATGCACCAGGAGAATCGGAAGAAGGCGTACACAAAGATCGCCACCATCACCAGGATCTTGAACTCGAAGACGATCAGCGTCGTGGCTTGCGCAAACGGAATCTCGCTCATCAACTCGTTGGCCTTGTCGGTGGTGCCGAGCAACGCAAACAGTCCACCAATGACCAGAATGGAGGTGGACGAGAAAAACGCCGGCGTCGCTGAGAGCGTCTGCGTGATCACCCCGTCGATCATGCGCGGGTCGCGAGACGTGGCCTGCATCATCCAGTAGCCGCGGTAGCGGTTGGTGGTCTGTATCAGCGAGCCCACCTTGCGCCCCCACACGCGGGCGAACCAGGCGTAACCGGTCCACAAGGCAAAAAAGCAGACCAGCGCCAGCCAGTCTGCCCAGGGGATGATGCTCAGGAATTTCATGCGCCGATGGTACGACGCCCCCACGCTCCCCCGCTGCGCGAGGTGCGCTGCCCCCCAAGGGGGCTGATCCGGCTTGGGGCGGCCCGGCGCCGGATCGCCGCGCTCTCGTGTTTCAAGCCTTGAACTTGGCGGCGGTGGCAGCAACACGCTGGCCAAACAGCTTCGCCGTTTCCAGGTCACCCGGCAGCATTTCGTTCGCACCCGCATCCGACGGGCTCTGCGCCATGGCGCCGCTGAAGGAACCCACGTAGTTCACGTCGTTGCGCTGCGCCGCTTTGCTGTTCGATGGCATCAGACCCGTGCCGACCCAGATGCCGCTGTGCTGCATGGCCAGGGTGAACAGGTAGTGCAGCGTGGACAGCTTGTCGCCGTTCATGGTGGCGCTGTTGGTGAAGCCGGCAAAGACCTTGTCTTTCCACTGCTGGCTGAACCAGGGCTTGCTGGAGGCGTCGGCGAACTTTTTGAACTGCCAGCTCACGGTGCCCATGTAGGTGGGCGAGCCCATGATGATCGCGTCGGCTGCGGCCAAGGTCTCCCAGCCGCCTTCAGGCAGGTTGCCTTCAGCGTCGATGGCGAGCAGCTCGGCGCCGGCGCCGTCGGCCACCGATTGCGCCATGCGCTGGGTGTGGCCGTAGCCGGAGTGATAAACGACGACAACTTTGGTCATGAAATGGCTTTCAGAAAGAGCGCCCTTGGCGAGTCGGGCGCGGGTTGAAGGAATGGCGGGATTCTGTGCGTTTCAGGCATTGCGGCGGGCGTCCAGGCTGAATGCACCGGCACCGAATGCGGCCAATGCCAGCAGACCACCGACCACACCGATGTTCTTCATGAACATCAGCTGCTGCATCATTTGTTGCTCGGCGGGCATGGCCCAGTAAGCGTGGAAGAAGAACGAGGCCACCAGCGTGAACACTGCCAGGGCCAGGGCAGCCCA
>NZ_JALHLX010000236.1 GCF_022844385.1 Hydrogenophaga sp. | reverse complement strand
GCCAGCTCACGCCGAGGTAGGCGCGGTAGGTGTCGTTGATCTCCATGCGCAGCAGGCCCCAGCCGGTCAGGCCCATGGCCACCGCAAAGCCGCCCCACACCACCAGGCGCCACATCGGGGTTTCGGGCACCCCGGAAAGCGCGGCCTGGTGGCTGTCGCGCACCGCCTTCGACAGCACAAACACAGTGGACAGGCAGAACACATAACCCATCACCATGAAGGCCCGGTCCAGCGCCTGGCCCGGCAGGTAGGCGAGGCCGGTGGCGCAGAGAAAGACCGCCACGCCAAACGAGGCCCAGACCTGGAACTGCCAGGCGCGGGTGTCGCGCATCACGATGAGGGGGGATCGGTTCGAAGCCATGAAAAAACCTTTGCGGTTGTTGAAGGTGGCGCGATGGTCGACCGCCACCCCCTCCCGCAGGAACAAAATACTGATCTGGAAGCAAGTTCCATCTCAATGAGTATCGATTTCAAGTACTCCTTGTGGCTTGTGTAGCCTGTGCGTCATCGATATCGGCCCGGCAGACAACTTTGCAGCTCGCCACGAATCACACTGCACCTATGACAAAACTCATGCTCTGCCTGGTCTCGCTGTTGTTCACTGCGGGCGCGTCGGCACAAGCGCTCTGGCAAGACGTGCCCGTGGGCGCCACCCCGGCCGAGGTGCAGGCCCTGATGCCCGACGCGCGGCCGCTGCCGCTGGACCCGGCCTCGAAGGACGAGGCCGCGCGGCTGGAGATTCCGGCGTTCGAGCTCGCCGGGGCGACGTTCAAAGTGTCATTCGTGTTCAAGGGTGACCAGCTGCAGCGCATCTCGCTGCTGGCCAATGCCGGCTCGGCCGACGAGGCCCGCGCGCTGGGCCAGCGGCTCACCACCTCGCTGCGCTCACGCTACGGGCTGGAAATGAGCACCCGCAGCCGCGGCTCCACCTCGTCGGTGACCATCGACCGCCAGTGGAATTTCCGGCGCACCGTCATTCATCTGCAAGTGGTGGACGACACCTTTGTGCGCCTGGACTACAGCGGCCAGGCACCGGTGCGCAACAACCGGCTGTGACAACCGCCAGCGACGCCCTGCGGCTGTCGCGGCCATGTAACTGGTTTCAAAGATAATTGAAACCAAATTACACCCGGGCACGCTCAAGCCCGGTTATCCACCCCCAGGAGACACACCACATGCCCATGCGCGCCACCAAAATCGTTGCCACCCTCGGCCCTGCGTCCAGCGACCCCGACCTGCTCGAAGCCATGATCCGCGCCGGGGTGAATGTGGTGCGGTTGAACTTCTCGCACGGCACGGCGCAGGACCACATCGACCGCGCCACGCTGGTGCGCGCGGCGGCCCATCGCGCAGGGCGCGAGGTCGGCATCATGGCCGACCTGCAGGGCCCCAAGATCCGCGTGGGCAAGTTCGCCGAAGGCAAGGTCATGCTGGTGCCGGGTGAAAAATTCGTGCTCGACGCCTCGCGCACCGAGCCGGGCAACCTCGAAGGTGTGGGCCTGGACTACAAGGAACTGCCGCGCGACGTGCGGGCCGGCGACACGCTCTTGCTCAACGACGGCCTGATCGTGCTGACCATCGACAAGGTGGTGGGCCCGGCGGTGCACACCACGGTGAAACTGGGCGGTGAGCTGTCCAACAACAAGGGCATCAACAAGCAGGGCGGCGGCCTCACCGCACCTGCGCTCACGGCCAAGGACATGGACGACATCAAGACCGCCATGGGCCTGAGAGCCGACTATGTGGCGGTGAGCTTTCCGAAGAACGCCACCGACATGGAACTGGCGCGCCAGCTGTGCAACGTGGCGGGTGCTGCCGATGGCCACAAGCCCGCGCTGATCGCCAAGATCGAACGTGCCGAGGCGATTCCCGAACTCGCCAACATCCTGAAGGTGTCCGACGGCATCATGGTCGCGCGGGGCGACCTGGCGGTCGAGGTGGGCAACGCCGCGGTGCCCGGCCTGCAGAAGCACATGATCAAAATGGCGCGCGAGATGGACAAGGTGGTGATCACCGCGACGCAGATGATGGAGTCGATGATCGTCAACCCGGTGCCCACGCGCGCCGAGGTGAGCGACGTGGCCAACGCAGTGCTCGACGGCACCGACGCGGTGATGCTCAGCGCAGAAACCGCCGCCGGCAAGTACCCGCTGGAGACGGTGATGGAGATGGCCAACATCTGCCAGGAAGCCGAGAAGGCCGAGTACAGCGAACTCGGCGCCGACTTCACCGGCAAGACCTTCAAACGCATCGACCAATCGATCGCCATGGGCGCGCTCTTCACCGCCCACCACCTGGGCGCCAAGGCCATCGTGGCGCTCACCGACTCGGGCTCCACAGCGCTTTGGATGAGCCGCCACAACGTGCGCATGCCGATCTACGCGGTGACGTCCAACCTCTCGACCCAGCGCCGCATGACGCTCTACCGCAACGTGCGCCCGCTGCTCATGGAAGCCAGCGCCGACCGCGACACCGCCCTGGCCGAAGCCGAAAACCAGCTGAAGAAACGCGGCATCGTGCACAGCGGCGACGTGTACGCCATCACAGTGGG
>NZ_JALHLX010000235.1 GCF_022844385.1 Hydrogenophaga sp. | reverse complement strand
CGCCGGCCTGTGCCCCTGCCCGAGCCTCTGAAGAAAACCCTGGAGACCCTGCTATGAGCCACAACCCCACCGCGCCCGTGATCGACGCTGTCAGCGTCGACGCCGCGATCACCAGCCGCATGTCGGCGCGCGCCTTTCTGCCGCAGCCGGTGCCGCGCGCCACGATCGAACACCTGTTGCAAGTGGCCAGCCGCGCGCCCTCGGGCACCAACACACAGCCCTGGAAGGTGTATGTGTTGCAGGGCCAGAGCCGTGACACGCTGGTGGACAAGGTCTGTGCCGCGCACGACGCTTTGCGCGCCGACCCGGCGCTGGCCGCCGAGTACCGCGAGGAATACGACTACTACCCCGAGAAGTGGGTCAGCCCCTACATCGACCGCCGGCGCGAAAACGGCTGGAGCCTCTACGGCCTGCTGGGCATCACCAAGGGCGACAAGGACAAGATGCACGCGCAGCACCAGCGCAACTTCCGCTTCTTCGACGCACCCGTGGGCCTCATGTTCACGCTGGACCGCGTGATGGGCCGCGGCTCGCTGGTGGACTACGGCATGTTCCTGCAGAACATCATGGTCGCCGCGCGCGGCCACGGCCTGCACACCTGTCCGCAGGCCGCGTGGAACGGCTTCGCCAGGATCATCCTGCCGCACGTGGGCGCGGGCGAGAGCGAAATGCTGGTCTGCGGCATGGCCCTGGGCTACGCCGACCCGGCCGACAAGGTCAACGGTTTTCACACGCCGCGCGAGACGGTCGGGTCGTTCACGACCTGGCTGGAATAATCGCGCCTCTTTTCCCTTTTCTTTTCAATCACAGGAGACACCATGATCACCACCCCCAGCGGCCTGCAATATGAAGACACCGTGGTCGGCAACGGCGAGATCGCCAAAGCCGGTCGGCCCGTGCAGGTGCACTACACCGGCTGGCTTTACAACGACGGCGTGCAAGGCTCCAAGTTCGATTCGAGCAAGGACCGCGGCCAGCCGTTTGAGTTCTCGCTCGGCGGCGGTCAGGTCATCAAGGGCTGGGACGAAGGCGTGCAGGGCATGGCCGTGGGTGGCACGCGCCGCCTCGTGATTCCTGCTGCGCTGGGCTACGGTGCTCGCGGTGCGGGTGGCGTGATTCCGCCCAACGCCACACTGCTGTTCGAAGTTGATTTGCTGGCGGTGTGAAGGCCATGGCCAACACCACCGGCCGACCGGCCGTCTTTGTTTCGCGCAAGGTGTTTCCCGAAGTCATCGCGCGTCTGAGCGAACATTTTGATGTCGAGATGAACGACACCGACAGCGTGTTGCCACCCGACCAGCTGGCCCAGCGCCTGCAGGGCAAGGTGGGCGTGCTCACCACCGGCAGCGAGCGGGTGGACGCGGCGCTGCTGGCCGCCAATCCGCAACTGCGGATCGTGGCCAACATCGCGGTGGGTTTCAACAACTTCGACATGGCCGCCATCAACGCCGCCGGCGTGCTGGCGACCAACACGCCCGACGTGTTGACCGAAACCACCGCCGACTTCGGCTTCGCCTTGCTCATGGCCACGGCCCGGCGCGTCACCGAGAGCGAACATTTCCTGCGCGCGGGCCAGTGGAACAAGTGGAGCCTGGACATGTTTGCCGGTGCCGAGGTGCACGGCAGCACGCTGGGCATTCTGGGCATGGGCCGCATCGGTCAGGCCATTGCACGGCGAGGCGCGCACGGCTTCGGCATGAAGGTGATCTACCACAACCGCTCCCGCTTGGCGCCCGAGCTGGAAGCCGAATGCAAGGCGAGCTACGTGGACAAGGCCACGCTGCTCAAGACCGCCGACCACGTGATGCTGGTGCTGCCCTACAGCCCCGAAGCCCACCACACCATCGGCGCGGCCGAGATCGCGCAGATGAAACCCACGGCCACGCTGGTCAACATCGCCCGTGGCGGCATCGTGGACGACGCTGCGCTGGCGCTGGCGCTGCGCAACCGCGTGATCGCGGCCGCGGGTCTGGACGTGTTCGAGGGTGAGCCCAAGGTGCACCCCGATCTGCTGACCGTGCCCAACGTGGTGCTGACCCCGCACATCGCCAGTGCCACCATGGGCACGCGCATGGCCATGGCCATGCTCGCGGCCGACAACGTGATTGCGTTCCTGACCACCGGCCAGGCCGTGACGCCGCTCAACGCCGCAGCCGTCGCCAAGGCCTGATGTGACGATGACCAGCGACTCGCTGCTCTGGGGCCTGCTGGTCCTGCTTGTGCTCAACGTCGCGCTGGTCGCGTGGCTGTTGGTGCGCCGGGCGCCGGTGGACGCCGAGGCCCTGGCGCACCGGCAGCTGTTGCTGGCCCAGTTGCAGCAACAAGGGCAGCGCGTGGAGCGGATCGAAGGGGAGTTGCGCCGCGAGATCAGCGAGTCCTCTCGCGGTGGGCGGCAGGAGATCCAGCAGACGCTGGCCACCTTCCAGGAAACGCTGATGGGCCAGTCGGCCGAGACCACGCGCACGCAGAACGCCCAGCTCGACGGCTTCGCACAGCAGCTCGTGTTGTTGCGCGGCACGCTGGGCGACACGCTCACGCGCACCCTGCAGGACATGGGCGAAGGCAACGCGAGGCGCCTCTCAGAGATCCGCACCACGCTGGACGCGCAACTGCAGCAACTGCAACAGAGCAACGCCGCCAAGCTCGACGAGATGCGCGCCACGGTGGACGAAAAACTGCAGACCACGCTGCAGGCGCGCCTGGGCGA
>NZ_JALHLX010000234.1 GCF_022844385.1 Hydrogenophaga sp. | reverse complement strand
TCGCGCGTGCGCGAAACCTTGTTCAACTGGCTGGGCCAGGATCTCACCGGCCTGCGCTGTGTGGACGCCTTTGCCGGTACCGGGGCGCTGGGCCTGGAAGCCGCTTCGCGCGGTGCGGTGGAGGTGGTGCTGGTCGAGCAGGACAGCGCCTTGCTCGCCAACCTCAGCCGCACCGTGACCAAGCTCAAGGCCACCGGCGTGCGCGTGGAGCGCGGTGATGGTGTGGCCGCGCTGCGCCAGCGCGCCGGGCAGGGCTTTGACGTGGTGTTTCTCGACCCGCCGTTTGCCGATGCGCAGAACGAAACCCTGGTGCTTTCGGCCCTTGCCGCCGCGCGCCAGGCCATCGGTGTTGAGGGCCTCGTGTACCTGGAGGCGCCGCGCCCCTGGCTCGACGATGAACTCGCCACGCTGGGTCTTCAGTTACACCGCCAAGGCAAGGCGGGCGCGGTGGCCTTTCACCTGTTGCGGCCTTTGCCCGCGCAGTGAGCGGGCACTGACAGCCCCGCGCGCATAATTCCCGCCATGGCTTCCGACCTTTCCCTGTCCTCGAAACAGCCCCGCGTGGCGGTGTACAGCGGCACCTTCGACCCGCTCACGCTGGGCCACGAAGACGTGGCGCGACGCGCTGCGCTGCTGTTCGACGAGGTGATCATCGCGGTGGCCATCGCCCACCACAAGAAGACCCGCTTTTCATTGCAGCAGCGGCTGGACATGGCGGCCGAAGCGGCGGCGCGCATGCCCGGCCTGGTGCGTGTGCTGCCGTTCGACGGTCTCATCATGGATTTCTGCCGCCAGCAAGGCGCGTGCGCCGTGGTGCGTGGGATCCGCAACCTCACCGACTTCGACTATGAAGCGCAGATGGCCGCGATGAACCGCAAGCTCAACCCGGCGGTGGAGACGGTGTTCCTGTTGCCGCAGGCCGATCTGCAGTGCATCTCCAGCACCCTGGTGCGCGAGATTTCTCAGCTCGGCGGGGATGTGTCGCAGATGGTGAACGCCAATGTGGGCGCGAACCTCAAGCCTGCGCCACTGCAAGCTTGAGCCGGGAGCGATTGCCATGGCCCTGCTGATCACCGACGAATGCATCAACTGCGATGTCTGCGAGCCCGAATGCCCGAACCAGGCCATTTACATGGGCGAGGAGATCTACGAGATCGATCCGTCGCGCTGCACCGAGTGCGTGGGCCATTTCGACGAGCCGCAGTGTGTGCAGGTGTGCCCGGTGAGCTGCATTCCGATCCACCCGGACCACATCGAATCGCGCGAGACGCTCTGGCAGAAGTACCAGCGTCTGCAAAAAGCCGGTCAGCCCTTGTCGGCAGCCGGTGACGTGCCTTCGCCCGCTGCGCCTTCAACAGGCTCTTGATCGGCCTTGGCCAGACGAGGGGGTTTGGGCCTCGGCGGCTTGCTGGTGTGGATCAGCCCGGTGGCTTTGTCCATCTCGCCGGCGATCAACTGCGGCAAGGCCTTGAGACTGCGGTCCAGCGCCTGGGCAATCGCAATACGGTCGTCGGGCGAAGGCTTCTTCAGTACCCAGTTGGCCACTTCGTTCTTGTTGCCGGGGTGGCCGATGCCCACGCGCAGGCGCCAGTAGTCGGGGCTGCCCAGTTGGGCGTGGATGTCGCGCAGCCCGTTGTGGCCGGCATGTCCGCCGCCCTTCTTGAGCTTCACCTCACCGGGCGGCAGATCCAGCTCGTCGTGAACCACCAGCACCTCTTCGGGCGCGATCTTGAAGAAGCGCGCCACCGATGCCACCGACTTGCCCGAGAGGTTCATGAAGGTCTGCGGCTCCACCAGCCAGACGCTCTGACCGGCCACGTTCGCGCGTGCCACCAGGCCAAAGTGGCCCCGTTCCATCTGCAGCGAAGTCTTGAGCAGGCGCGCGGCCTCGTCCACCCACCAGAAGCCGGCGTTGTGGCGCGTGTGTTCGTAGTCCGGGCCCGGGTTGCCCAGGCCGGCGATGAGTTTGATCATGGAGTGGGATTATCGGCAGGTGCAGGAGGCTGAATGCAAAACGGCCCGCCAAGGCGGGCCGTTTCAAGGCAGTCATCGGTCCGAAGACAGATTACTTCTTCTTGCCCTTGGCGCCTTTTTTGTCTTCGACAGGTGCGGCGACAACAGCCACCACCACGTCTTCAACCGGCTCCACCACGGTGGCGATGGTCAGGTTTTTGCGGCCGTGCATCACCAGCTTGATGCCCTTGGGCAGCTTGATGTCGCCGGTGTGGACCGTGCCGCCCTTGACGACTTCGCCCAGGTCGATGGTGATGTTCTCGGGCAGCTGAGTGGCCAGGCACTCGATCTCGATTTCGGTCATCACGTGGTTGATCACGCACTTGTCGGTCTTGACCGCAGGCGAGTTCTCTTCGTTGATGAAGTGCAGGGGCACCTTCTTGTGCAGACGGGTCTTGTCGTTCACGCGCTGGAAATCCACGTGCAGCACGAGCGGCTTGTACGGGTGGTACTGCACATCGCGCAGCAACACTTTTTGCACCGAGCCGGCCACGTCCATCTCGAGGATGGAGGAGTGGAACGCTTCCTTCTTGAGGGCGTGCCACAGGGCGTTGTGATCGAGTTCGATCGTGGCGGCGGGTGTTTCACCACCAAAAACGATACCGGGCGTGCGGCCGGTGTTGCGGAGACGGCGGCTCGCACCCGTACCCTGCTTGGCGCGCTCAAAAGCGACGAATTGCATAACTGACTCCTGTGGAGGGGTTCCGCGACCAGA
>NZ_JALHLX010000233.1 GCF_022844385.1 Hydrogenophaga sp. | reverse complement strand
TACGCCGAGTCGCTCGCCAGCAGCCAGCCGACCTTCGAGCCCATGGCCGCCGCGCTCGCCGCGCCCTTCACGCTGGTCGACGAGATCCTGCACACCCTCACGCTGGCCACGCTCTCACAGCACAAGCCCGACCTGGTGCTGCTCTCGGTGCCCTTCCCCGGCGCGCTATACGCCGCGCTGCGCATCGCGCAGACCATCAAGGCGCAGAACCCGCACATCACGATCGCGCTGGGGGGCGGCTTTGTGAACACCGAGCTGCGCGAGCTGGCCGAGCCGAGGTTGTTCGACCTGGTGGATTTCGTGACGCTGGATTCGGGCGAGCGACCTTTGCTGGCTCTGATGGAGTACCTGCAGCGCAAGCGCTCCAAGCAGCGCCTGGTTAGAACCTTTGTGCGCGAGAGCCCTCACCCCAACCCTCTCCCAGAGGGAGAGGGAGCCGATGCGGGAACGGTGCGCTACATCAACTTCGTCGAGCCCGAGGTGCCGTTCGAAGAGGTCGGAACGCCCACCTGGGACGGCCTGCCGCTGGACCGGTATCTCAGCCTGCTCGACATGCTCAACCCCATGCACCGGCTCTGGAGCGACGGGCGCTGGAACAAGCTCACCGTGGCGCACGGCTGCTACTGGAAGAAGTGCAGCTTCTGCGATGTGAGCCTGGACTACATCAGCCGCTACGAGACCGCATCGGCCGCCACGCTGGCCGACCGCATCGAGACGATCGTGAGCGAGACCGGCCAGACCGGATTTCACTTTGTGGACGAAGCCGCGCCTCCGAAGGCCCTGAAAGCCCTGGCCGACGAACTCATCAGCCGCCAGTTGCCCATCTCCTGGTGGGGCAACATCCGGTTTGAAAAAACCTTCACGCCCGAGCTCTGCCAGTTGCTCGCCGACAGCGGCTGCATCGCGATGAGCGGCGGGCTCGAAGTGGCGTCCGACCGGCTGCTCACGCTGATGAAAAAGGGCGTGACGGTGGAGCAGGTGGCGCGCGTTACCAAAGGCTTCTCGGACGCCGGCATCCTGGTGCACGCCTACCTCATGTACGGCTTTCCCACCCAGACGGTGCAAGACACGGTGGACGCGCTGGAGTACGTGCGCCAGCTGTTCGAGAACGGCTGCATCCAGAGCGGCTTTTTCCACCGATTCTCGTGCACCGTGCACTCACCCGTGGGCCTGGACCCCGCCGCCTACGGCATCGAACTGATCCCGCTGCCCCCGGTGACCTTTGCCAAGAACGACATCGGCTTCATCGATCCCAGCGGCGTCGACCACGACGCACTCGGCGTGGGCCTGCGCAAGGCGATCTACAACTACATGCACGGCATCGGGCTCGACGAAGACGTGCGTGCATGGTTCAGCCACTTGCCGGGCAAGGTGCCCAAGCCAACCGTGGGCAGGAACCGCATCGCGAAAGCGCTCGCCCAGCCGGCGTAATGTGCCTTCACTCCCTCTCCCTCTGGGAGAGGGCTGTGGTGAGGGCTCCCCCCACCCGTCAAGCCATTTCCGAAGCAATCTGCCTCAACGCCTGCTCAAACACCGCCGCTGGCTGCCCACCCGAAATCAAATGCCGGTCGTTGACGATCACCGCCGGCACCGAGTGGATGCCCACGCTGGTGTAGAAGCCCTCGCGCTCGCGCACGGCCTGTGCAAACTCGTCGCTCGCCAGGATGGCTTGCGCACGGGCCTCGTCCAGCCCGACCTCCCGCACGCAGCCCAGCAACACGCCGTGGTCGCCCATGGCTTCCGAGCGTGTGTGGCAGGCCGCGAGCAGTGCCTTCTTCAAAGCATGCTGCTGCCCCGGCGCGCCTTCGTGCTCAGCCCAGTGCAGCAAGCGGTGCGCATCAAAGGTGTTCCAGATCCGGCCCCGGCCTTCGGGGTTGAAGGCAAAGCCCACCTCGGCGCCGCGCGCGCGGATGGTGTCGCGGATCTGCACCTGCTGCTCGGCGGTGGAGCCGTACTTTTGCGTCAGGTGTTCGCCGATGTCCTGGCCTTCGGCAGGCATCTTAGGGTTGAGTTCAAACGGCTGAAAGTGCAGCTCGGCCGACACCTCGCCTTGCAGCTTGCCCAGCGCTTCTTCGAGCGCGCCCAGCCCGACAGCGCACCAGGGGCACGAAACATCGGACACAAAATCGATCTTGAGGGATGTGGTCATGCCAGCGATGGTAGGCCGTGGCCCTTGACCGCAAACCCGACAGGGGCTTGCGCGACAATCCCCGCACCCCCATTGAATGCACCCACATGACCGACCGTTACGCCGTCATCGGCCACCCCATCGGCCACAGCAAGTCGCCCCTGATCCACAGCCTGTTTGCGCAAGCGACCGGGCAGGACATCGCCTACACCGCCATCGAAGCCCCGCTGGACGGCTTCAACCAGACCGTATTGGGCTTTCGGGCCGACGGGGGACGCGGTGTGAACGTGACCCTGCCATTCAAGCTGCAGGCCTTCCAGATCGCCACCGAGCCCAGCGAGCGCGCCCGGCTTGCCGGCGCAGCCAACTGCCTCAAGTTCGAAGGCGACCGCATCCCGGCCGACAACTTCGACGGCGTGGGTCTGGTCAGGGACCTGCAGCACAACCTGGGCTGCCCACTGGTCGGCAAACGTGTGCTGCTGCTGGGCGCGGGCGGCGCCACGCGCGGCGCGCTGCTGCCGATCGCGGCCCAGGGGCCCGCACTCGTTGCGGTGGCCAACCGCACAGCCGACAAGGCCCACGCGCTCAGGCGCGACTTCGCAGCACACGCCCAACTGCTCTCGGGCGGATACGCCGA
>NZ_JALHLX010000232.1 GCF_022844385.1 Hydrogenophaga sp. | reverse complement strand
CGAGGTGGTGATGTCGCGCGAAGGCACCGACTTTGGCTATGCACTGGAAACGGCCGGCGGCATTGCGCGCGCCCTGCCGCTGCTGGCCGACGTGTTCTGGGTGCTGGCGGGTGACGTGTACGTGCCCGACTTCACATTCACCCAGGCCAGCGTGGACCGCTTCGAAGACAGCGGCTTGCTGGCCCACATCTGGCTCGTGCCCAATCCGCCCCACAACCCCAACGGCGATTTCGGCCTGGGCGCCGACGGCCTTGCGATCAGCCGGGCCGACGAGGCCTGGACCTTCAGCACCATCGGCCTGTACCGGCGCGAACTCTTCGAGCTGCCCTGGTGCGAAGTGCTGCCCGGCAACCCGCAGGGCACGGCCGAACCGCTGGCGCCACTGCTGCGCCGGGCGATGGAAGCGGGGCAGGTGAGCGCGGAGATCTACGAAGGCCCATGGGTCGATGTGGGCACACCAGAACGCCTGGAAGAACTGAACCAGCGGGCCTGATTCCCTCGGCGCACGGGCGTGTGCGGAAAGTCAGAGAATGGCGAACATGGACTCCACCACCCACACCCATCTCTACGCCGAACGCCGCGCCCGTGTGGCCGCCTCGCTCGGTTCCGGCGGCATCGCCATCGTGCCCACCGCGCTGGAGCGCCCGCGCAACCGCGACAGCGACTTTCTCTACCGGCACGACAGTTACTTCTATTACCTCACCGGTTTCACCGAGCCCAACGCCTGGCTGGTGATCACGGCCGAAGGCAGCACCACGCTGTTCTGCCAGCCCAAGGACCTGGAGCGCGAGATCTGGGACGGCATCCGCCTGGGCCCTGAAGCGGCGCCCGAGCACCTGGGCGTGAGCGACGCGTTCTCGGTCGCCGAACTCGACCAGCGCCTGCCCAAGCTGCTGGAGAACCGCCAGACCGTGTGGTACCCGTTCGCCACCCACACAGGGCTGGAGAGCCGGGTCAACGGCTGGCTGCAACCGGTGCGCGCCCGTGTGCGGTATGGCGCGCTGTGCCCCGAATCGCAGCGCGATCTGTGCGGCGTGCTCGACGAAATGCGCCTCGTGAAAGACGCCTTCGAACAGGACACCATGCGCCGCGCCGCACAGATCAGCGCGAAGGCCCACATTCGCGCCATGCAGCGCAGTGCGGCCATGCTGCGTGCGGGGCAGGACGTGCGCGAGTACCACCTGGACGCCGAGCTGCTGCATGGCTTTCGCGAGCACGGCTCGCAGTACCCGGCCTACGGCAGCATCGTGGCGGCCGGGGCCAACGCCTGCGTACTGCACTACCGCGCCGACACCGCGCCCATCCGCAGTGGTGAACTGGTGCTGATCGACGCCGGCTGTGAACTCGATGGCTACGCCAGCGACATCACGCGCACCTTCCCGGCCAACGGTGTGTTCACCGGTCCGCAGCGCGAGCTGTACGACCTGGTGCTGGCCAGCCAGATCGCGGCCGTGCAGGCCACGAAAGCGGGCGCCCGCTTTGTCGACCCGCACGAGGCCACCGTAGCCGTGCTTGCTCAGGGTCTGCTCGACGTGGGCCTGCTGGACAAGAACAAGGTGGGCGGCGCGCAGGACGTGATCACCAACCGCGCGTATTTCCAGTTCTACATGCACCGCACCGGCCACTGGCTGGGCATGGACGTGCACGACTGCGGCAGCTATGTGGAGCCCTCCGAGCTGGGCACCGCGCAAGAGCGCAAGGACCCCCTGAGCGGCGAAGTCATCAAGGACCGCCCCAGCCGCATCCTGCGTCCGGGCATGGTGCTCACCATCGAGCCCGGCCTGTATGTGCGCCCGGCCGAAGGCGTGCCGGAGAAGTTCTGGAACATCGGCATTCGCATCGAAGACGACGCCATCGTCACCGAGACCGGCTGTGAGCTGATCTCACGCGGCGTGCCGGTCGAAGCGCCCGAGATCGAAGCGCTGATGCGTGGCTGAGGCCGTGCGCGTCGTCAGCGTCAATACCGGTGCCGTGCGTGCGCTGCGCATCGGTTCACGCAACGTGGTCTCGGCCATCGGCAAAGCCGCCGTGCACGGGCCGGTGGCCGTGATGCCGCTGGGCCTGCTGGGGGACGAGCAGGCCGACCTCAGCGTGCACGGCGGCCTGGACAAGGCGGTCTATGCCTACCCGCAAGAGCACTACGCATTCTGGGAAAAGCAGCGCCAGCAGAACGGCGGCAACTTGTTCGACGATCCACTGCCGACCGGCTACTTAGGCGAAAACCTGACGATCGACGGCTTGCTGGAAACCGAGGTGTGGATCGGTGACCTGCTGCACTTCCCCGGCTGCAGCCTGCGCGTGACCGCGCCGCGCGAACCCTGCTACAAGTTCAATGCCGTGATGGGCCTGCGCGATGCCGGCCGGCTCATGATGGAGGCGCTGTGCCCGGGCTTTTATTTGGCGGTGGCGCAGTCCGGCCCCATCGAAGCAGGACAGACCTTCACGCTGGAACCCGGCACACGCGGCCTGCGGGTAAGCGAAGCATTTGCGACCAAGCGTCTGAAACACCTGCGCTGACGTCTGCGCACATGGAGTACAACGCGGGTATGACCTTGCTTGCGGACACCGTGCTGTGCCTCACCATGAACCCGTCGGTGGACGTGTCCACCCACACCGAACGTGTGGTGCCCGCCGACAAACTGCGCTGCGGCCCGGCACGGCGCGACGCGGGCGGCGGTGGCCTGAACGTTGCGCGCGTGGTGCAGCGCCTGGGCGGACGCAGCAGCGCCCTCTTTCCCGCTGGCGGCCCGGCGGGCGACTGGCTGGTGAGC
>NZ_JALHLX010000231.1 GCF_022844385.1 Hydrogenophaga sp. | reverse complement strand
AGCGACAAACCCCTTCACGGCGAGATCAAGCTGCCCGGCATGGCCAACCACTTCTACCGCGAGCGCGTGGACCAGCACCTGCGCATCGGCATCCGCGCCATCGACATCCTGCGCGAGGGGGGGTCGGAGCAGTTGCACAGCCGCAAGCTGCGGAGTTTTGCGGAGGTGGCTTTTCAGTGAGCACTTGCGGGAGACCAATCGCAAAAAATGCCTCTATCAGAGCAAATTTGTGTTGACTTGGCATATTCATTCCGAAAATTGACCTCAAAAGAACACCTTTTAAAAATTTGATCCCAAGAGATCAAATTTCATTCTTCTGGCAGAAGATTTCTCTAGAATGCTCCCAAGAGAGCAAAAAATGCAGATCACACCCGACACCCTGCCCGACCTTGCCCTGTGCCTGATGGTCGAACGCAAACGCCAGGGGCTTTCCCGCGCACAAGCGGCGGCCGTCTGCAATGTGAGCACCTCCTTCATTCGAGACGCCGAAAGCGACCCGGGCGCTTGTTCGCTGGCACTGATGGTCCGGCTCACCCGCGGGCTGGGCATTCAACTTGAGGCCACCCACTGGAGCTCTGAGGCCACACAGGACAAAGAGGTGAAGCCTTGATCCGCCTGCGCGTGTGGGCCAACGTGCGGCCCATGGGCTGGTTTGGGCACGCGGCGGGTGAGTTCTTCTTTGAGTACGACCCTCAATGGCTGGGCCAACCCGAGGCTTTCGTGCTGGCGCCCCAGTTCGCATTCGACAGCGGCCCCTTCACCGGCGCACTGGTGCGCAGCTTCTTTGAAAACCTCTTGCCCGAAGGCACCGCCTTGGACGATGTGATGCAGGCGCTGGCGCTGCGTGACGCGGCGCCGTTCGAGCTGCTGGGACGTTTGGGGCGCGAGTTGCCCGGCGTGATTTCGCTGCTGCCCGAAAGCGAGCAGCCCACCGCCATGCAGCAGTACGCCCCCCTTTCGTTCGACGTGCTGAGCGCCCGGCTGCAAAGCCAGCAGCCGCTGCTGGTCTCCAACGAACACACCACCATGTCGCTGGCGGGAGCGCAGGAGAAAATGGGTGTGCGGTTCGACCCGCGCCGTGGCCTGCTCTCGGAGAGTGTGGGCGCCTCGCCGTCCACGCACATCCTCAAGCCCGACACGCGCCAAACACGCTACCAACCGAGCGCCATCAACGAATACGCCTGCATGACATTGGCCCGCGCGCTCAAACTGCCGGTGCCTGCGGTCTGGCTGCTGCGCGTACCCGAAGCCGCGTACGTTGTGGAGCGCTACGACCGCACGAGCATGGCGGGCAACATTGTGGCGCTGCACCAGTTCGACGGCTGCCAGCTGCTGGGCCACGGCAGCGGCTGGAAGTACCAGCGCCAGGGTGGACTGGCCAGCATCCCGAAGCTGGTGGATGCGCTGCGCGCCCTGCCCGTGCGCGGTGCCGACATGCTGCAGCTGCAACGCTGGGTGATGTTCAACTTTCTGATCGGCAACGCCGACGCGCATGCCAAGAATCTCTCGGTGTTGATCGACCAGCGCGGTTACCGACTCGCCCCGTTTTACGACTTACTGTGTGTTCGCGCCTATGGCGATGAAGCCTTGGCGCTGTACATCGGCGACGAGGATCGATTCGATGCGGTCGGCTCACATTCGTGGGAAGCCCTCTGCGCCGACTGCGGCTTTGGGTTCGCGCCACTCATGGTCGAATTTCGTCGCATGGCACAGGCTTTCGTGCCTGCGTGGACGAAAGTGCGTGAACGTTTGGCCGGTGAACCCGGCGTCACCCCTGATGAACAACGCCTGCTCTCACGCATGACGCAGGTCTTCGAGCAGCATGCCGCGCACGCCCTCTCGATGACCTCGCCCCGCGCTCACAGCTGAACCGAGCGCCCGATGAACTGGATCGGTCCGGTTGGCCGCCCGGTGGGGGAGCCGTTGTAGGGCTCCACGGTGATTTCGAACAGCTGGTTGGGTTCGATCGGAGGAAGTTTGTCGAGCGGGATCTCGATCGGTTGGCCCGGCTCCACCAGGCCCAGCGACACCGGCGCGCTCCAGCTGTCGGCCTTGGTCCAGAACTGCAGCGAGCGCTGCGCGGGCACCGGCTCGGGTGCCACTGGAATCAGCTTGAGGCGTTGCGGGCTGCTGGCCTGTACCACCCAGCCGGGCGCCGTGCCTTGCGGCGCCACCAGCACCACCATGAACTGTGGGCGCGCGGGTGCAAACAAACCCACGGTGGGCGCAATGGCCATCACGCTGGCGGCGGCGAAACCGGTAGCGGCGGCGAAACGCCAGAAGGCCACGCTGCTCCACCAGTTGCGTGAGAGGTTGCAGTTTGGCTTCCCACTGCTGCACGGCGGTGCGCAGCATGGCGTCCCGGGGCAGGCGCTCTTCGACTTCGATGCGCTGGCCGGCCGACAAGGTGCCGAGCACGTAGTCGGCAGCGAGCTGCTGAGTCTCATCCAGGCTCATGCCAGACACGCCTTGAGCGAAGCCATGCCCCGGCGGATCCACGCTTTCACCGAGCCCAGCGGTTCGCTCAGGCGTTCGGCGATCTCGGCGTGGGTGCAGCCGTCCAGGTAGGCCAGCAGCACGCAGTTGCGCTTGGCCACGTCCAGGCGTTCCAGGCAGTGCTCGAGCTGCCCCAGCGTGGAGCGCATGGAGAAGGCGTCGAGCATGTCGGGTGAGGCCTGGGGTTCGGCGTCCTGCACAGGGTCCAGAACTTCTTCGTCCACCGACACGGTGCGGGCACTGGCCCGCACCGCACTCAATGCGCAGGGCCACACCCATCAGGAAACGGTGCTCGC
>NZ_JALHLX010000230.1 GCF_022844385.1 Hydrogenophaga sp. | reverse complement strand
GTGTCGATCACGGTCAAGCTGATCAACCCCATCGCCATGGAAGAAGGCCTGCGCTTCGCCATCCGCGAAGGCGGCCGTACCGTTGGCGCCGGCGTCGTTGCCAAGATCATTGCTTAAGGGATTTTGTGGGTCAGACCACTCGCTCTGGCGTGTTCTCTGACCTCAACGGATTAACAGCCCTCAGGGGCATCGCCAGTAGGGGTATAGCTCAATTGGCAGAGCGTCGGTCTCCAAAACCGAAGGTTGTAGGTTCGATTCCTACTGCCCCTGCCACCCAGCAGGATGTTTCCGGGAATTGATCCGGCCCTGTTGAGTGGTTGACAAGCCCACCGAAGTCGATGAGACCTCTGGTGGGCTTGCGTGTCTCAAGCTTTCGAGTTTTGAGCACGTTTTTTGATAAGTTTTGTCTGGATTTTCATGGCCACCTCCGAAGTACAAACCGTCCACACCGGCGCCGACAAGGCCAAGCTGGCGGCTGCCATCGCGTTGCTGTTGGGCTCGTTTGTCGCCTACTACCTGCTGTCGTCCCGGGGCGCCCTGGTGCAGTGGGGTGCCCTGATCGCGCTGCTGGTGGCTGCTGTGGTGGTGTTTGCAGTGTCCGAGTCGGGCAAGCAGCTGATTGCCTTTGGGCGCGATGCATGGCGCGAAGTCAAAAAGGTTGTCTGGCCCGCCCGCAAGGAAGCGATCCAGATGACGGCTTATGTTTTCGCCTTCGTGCTCGTGATGTCGCTCTTTTTGTGGCTCACCGACAAGACGGTCGAATGGCTGTTCTACGACCTGATTCTGGGCTGGAGAAAATAAATGACCGAGCAAAACAGTCCCGTGACCGACGGCGTGGCCGCAGAAGGCATGCGCTGGTACGTGGTCCACGCCTACTCGGGCATGGAAAAAGCCGCCGAGCGCAACATCGTCGAGCGCATCAACCGCGCCGGCATGCAAGACAAATTTGGCCGCATTCTCGTGCCCACCGAAGAGGTGGTCGAAATGAAAAACGGCCAACGACGTACCACCGAGCGCAAGTTCTTCCCCGGCTATGTGCTGGTGGAAATGGTGATGGACGACGACACATGGCACCTCGTCAAGCACACCAACAAAGTGACCGGCTTTGTGGGTGGCGCCAAGAACCGCCCGGCGCCGATCTCCGAGGAAGACGTTCAGAAGATCGTCAACCAGATGCAGGAAGGCACCGACAAGCCCCGCCACAAGGTGGAGTTCGTCGTGGGCGAATATGTTCGTGTGAAGGAAGGTCCCTTCACCGACTTCAACGGCACGGTCGAAGAAGTCAATTACGAGAAGAACAAGATGCGCGTGTCGGTGACCATCTTCGGTCGCGCCACGCCGGTCGAACTCGAATTCAGCCAGGTCGAAAAGACCTGACGGTTGCAGGTGCTGGCGGGTCGGCCCGACGCCAGTGCTGTTGAAGTTTTCCGGGTCCCCAACCGCGAGGAGGTTGTCCACTGTGGCAACCGTCTGCACTCGCAGGAGCTAAAAAATGGCGAAAAAAATCGTCGGCTTCGTCAAGCTGCAAGTCCCAGCTGGCAAGGCCAACCCTTCCCCTCCGATCGGCCCGGCACTGGGTCAGCGCGGCCTGAACATCATGGAGTTCTGCAAGGCGTTCAACGCCCAGACCCAGGGCGTTGAGCCAGGTCTGCCGCTGCCCGTGGTGATCACGGCGTACGCGGACAAGAGCTTCACCTTCATCATCAAGACGCCGCCGGCGACCACCTTGATCAAGAAGGCGATCAAGCTCGACAAGGGCTCTTCGGTGCCCAACAAGAACAAGGTCGGCAAGATCACGCGCGCACAGCTCGAAGAGATCGCCAAGACCAAGATGAAAGACATGACCGCCGCCGATGTGGACGCTGCCGTGCGCACCATCGCCGGTTCGGCCCGCTCGATGGGCGTGATTGTGGAGGGCGTGTAAATGGCCAAGCTGACCAAAAAACAGAAAGCCTTCGAAGGCAAGGTCGACAGCAACAAGCTGTACGCCCTGACCGAGGCCATCGCCATCATCAAGGAATGCGCGAACGCCAAGTTTGACGAATCCATCGACGTGGCCATCCAGCTCGGCGTGGACGCCAAGAAATCCGACCAGGTGGTGCGTGGCGCCGTCGTGATGCCCAACGGCACCGGCAAGACCAAGCGCGTCGCCGTGTTTGCCCAGGGCGCCAAGGCCGAAGAAGCCAAGGCCGCTGGTGCCGATATCGTGGGCATGGACGATCTGGCCGCCGACATCAAGGCCGGCAACATGAACTTCGACGTGGTGATCGCCTCGCCGGACGCCATGCGCGTCGTCGGTACCCTGGGTCAGATCCTGGGTCCGCGTGGCCTGATGCCCAACCCGAAGGTCGGCACCGTGACGCCCGACGTCGCACAAGCCGTGCGCAACGCCAAGGCTGGTCAGGTGCAGTTCCGCGTCGACAAGGCCGGCATCGTGCACGGCACCATTGGTCGCCGCTCGTTCGAAGCCGACAAGCTCCAGGGCAACCTGGTGGCCCTGCTCGACGCGCTGACCAAAGCCAAGCCAGCGACCAGCAAGGGTGTGTACCTGCGCAAGGTCGCGGTGTCGTCGACCATGGGTGTCGGCGTTCGTGTGGACATGCAATCCATCTCGGCGTAATCGCGAGAAAGAATTCGGGTGACGCAGGTTGCCCGGGTGTGGTGGGTCCGGAGGCTGGTTGTGATGACCAGCTCCCGGGGCCATCCAAGACCGTTGGTGTCGGATCAAGTTCTTCGGAATGCGGTCCGACTTAATTGTGACAAGCCAACGCAGATGGCGATCCCGCTGCAGATGGAATCCGTTCCGAAACAGTTGATCGCTGCAATGAGGCGTGTCTCAGGTCGTTGGACCGAAGGCACATTTA
>NZ_JALHLX010000229.1 GCF_022844385.1 Hydrogenophaga sp. | reverse complement strand
GCACCACGCCGAAGCCAACCCTGTTCCATCAACCTCACGGAGTATCCCCATGCCTCAATCCCTGACCGAGCAACTGAGCCGCCAGCAGCAAATCGACGCGCTGGAAAAAGACTGGGCCACCAACCCGCGCTGGAAGGGCGTGAAGCGCGGCTACACCGCGGCCGATGTCGTGCGCCTGCGCGGCAGCATGAACATCGAACACACGCTGGCCAAGCGTGGAGCCGAGAAGCTGTGGGACAAGGTCAACGGTGGCTCCAAAAAGGGCTATGTGAACGCCTTCGGTGCCATTTCTGCCGGTCAGGCCATGCAGCAGGCCAAGGCAGGTCTGGAAGCCGTGTACCTGTCAGGCTGGCAAGTTGCCGCTGACGGCAACACCTCCGAAACCATGTACCCCGACCAGTCACTCTACGCCTACGACTCGGTGCCCACCATGGTTCGCCGTATCAACAACACCTTCAAGCGCGCGGACGAAATCCAGTGGGGCCGTGGCATCGAGCCGGGAAGCCCTGAGTTCATCGACTACTTCCTGCCGATCGTGGCCGATGCCGAAGCCGGTTTCGGCGGCGTGCTCAACGCCTTCGAACTCATGAAAAACATGATCGCCGCCGGTGCCGCCGGCGTGCACTTCGAAGACCAGTTGGCCGCCGTGAAGAAATGCGGCCACATGGGTGGCAAGGTGCTCGTGCCCACGCAAGAGGCTTGCGAAAAGCTGATCGCTGCACGTTTCGCTGCCGACGTGATGGGTGTCTCCACCATCGTGCTGGCCCGCACCGACGCCGAAGCCGCCAACCTCATCACCAGCGACCACGACGCCAACGACAAGCCTTTCCTGACCGGCGAGCGCACGCAGGAAGGTTTCTACCGCGTCAAGAACGGTCTGGAGCAAGCCATCAGCCGCGGCATCGCCTACGCCCCCTACGCCGATCTGGTGTGGTGCGAAACCGGCGTGCCCGACATCGGCTTCGCCCGCGAGTTCGCCCAAGCCGTGCAAGCCGCGTGCCCTGGCAAGCTGCTGTCGTACAACTGCTCGCCGTCGTTCAACTGGAAGAAAAACCTCAACGACACGCAGATCGCCTCGTTCCAGGAAGACCTGGCCGCACTCGGCTACAAGTACCAGTTCATCACGCTGGCCGGTATCCACATCAACTGGTTCAACACCTTCCAGTTCGCCCACGCCTATGCCCGCGGCGAAGGCATGAAGCACTACGTCAACATGGTGCAGGAGCCCGAGTTCGCTGCACGCGACAAGGGCTACACCTTCGTGTCGCACCAGCAGGAAGTCGGCGCCGGTTACTTCGACGACGTGACCACCGTGATCCAGGGCGGTTCCTCCAGCGTGAAGGCCCTGACCGGTTCGACCGAAGAAGAGCAGTTCCACTGACATCCCCGAGTCCGCCCCAGAGCGGTTGGAGGAGACGAGGAAACGCCACCCTTCGGGGTGGCTTTTTTGTGGGAAAATTTGAGTTCTTTGAATCAGCAAGAGCGAGAAAGGCAATCTGGTTATGACACCGCGAACTCAGGAGATCACCCTCCCGGCCTTCTAAGGCCTGCAGTTCGCGCCTGCCCGTTTCCCTTTCGACCCACACCAGCGCGGCCCCTGCCGCGCTTTTTTGTTTTCTGGACCACCCCATGCTGCACATCACGCTCCCCGACGGTTCCCAACGCGAATTTCCTGGCCCGGTCTCCGTGGCCGAGGTGGCCGCATCCATCGGCAGCGGCCTGGCCAAGGCCGCACTCGCCGGCAAGATCGACGGCAAAGTGGTCGACACCAGCCACCTCATCACGCAGGACAGCCCGCTGTCCATCGTCACTGCCAAGGACGCGGACGGACTGGAAGTCATCCGACACTCCACCGCCCATTTGCTGGCCTATGCGGTGAAAGACCTGTTCCCGGACGCGCAAGTGACCATCGGCCCGGTGATCGAGCATGGATTCTTCTACGACTTTTCGTACAAGCGGCCCTTCACGCCTGATGACCTGGTGGCGATTGAAAAGCGCATGACGGAGCTGGCCAACAAGGACGAGCCGGTGGTGCGCCGTGTGCTGCCGCGCGACGAAGCGGTAGCGTATTTCAAGGGCATGGGCGAGCACTACAAGGCCGAAATCATCGCCAGCATCCCGAGCAACGAGGATGTGTCGCTCTACCGCGAAGGCGCCTTCGAAGACCTGTGCCGCGGCCCGCACGTGCCCAGCACCGGCAAGCTCAAGCACTTCAAGCTCATGAAGGTGGCTGGCGCCTACTGGCGCGGCGACCATCGCAACGAGATGTTGCAACGCATCTACGGCACGGCCTGGGCCACCAAGGACGAGCTGCAGCAGCACCTGACCATGATCGAGGAAGCCGAGAAGCGCGACCATCGCAAGCTCGGTCGCGAACTCGACCTCTTCCACATTGACGAACACGCACCCGGGCTGGTGTTCTGGCACCCCAAGGGTTGGACGCTGTGGCAGGAGGTGGAGCAGTACATGCGCCGTGTGTACCGCGACAACGGCTACCAGGAGGTGAAGGGCCCGCAGATCATCGACAAGTCGCTGTGGGAGAAGACCGGCCACTGGGACAAGTACCGCGACAACATGTTCACCACCGAGAGTGAAAAGCGCGACTACGCCTTGAAGCCCATGAACTGCCCGGGCCACATCCTGATCTACAAGCAGGGCATCAAGAGCTACCGCGATTTGCCGCTGCGCTACGGCGAGTTCGGTCAGTGCCACCGCAACGAACCCAGCGGCGGCCTGCACGGCATCATGCGCGTGCGCGGCTTCACGCAGGACGATGGTCACATCTTCTGCACCGAAGAGCAGATCCTGCCCGAGTGCCTGGCCTACACGGCGCTGCTGCAGAAGGTCTATGCCGACTTCGGTTTCAAGAACATCATTTACAAGGTCGCCACGCGGCCCGACGCCCGCATTGGTTCCGACGAAGTCTGGGACAA
>NZ_JALHLX010000228.1 GCF_022844385.1 Hydrogenophaga sp. | reverse complement strand
CCTCGCGATGGACACCCACCTGACCCTTGCGTTCGCCGCGGGGACCGTGTTGGACACCAAGTCTGGAAAAATTGTGGAGCTCGAGCAGCGCACTCGTGGCGGTGCTGCCATCTGGGCTGCCGATGACGTGCCTGTAGACCCCACCTGGCCGAGCTGGACGTTCAGTGAATTTGACCTGGAAACCGGCGGGGCCGAGGTGGCTGTAGCAGTGTCCATCACCCGGACCACGGAACAACAAGTTCGTGCCGATCTCCTGGGCAAGCCGAGCGTTGGCCGCTTGGTGGTGGCAAGCCTCGCGAGTGGCGCATCACAGGCTGCAGTGTTGAATGGCGCCCACGCCGATCAACTGGCAGACCGACTGGCTAACCACCTGAAGGATCTGAGGTCTGGAGCGGGCACCGCAGTTCGCCCTGAATTGCATCTGTTCATGGCGGCGCCATACAGCTTTGCGTTTTTCCTCGGCAGGCATATCAAGGTTTTGAAGCCAGTAACGTTGTACGAGTTCGACTTCGACGGCGAGCGTGGCGGCGGCTACGTCCCCTCGCTCACCATGGCTGCCGGTACCTAGAGCAGAAGTCCTGATCGATCTAGTGACGCAACTTATCCGGGGTTGAACGTGAGGAATATCGAGGGACTTCTCAGAGGCATGGCGTGCAAAGTTGAGCCGACGGCGACTCAGAAGAAGGCCGCAAGTGCCAGTCACAAGTACTTGCGTGAGCTTATGGACACGGGCGTCATCGATAACCGAATCCTCAGTAGCTTCTTGAGCGGTAGCTATGTCAGAGGCACCGCGGTGAATCCGCTGGGCGACGTGG
Organism: Hydrogenophaga sp.; assembly: GCF_022844385.1. Classification (GTDB taxonomy): domain Bacteria; phylum Pseudomonadota; class Gammaproteobacteria; order Burkholderiales; family Burkholderiaceae_C; genus Hydrogenophaga. The sequence goes on along the minus strand of NZ_JALHLX010000228.1, from coordinate 2,124 downwards.
ACATCATCTTCTTGATCGATGAGTCCAAGTGGGAAACGGGGTTTTTTGCAACGCGGCCCAAACCCAGCGTTGTTCTTCGCTCGTTCGCGGACGCGGTTCGCTACCGCTACGAAAAGTCCTCAGCCTTTACGCAGCGTCGCTCCATTAGGTTGGAGCTTTCGCACATCGATATCGACTGCGTTCCGGCTATCGAGATACCGGGGAGCGACTACATCTGGGTCGGCGACCGCAAGGACGATGCCTGGATCAAGTCCTCGCCCCAGCTGCACCACACGGCGCTGACGAAGGCCAATCAGCTGTGCGATGGCTGGGCAGTGCCGGCAATAAAACTCTTGAAGGCATGGAACAGGTCACTGCCCGCAACGGCCCAAGTGCGCTCTTTCGTCATCGAAACCATCGCAGTTACAGCATTCACTGCAGCACCCCAGAAGACCCTGCAGGATTGCGTCTTGGGCTTCTTCGACTTCGTCGTGCAGTTCCGCAGCGACTTCCTACAGATCGGGAATGCCAGGCTCGGCATCACCATCAGCGGAGTCTTTGGTATGACTGTTCCCGATCTCGCTCGGACCGGAGGCAATGTGGCGAGCGGCGTCGGTGGGGACCATGCCACGAGTTTCATGGACAGGGCTAACCGAAGCCGCGAGCTACTGCAGGGCGGGCTGCACGCTCGAACCGAAGACAGCGCGGCAAAGCATGTATTTTCAGCACTGGGGTGGGCGTGAGGCGATTTCCCTGACGACGAGCTCAGCGTCGTGGAAGTCGTTCTATCAAGCCAGAGCAAAGACCAAAAAAAGCGACAGAACAGACGCTTGCACTGCCCAAGTCAGGTCCTGGAGGTGGCAGCCGCCATGTGGTCCCATGCTTGGATTGCCATCACCATCGCCAGCGTGTCCAGCTCGCAGTATCGAAATAGGGCGTTCTCAATGCTTGCGCGGCGAATATCAGACAGATCCTCGAACTGGAGCCGAGCGTAGGCGGCCATTGCTGCGCCACCTTCCTTCAATTCCTCGGACAGGCCTTCATCGGCTGCATCGGTCTCATCGCGCGAAACGTCATCGAATACCGGAGGTAAAAGCGCGTACGGGTCCATCACTTGGCCATCGCGTTCCTGCCACCAGGCGATGGGCTCCACAAAGTTCAAGCTGACACCCTCGCCGCCGTAGTTCGCCTTACTGTAGGTTTCGCGCAGCGCGGTCGAACCATTCATCAGCGCTGGGAGCACTTTTTTCAGGGAGTTGCTGCCCTTTGTGGAGGGGTGGAAGTAGAACTTCTCTGCGATGTCGCAAAGGTCGACCATGGTCCTGAGCCCGTGAGCCTTCTCCTTAGGCGACACCGACCTAGACGTGATGGATTCGATGAAGCTCACCAGCGCGTCCTTGTCTGGGGGAGGCGCAGCCGACGCAAGCAACTCTTCACGCAGCTTGTTTAGCACGGTGTTCTCGTGCGCGGACCATCGAAAAATCGTCCCATCATCGTTGCTGAGGGCATCGCGTAGCGCACGGACGAAATCAATGTTCGGATCGACACCAGGTTTGGCACAGAGCCACTCACTCCGGTGCTCCACCCAGCCATCTTCGTGGACGACATGATGCGAAAACTGGAAGGCGGTGATCTCGTACGGATGCCGACCACTCGCGAAGGGGATTGCCACAGCGCTTGTCTCAAAGTCGATGCAATGCAAAGGGAACTTCCATCCAGCCCTTGCATTTAAATAGCCTTCGCCGTCGAAGTAGTATTCGCCGCCACCTGGCCATGCTGGCTGGCAGACGTACCACTGACGGTGCTTGCGCGTCATGCCGTCAACGCCTGGTTCTTCGCCGTCGAACTTCAAGTCATCCAGCTTTACCTGATTTGCCTTCAGTACTCCATGTTCGATGAGCTGGGTTTTTCCGTGGAAGTTCCAGAGGTCGAGGACCGTCGATCCTGTGAAGTCTGGCTCTCCCCAATTGAATGCCTGAGACCAGCACTCGTGGAAGCCGCTCTTGGGTTGCCCGGCTAACGGCCAGCTAGGGAAGGTCTGCAAAACCTCCCTCCCGTTGAACTGGCAAACGGCGTGAAGTGAGGAGAAGATAGGGGCATGAACCAAATCACGCTGGGGCTGGACCCCCTCCACAAGAAGACGCG
>NZ_JALHLX010000227.1 GCF_022844385.1 Hydrogenophaga sp. | reverse complement strand
GGCGGCGGCACCGACGCGATCGCGCGCATCCTGGGGGAGCGGCTCAAGGAGGAGCTGGGTCACCCGGTCATCGTGGAGAACAAACCCGGCGCGGGTGGGCAGATCGCTGCACAGACCCTGAAGGCTTCCGCGGCCGACGGCAACACGCTGTTTCTGAGCCACGACCACAGCATCACCATCCTGCCGATGGTGATGAAGGCGCCGGGATACGAACCGGCCAAGGACTTCGTGCCGGTGGCTGGCTTCGCCACCTTCGTCAACGCGTTCGCGGTGAGCGGTGGCACGCCCGCCACCGGCTTCAAGGCCTGGGTGGACGGCGTGAAGGCTGCGGGAGGCAAGGGCACGGTGGGCATTCCCGCGCCGGCCTCGGTGCCGCAGTTCCTGGTGCAGGTGATTGCGAAGCAGAACGGGCTGGATCTGGTGGCCGCGCCTTACCGCGGCAGCGCACCCATGATGGCCGACATGTTGGGCAACCAGATTCCGGCCGGCGTGGCCTCTATTCCCGACTTCATTGAAAATCACAAGGCCGGCAAGCTGCGCGTGGTGGCGGTGATGGGCACACAGCGCCAGGCCGCCATGCCCGAGGTACCCACCTTTGCCGAGCTGGGTCTCAAGGGCTTTGAAGACGTGCCGTACTACGGCCTGTTCGCCCCGGCCGGCACGCCCAAGGCCACGCTGGACCGCATCGCGCAGGCGGTGCAAAAGGCCATTGCCCAGCCTGACGTGCGCGACAAGCTCACCGCCATGGGCCTGAGCGTGGGCTTCATGACCGGCGAGCAGTTGGGCGCGAGAGAGCAGGCGTACGGCAAGGTGTGGGCAAAGATCATTCAGGACAGTGGCTTCCAACCACAATGACTGTCACCCGGCGAGGAGGCGATGTACGAGATCCGGCGTGCTGTGCGCGCCGTACTTGCGCATCAGCCGCGCCCGGTAGATCTCCACCGTGCGGTGGCTGATCGCCAGGGCCTTGCCGATTTCCTTGCTGGTGAGGCCGCTCATGAGGTGGGCGGCCACCTCGCGCTCGCGCGGCGTGAGGTCGGCCTTCACGGTGCGGCGTGAGCTCAGGTCCTCGAAGCTCCAGATACCGGCGGCGTGCGGTGTTTCGCGGCTCAACGCGCGCCCGGTCACATGGCACCAGAAGGTCTCGTCTTTCAGCCGGCCACCCACCCGTTTCATGATGCGGTCGTCGGCGTAGGTGCCGCCCTTCCCCAGCAGCGGCGCCATGCGCGCGCCCAGGCGCTCGTATTCGTCGGCGCTGGGATAGAGAATCTGGAAGCTCTGACCCACGAGCTGCTCGCGCGTGGCACCGAACATCTCGCACAGCACCTGGTTGCAGTCGACCATGGTGCGCTCGCGTGAGAGCGCCAGGCCCACGGGTGCCAGGTCGAACGCCAGTCGGTAGTCGATGTCCATGCCAGGTGAGGGTTTTGCTTTACGAGTTACTACGTATGCCGTTACGTAGTATCGTACCGGCTCCCTTGCTTCAACCCAGGAGACAGCAACGTGAACAAGATTTTTCCGAGCGCGGCCGACGCACTCAAAGACATCGTGGCCGATGGCCAGTTGTTCGCCGTGGGCGGCTTCGGCCTCTGCGGCATCCCCGAAGCCTTGATCGACGCACTGCGCGACAGCGGCAAGAAGAACCTCACCGTGATCTCGAACAACGCGGGCGTGGACGGTTTCGGGCTGGGCAAGCTGCTGGAGACGCGCCAGATCACCAAAATGATTTCGAGCTACGTGGGCGAGAACAAGGAGTTCGAACGCCAGTACCTGGCCGGTGAGCTGCAACTCGAATTCACGCCGCAGGGCACGCTGGCCGAAAAGCTGCGCGCCGGCGGGGCCGGCATCCCGGCCTTTTTCACCAAGACCGGTGTCGGCACCATCGTGGCCGAGGGCAAGGAACTGCGCGAATTCGACGGCGAAACCTATGTGATGGAACGCGCGCTGGTGCCCGACGTCTCGTTGGTGAAAGCCTGGCGCGCCGACACCTCGGGCAACCTGCAGTTCCGCTTCACCGCGCGCAACTTCAACCCCGCCGTGGCCATGGCCGGCAAGATCTGCGTGGTGGAGGTTGAAGAGATCGTGGAGAAGGGCGCCATCGAGCCCGACCAGGTTCACCTCCCCGGCATCTACGTGCACCGCCTGGTGCTCAATGCCACGCCCGAAAAGCGCATCGAGAAGCGCACGATCACCCCCAAGGAAGGAGTCTGAGATGCCCTGGAACCAAGACCAGATGGCTGCGCGCGCAGCCCACGAACTCGAAGACGGTTTCTACGTGAACCTGGGCATCGGCATTCCCACGCTGGTGGCCAACTTCGTGCCCGCCGACAAAGAGGTGTGGCTGCAAAGCGAAAACGGCATGCTGGGCATCGGCCCTTTCCCCAATGAAGACGAGGTGGACGCCGACTTGATCAACGCCGGCAAGCAGACCGTGACCACCATCGCTGGCTCCAGCATTTTCGGCAGCCACGACAGCTTTGCCATGATCCGTGGCGGCAAGATCAACCTCAGCATCCTGGGCGCGATGCAGGTGAGCGAGAAGGGCGATCTGGCCAACTGGATGATCCCCGGCAAGATGGTCAAGGGCATGGGCGGCGCCATGGATCTGGTGGCCGGCGTCAAGCGCGTGATCGTGCTCATGGAACACGTGGCCAAAAAGAAAGACGGCACCGAAGACCTGAAGATCCTCGACCAGTGCACCTTGCCGCTGACCGGCGTGGGCGTGGTCAACCGCATCATCACCGACCTCGGCGTGATGGACGTGACGCCTGAAGGCCTGAAGCTGGTGGAGCTGGCGCCAGGCGTGACGCGCGAGTTCATCCAGTCCAAGACCGGGCCCACGCTGATCTGAGGGCTAAAATCCCGCCAGTCCAACGCCCGCCACGAGCGGGCGTTTTCTTTTCCGAATCAAGCCCCTCCCTTGGAAGCCTTCCTCATCTCCACCGGCATCGTCGCCCTCGC
>NZ_JALHLX010000226.1 GCF_022844385.1 Hydrogenophaga sp. | reverse complement strand
GACCTGAACAAGCCCGGCGATCGCGCGGCGGTGGTGGTGACGACGCCGTTGACCAGCAACGAGCAATGGACCGCCTTCGAGCCCGACGAGCTCAAGGTGTTTGTGGACGGGCTGCCGCTCGCGTGAACCATCGGCTTACGGGCCAACCCTGATGCGCACGCAGTGCGCGGGGGCATGACCCCGGTCTATCATCGACCGGCACCCCGACAAGGGTGGCATGCCAACGAACACACCTGGAGACACACCATGCAACGACGCCATCTGCTGGCCGGTGGCCTTGCCGCCGCCACCCTGCCCACCTTCGCCATTGCCCAGGCCGTCGAGAAGCCCAAGTGCAGCATTGCGGTCGGCGGCAAGAACCTGCTGTATTACCTGCCGTTGACCATTGCCGAGCAACTGGGCTACTTCAAGGACGAGGGCCTGGACCTCACCATCAACGACTTCGCCGGTGGTGCACGCGCGCTGCAGGCGGTGGTGGGCGGCAGTGCAGACGTGGTCTCGGGTGCGTTCGAGCACACGGTCAACATGCAGTTCAAGGGCCAGCCCATGCGCGCCTTCGTGCTGCAGGGTCTGGCGCCGCAGATCGTGCTGGGCGTCAACCCCAAGACCATGCCCAACTTCAAGTCGATCGCCGACCTCAAGGGCAAGAAGGTGGGCGTGACCGCACCCGGCAGCTCGACCAACGTGATGGTCAACTTCGTACTGGCCAAGGCGGGCTTGAAGCCGAACGATGTGAGCATCGTCGGCGTGGGCGCAGGCAACGGTGCGGTGGCCGCCATGCGCTCGGGGCAGATCGACGCGATCAGCAACCTCGACCCCGTGATCACACTGCTGCAACGCTCGGGCGACCTGAAGATCGTCACTGACACGCGCATCGTGAGCGAGGCCGAAGCGGTGTTTGGTGGCCCCATGCCGGCGGGCTGCCTGTACTGCCCCCAGCCCTTCCTGGACCGCAATCCCAACACCGCGCAGGCCATGGCCAACGCCATGGTGCGCGCCAACATGTGGATCCAGAAGGCTGGTGCGGCCGAGATCATCCGCACCGTGCCCGAAGGCTTTCTGCTGGGCGACCGCGCGGTCTACATTGATGCCTTCCTGGCGGCGCAGAAAGCGCTCTCGCCCAACGGCCTGTTCCCGACCAAGGGCGCCGACACCGCGTTTCGGGCGCTGGCCAGCGTGGACCCCAAACTCGGCGAAGCCAAGCTCGACCTCAACGCCGTGTACACCAACGCACTCGTGCAAAGAGCGATGCAGAAGTACCCGAAAGGTTGAGCCCGGTGACCCCGGCGATCGACCTGCAGGGCGTGGCCTGCACCTTCGTCAGCAAAGACGCGCCCGGCCAGCGCTACACGGCGGTGGACAACGTGTCCCTGACCGTGGGCGCCGGTGAATTCGTCAGCGTGGTGGGGCCGACCGGCTGCGGCAAGAGCACGCTGCTCAACGTCGCAGCTGGTTTGCTCGAGCCGAGCAAGGGCAGCGTGCGCATCTTTGGTGAGCCCTTGCAGGGCATCAACACGCGCGCGGGCTACATGTTCCAGACCGAGAGCCTGATGCCCTGGCGCACCGCGCGCGACAACGTGCTGGCGGGCCTGGAGTTTCGCGGCGTACCCGAGAACGACGCGCGCGAGCAGGCCGAGGAATGGCTGCGGCGCGTGGGCCTGGGCGGCTTTGGCGACCGCTACCCGCACCAGCTCAGCGGCGGTATGCGCAAGCGCACCAGCCTGGCCCAGACGCTGGTGCTCGACCCCGACATCATCCTGATGGATGAACCGTTTTCAGCGCTCGACATCCAGACCCGCCAGCTGATGGAGAACGAGGTCCTGGACCTGTGGGCGGCCAAAAAGAAGGCGGTGCTCTTCATCACGCACGACCTGGACGAAGCCATCGCCATGAGTGATCGCGTGATCGTGCTCAGCGCCGGCCCAGCCAGTCACCCCATCGGCGAATTCAACATCGACATCCCGCGCCCGCGCGACGTGGCCGAGATCAAGACCACCGCCCGCTTCATCGAGTTGCATGCCGCCATCTGGTCCGTGATGCGCGAGGAAGTGCTCAAGGGCTACCAGCAACAACTGCAGAAGGCGGCCTGAGGCCTGATACCCGCATGTGGAACCTGATCAAACCCCGCCCGGCCACGCTTCGCCTGTGGCAGTTCGGCCTGCTCGCGGTGGTGTTCGTGTTCTGGTACGCCATGACCAAGCCCGGGCTGTTGCCGAACTTCATGTTCGAGAACGATCGGCAGGCTGCCTTCTTTTTTGGGGAACCGCTGCGGGTGATCGAGCGCATCTGGGTCTGGTTCGTGACCGATGCGGACATCTACCAGCACCTGGGCGTGACCCTGGCCGAGACCGTGATGGCCTTTGCCATCGGCTCGGCCGCCGGGCTGGGGGGCGGCCTGTGGCTGGCGCTCTCGCCCATGGCCTCGGCCATTCTCGAGCCCTACATCAAGGCCATGAACTCGATGCCGCGCATCATCCTCGCGCCCATCTTTGCGGTGTGGTTCGGGCTGGGCATGGGCTCCAAGGTCGCACTGGGCGTCACGCTGGTCTTCTTCATCGTCTTCTTCAACGTCTACCAGGGCGTGAAAGAAGTGAGCCCGGTGGTGCTGGCCAACGCGAAGATGCTGGGCGCCAGCCAGAAACAGCTGCTGCGCCATGTGTATCTGCCGAGCGCGACCAGCTGGGTGTTCAGCTCGCTGCACACCTCGGTGGGCCTGGCCTTCGTGGGTGCGGTGGTGGGCGAGTACCTGGGCTCCTCGCAGGGCGTGGGCTACCTCATCCTGCAGGCCGAGGGCAGCTTCGACATCAACACCGTGATGGCCGGCATTCTGGTGCTCACCGCCTTCGCGCTGGCCCTGGACGCGGCGGTCGGCAGGATCGAGAAGCGGCTGATGAAGTGGCAGCCCAAGGTGGGAGAAACAGAGAAGCTCTGAGCGACCTCGGAGGTCGCGCGCAACGATTTCAC
>NZ_JALHLX010000225.1 GCF_022844385.1 Hydrogenophaga sp. | reverse complement strand
AGCGGTCAACCGGGAAGCGAAACACACCCCGCAAGTTGATGCTCTCCAGCCTGGTGGGCGCAATCTTCCCGATCAGTTCCGGTGGAATGACCTGGCGGCGGTTCGACCAGCGATCCAGGACCGCCTGCATCTGTGAGGTATTCCACGCCATCACGATGTTGGCCATCAGGCTCAACGCATCGGCCACAGCCTGCATTTCATCGACACGTTTGGCCTGCGCCGGGCTGATCCGGCCGGTATAAATGGCGCGCTTGAGGGCGTTAACAGCCTCGCCCCGATTGAGCACCCGGCGCAACTCGTTCCTGAAAGCGTCCTTGACAAAGTAGTCAGCCAAAAACGCCGTACGCAGCAACCGCCCCAATTGCACGCCAGCCTCATAGATTGGATCGCCCTGGGCGGCAGAACCGAACCGCGCAAGAGCTGCCACCGCACTGGCATGTCCGCTCATGACCGAGGCTGCCAGGTGCACCAGACTATCCCAATGCTTTTCGATCAAAGCGACGTCGACATTGGCTTCGCACACCGCAGCGATTTCTGCGGGCACTTTGGTGCCGCGTGGCACAAAGAGGTGGCGCTGTTTGAGTTCCTTCAACCGCGGGCAAAGATCAAAACCAAGCAAACGGGCATGTGACATGGCAAAGTCGGTGTAGCCATGGGTATCCACAGCAAGCTGGCTGGTCTCCAGCTTTTCTTGGCGGATGACACCTTCAATGGCCACGCCCGCCTGGCGCTCATTGAGCACAAAGGGCTGCGCATGGAAGATGCCCCACCGGTCTTTTACATGGGAGTAGATTCCAATGGAAGGTGTGTTGCGCCGAGGATCAAGCCGGGCTTGCCACACCCGTTTGGTGGTCTCCATGCTCATCATGTCAGAAGATGCCAAATCGGACCGCCCCCAGGTGGCGGCAATCGGGTGTCGCTGCATGAATTCCAGCACAGCCTGGCAGGCCTGGCTCAGACGCCGTTCGTCCCGCGCCCAGCGCATGGCCTGGCGAATGCTGGTGGCAGACAATTGCGGAATCATGCGCGCGCATTCGACCGCAGTCAGACTGGTGCCGTGGGCCATGATGCCGGCATAGACCATCAGCAGCTCGTCGGTAGAGCGCGGCTCACGTCCGAGCATGATCCAGCTAAAGCGCACCTGGGCGTCAACGGCCAGAATCACTTCCGGCAATTGAACCTCACCGATGCGGTGATCCAAAGCCGCGCGCAGCTTGGTCACTTCTGGGTCTTCGTCCTCTGCGGGCAATGGCGACAAATGGAGTTCATCATCCACGCGCAGTACGCCACTGCGGGCTGCAGCGGCCACCGCATCGACACCGGCAGTTACTCTGGCCAGCAAAGGCTTCAAGAAAGTGGCAGCCTTGCTGGGTAACGATAGACGGGCATAGTGTTTCTTGGACTCTGCCTGCCAACGCTCGTCCGTGAAGAACAAGCGCGCACGACCCCGAAAGCTCAGGCTGTGCTCAATCCAGACCGAGCCATTGCGCACCGCGCGGCGCAGGGCAAACAGGGTGGCCACCTCCAACGCCTGAAACGCCCGTTCCCGGTCTGGGCTGGAGATCGAAACCTGCCAGATCATTCCCAGACTTGGTGCCACCACTTCAACTGGCAGCTTTCTGGATCCTTTGAGATATAAAGCTTGCAGCTTGGCAAGGTACTCGATGGCAGGATGCTCGCCGGTGGCCTGCCAGGGCAGCTTTGCAATGGCGACGAGCAACGACCGCACGGGGCGAATTCCATCAATCAATCCCTCGCGGACCAGGGAGGCCCTGCTCGGTGGTTTGCGTTTCTGGGTTTCGGTGATCAAGGCTTCAAGACGGGCACGCAACTCAGCATCTGGCACCGCACCTTGCGCGCTCAAGGCAACAAGTTCGCCGAGCAGCGTTTTGTACATTGCGGCCCAATTGACGGTAGCGGGGACATCGGCGGCAGCCTGACGCCACAGATCGGCGATCCGGCGCTGCACCATAAGGATCAACTGGTCTGTGGTGGTGAACAGGCAATACCGAAGAAAGCATGCGACCTCCACGGTGCGCGCTGGCTCTTTGATCTTGGCTCCGGCTGAGGGCGGCCTGGAGACAAGTCGGCGCGCGTAGCGGCGCAAGATGAGATCGGGGATGTCTGCCAGGTGCTTATGAACGTCCAGCGTGTAAAGCAGGTCGATGCGCTCCAGTACCTCGCTGATTTGGCGGGTTGAGTGTTTCGCCGGTGCAGCCCATAGCCAACTCTGCTGGGTTTGTCCATCTGGGCGCAGCTCTGAAACTGAGGCTCGCCAGCGATCAAGTGTTGCTGGATCAACGCTGGCGGCGATGGCGGTGCCTGTTTCAACTTCAAGCTGGGCAAGTGCCGCCGCAATCAGTGTCCGAATTGCCCGCTCGTGCACGATCACCAGCTTGTTCTTGTACAGCCATTGACGCGCCCGCACGAGTAGCTGATCGCGGTCGGCGCAGCGCGCCACTTCGTCGCGCAGTTCACGTACCAGTGAGCGGCGCTGGTGCTCGCTCATCCACTGGAATCCAAGGACCGTGCAGGCTACTTGTTGGTGATCGAATAGCGTGCGCCCGCGTTCATACATGGCTCTCAGCGAGGCGACTTCTGGTGCTGCAATGCCAAGCTCGTTGCCAAGGTGGCGCCACAAGGCTACTGGAATTACCCGAAAGGCACCGAGCAAACGCCCACTCATGCGCAGGAAACCAATATGGAGCGCCAGACCAAGCTTGTGGGAATCACCTCGGCGTGCATTGATTGCGTCGCGCTCGGCACCATCGAAGGTGAAAAATGCCTTCATCTCGAAGTCGCTGATATCGCGGGGGAGCCCACGCATCCCCAAAAACGTTGTGTGCCAACCCTGCATCGTGAACCTCAAAAGTGGGAGGCCACCATACCCGTTTACAAAGCGAACAGGAAAGTCAATGAAATCAACGGTCTACCCAGACCACCCCCGCGCCAGTGCTAGCTTTGCGTACCGTCACTTATTGCACTGAAAACGAGGAGACCCC
>NZ_JALHLX010000224.1 GCF_022844385.1 Hydrogenophaga sp. | reverse complement strand
GCCCGGCTCTTCGGACGCTCGGACCCCAACACCGATCTCATCCTGTATGCCGAGGCCTGGGCGCGCAAGATCCAGATGAACATGACCATCGAACTGGTGCGCGAGGCGGCCAAACAGCCTCACACCCAGCCGGTGGTCACGGTGGCGATCCGCAGCGACGGGTCGGTGGAGAACGTGACCTTCGTGAGTTCCAGCGGCGTGGCGGCCATCGACGAAGGCATCGAGCGCATCGTGCGCAGCCAGGCGAGTTACCCGGCGTTTCCGCCCGCGCTGGCCCGCCAGTACGACGTGGTGGAGATCCGCCGCACCTGGCATTTTGATGTGGCGGTGCGGCTGTACTGAGCCTGCGGTGAGCGCCGTATTTTTAAGCACATCCCGCCAAGCGAGGCGGGCTGCGGGCTGCGGCGGTTGTCCACCTCGTTATCCACAGCCTAGGGCACAGTCTCTGTGCGTAAAGTCACGCGATCAGGACAGCGAGAGCATGTGCCCCGCGCGCGGGTCCCCTTGCCCACCCAGCACCAGCGCGTGGGCGGCCTGCACGGCGTCGGGGCCGTTGTGGTGCTGCACCACCACCCAAGGGGCGGCAGGATCGTTCACCTGGGCCATGAAGGCGTGCCACGCCTGGGCCATGCGTTCGTTGAAACCGGCCGCGCCCCAGTCGCCGTGGCGCTTCTTGGCCTGCGCGGGTGCGAAGAACAGCACCGGACGCGGTCCGGCCAGATCGCGTCCGCCAGCGAGCTGGTCCACATGGGTGCCGCCGATGGAGCAGCTGTAGGCCAGCGCGGTGAAGCGGCTGTGGATGGCCTTGCGCAGTGCGCCGTTGCCGGCAAAGTCCACGTACACGCAGGGTGTGTCCGCGGGCAGTTGCTCCAGCTGGTCGTAGCTGAGCACGCGGCTGTACACGCCCAGGCTTTCGCAGAACGCCACGTTGCCCGGCGAGGTGAGGCCCACCACTTCCACCTCGGGTCGCTGCACCAGTTGCGCGGCGGTGGCATAGGCGGTCTTGCTGCTGGCCGATGACAGCAGCATCACGCCACGCTGGCCACCCGTGTTCGTGCCGAAGAAATCGTTGTCGGCCAGAAAATCGTCGATCAGCCAGGCGGTGAGGAAGAGCGGGCGCAGCAGCGCCTGCAGCGGTTCGGTGGCGGGGTCGAACAACGGGTCCACCGCGCATCGCAAGTAGTTGTTGTAGACCGGGTGCAGCGCAGCGCGGTGCGGTGCACCGTCAAAGAAGCCCTCGGGCGAGATGCGTGCGGGTGTGAGCACGGCGTGCGAGGCCATGGGCCAGTAGCCGTAGAGGCGCTCGCCCACGGCCACGCCGGCGCACTGCGTCTCCTGCACCACGCCGAAGCCCCACACCGGCACCACACCCCAGGCCGCGGCGTCATCGCCTGCGGGTGCGACAGGAAAGAACTGCCAGTAGTTCATCGCATCGCCGAACGCGGCGTAGGTGATGTTGTTGGAGGTGTAGGCAAACTGCTCGATGCGAACGCGGATTTCGCCATCGGCCAGCGGTGTGTCGGGCCGTTGCACGGTGCGGGTGGTGGCGAGCTGGTCTTTGCGAACCTGGAACTGTGTGGTCATGGTGGTGGGCCTGTGGCAAGTGGCGGGCGCTGCCATGTTGCACCGGTCTGGCGGCGGCGGTTGTCACGCGTGTTCGCTCCGGGCCGAATGCCCCCCGTCCACACGACCTGAAAGCGCCCGGGTAACCTGCAGCCATGATCTCCTTCATCGTGCCTGCCTACAACGAAGAACGCCTGCTGGGTGCCACCCTGCAGGCCATCAACGCGGTGGTGCAGGCGCTGGACGAGCCGTGTGAAGTGATCGTGGTGGACGACGGCTCCACCGACCGCACTGCCGAGATCGGCCGTGAACATGGCGCGCAGGTGGTGGCGGTGGCGCACCGCCAGATTGCCGCCACGCGCAACGCGGGCGCGCGGGTGGCTCAAGGCGATGTGTTCATCTTTGTCGATGCCGACACCCTGGTGCACGAGACCCTGGTGCGCCTGGCGCTGCAGGCCCTGCGTGACGGTGCGGTGGGCGGCGGTGCGGTGGTGCGCTTTGACGGCGCCATGCCGCTGCATGCGCGCCTGATGGTGCCGCTGGTGGTGAAGCTGTTGCAGGTCAGCCGGCTGGCGGCGGGCTGCTTTTTCTTTTGCACCCGCACCGCCTTCGAGGCCGTTGGCGGGTTTGACGAGCGTTACTTTGCAGCCGAGGAGCTGGGCTTGAGCCGGGCGCTCAAGCGGCAGGGAAGGTTCTTGGTCCTGCGCGAGCCGGTGCTGAGCTCGGGGCGCAAGCTGCGCACACATTCAGCACGCGAGATGTGGGCGCTGCTGGGCCACCTGATGCGGGGCGGCCTGGGCGCGGTGAGGCAGCGCAAGGGGCTGGACCTTTGGTACGCCCAACGGCGCGAAGACCCGCACAACGGTGTGTGAGCCCTCGCGCCCTGGTTCAACGGAACACGAGGAAAAGGATGATGATGAGCAATATTGCGCCGCCGCCGATGTACATGGTTTTCTCCTGAGGTCTGCCGGTCCTCGACGAGGGCCATGGGCGTTTGCCTGCGGTCCATCTGATCACCTGACCCGTCTGCGGTCTGTTCGCCATCACACAGAGACTTCGCATCTGCCATGTGCAACCTCTACAACATGACCGACAAAGGCACGGCCGAGCGTTACCTGGGCAGCGTGGGCGCGAGCGTGGACATGGAGGACTACACGCAGGCCACGGTGGGACCGTTCCAGCACGGCCTGATGGTGCGGCCCGGGCAGCCGGGTGAAGCCGTGCAGCTGGTGGGCCGCATGGGCCAGTGGGGCATGGTCCGCGCCGGCAGCGCCACGCGGCGGCCCGCGTCACGCGCGGTGCTCACCAACAACGCGCGCATTGAAGGCATTGCCGAGCGCGTGACTTACCGCGGGCCGTGGATGAAGGGCCAGCGCTGCCTGATCCTGGCCGACTGGTACCAGGAACCCAACTGGGAAACCGGCAAGAACATCTGGTGGCGACTGCGCCGCGCCGATGGGGCGCCCTGGGCGCTGGCGGGTTTGTGGTCACAGTGGACCGATCCGCAAACGGGCGAGCTGGTGCCCAACTTCACCATGATCACCTGCAACTGCGA
>NZ_JALHLX010000223.1 GCF_022844385.1 Hydrogenophaga sp. | reverse complement strand
CGGTTTCTCGTGGACAGCGGGAACGGTGGGACCTGGACACCCGTATCGGCACTCTTGGACACGCTCAACTTGCTGCAGCTAGACATCGAGTCTGCGGCTCCTACTTGCCATGTAGGTTGATCGAGCGGGTGCGAGGCCGGCTAGACTTCGGCAATCGTTTAGGTTTGTTCGACACCTGCCCGCGAGCCACACACACCACGATGCGCCAGGATGAAGGGCGGGTGTTGAACAAGCCTCGAGGGAGGAAACCGCGGCGAACGCCACGGTGCCGGTTCACGCTATGGCGATTGCATGCGTGCGGTGGCGCGGTGATGGTGCTTTTGAATTGCGCGCTGCCTCCCAACGACCGGGCTCATACGGACAAGGAGGCGCAAGGTCGTCATCGACGAGGCCTTGTGCGGGCGCGGACGTGAGTGTGTGGAGCGCCGAACACGAGCTGACCATGCCGACGTTTGAAGCGTCAACAAACATGGGTTGCCGAGGCAGCGAGGAACGTTCATGGCGGCGCCTGAAGAGGTGGCGCACGGATCGTCTCGCCGCGCGTGAAGGTCAGCACGATGGTCATCGCGTGGCCACAGTGCGGGCAGACGAAGGTTGGGCGCACGGTGTCCTGCGGATCGTCGCAGGGTGGCGGAACCTGTGGATCCTGCAGAGGCACTTGCAGCAGCTGGCGTGCAAGCGCCAGGCAGGCTGCTCGGTTGCAGTTGGCCAGCAGTCCGTAGTGGCGGATGCGGTGGAAGCCTCCGGGCAGCACGTGCAACAGAAAGCGGCGCATGAACTCGCCGGCATCGAGCGTCATCGTCTTGTGGCGTGTCTTGCCTTGGACATGGCCCTTGTCGCGGTAGTCCTTCCACCGCAAGGTCACGCCGCGCTCATCAAGTGCCACGAGTCGGCTGTTGGAGATGGCCACCCGGTGCGTGTAGCGCGACAGGTACGCCAGCACCGCCTGGGGTCCGGCGAACGGGCGCTTGGCGTAGACCACCCACTCGCATTGGCGCAGCGGTGCCAGCCAGCGGGCAAACGCCGCAGCGTCCGCCAGCGGCGCGTGTTCACCGAAGAATTGCAACCGGGCATCACGGTGCGCCTGTTGCAGCGCTTCGAGGAAGCGCCGGCGGAACAACCGGGAGAGCACGCGCACCGGCAGGAAGAACCCGCGCCGGCAGGCGATCCAGTGTTCGCCGTCGCTCGCCAGGCCGCCACCGGGGACGATACCGTGCACGTGCGGGTGGTGTGTGAGCGCCGAGCCCCAGGTGTGCAGCACCAGCGTCACACCCAGTCGAGCGCCCAGGTGCTTCGGATCACCTCCGATGGTCAAAAGAGTCTCAGCGGCGATGTCGAACAGCAAGCCATAGACCACCGCCTTGTTGCAGTACGCGATCTCGGCGATGGGTGCTGGCAACGTGAAGACCACGTGGAAGTACTCCACCGGCAACAGGTCGGCGTTGCGCGCCTGCAGCCAACGCCGGGCCGCGCTGGCCTGGCACTTGGGGCAGTGCCGGTTGCGGCAGGAGTTGTAGGCGATCTGGTCGGTGCCACACCCCTCGCAGCGCAAGACATGCCCACCCAATGCCGCGCTGCGGCACTGCTCGATGGCCGACATGACCTTGAGTTGGGCCAGGCTCAGGTGGCCACGCTGAGCCTGGCGCCAGGCGGGTCCATGAATGCGGAAGATGTCGGCGACTTCCAGGGCTGCGTGCCCCATGACCGCAGAGACCGCAGACTCACGACGAGGGCAGCGTCTCCAGCGGGCTGATCACCGCGCGCAGCACTTCGGTGGCCACGTGGGTGTACAGCGCGGTGGTCTCCAGCCGCTTGTGGCCCAGCAGCACCTGGATCACGCGGATGTCGACCTTCTGCTCGAGCAGATGCGTTGCAAAGCTGTGGCGCAGCGTGTGCATCGACACGCGCTTGTCGATGTGGGCGGCGTCGGCGGCCAGGTGGATCGCACGGTTGAGCTGCCGGGTGGACAGTGAGTCCATGGGGTTGAGCCCGGGAAACAGCCAGCCGTTGGGCAGGATCTTGCCTTGCGCGTGCCCCACCCGCCACCATGCCCGCAGCCGCTCGAGCAGCACGGGCGAGAGCATGGCGTAACGGTCCTTGCGGCCCTTGCCTTGCTCCACGCGCAGCGTCATGCGCTCACTGTCGATGTCGGTGACCTTCAACGCGCAGACCTCGCTGGCGCGCAGCCCGGCCCCATAGGCCACGGACAGCGCCGCCTGGTACTTGGGGTTCGGTGCAGCGGCGATCAGACGGGCGACCTCGTCGCAGCTCAGCACAACGGGCAGCGGGCGTGGCTGGCGAACAGGCTGCACCTTGACCAACAGTTCGGCGTGGCCCAGCGTCACATCGAAGAAGAACTTCAGGCCACTGAGCGTGGAGTTGATGGTCGGCGGTGCCGTGCCGGTCTCGACCATGTGCAGCTGGAAGGCCCGAAGGTCCTCGGCGGTGGCGGTGTCCGGCGATCGCTTGAGATAGGCGGCGAGCCTGCGAACGGCGCGGATGTAGTGGATCTGGGTCTTGCCGTTGAACTTGCGCATCCGCATGTCGTCGATCATGCGCTGGCGCAACGGGGAGACGGAGGGCGTCAATGAGTTCATGGTTCAACTCCTGTCGAAGAGCGAGGCGGATTGCCTCACCCGTCAACATGGCAGAACCAGCGGTGGAACGAATAACCACGATGCTGCCGGAGCGATTACCGCGACAGCGGTTTAGTCCACCGCTGCGAAGCCGAAGACTTGGCTCCAAGGGCAGTTCAAGTCTGGATGCGGTCGTTCGCAGTCGGCGCCGCAGCGAATAGGTTCCGCAGAAGCGGACACCAGCGACGTAGCCCGTGAGGCACCGATCCCTGGCGCGTCTGCCCTGACGAGCGCGTGAATACCGTCCGACCTAAACTGTGACGTGATTTTGCACACGGCAGGCCGAAAGTCGCGTTTCAAGCCGAGCCGCCGACGTGTGTGGCCAAATACCTGACGGAAAGCACCCGAAATGACTCAAGCCATACTGCGGACCTCAGTAGATGCCCGTAGAACCAAAAGGCGCGGAGGCTAGTGGACTGTAACGTTTAAAAGGGAAGTATCATTACAACCATTCCACCGGAGGTTGCGATGAAACTCACCAAGAGCGAGCGCATGGAACTTCAACAGCAAGTAGCGGCGAGAAATGG
>NZ_JALHLX010000222.1 GCF_022844385.1 Hydrogenophaga sp. | reverse complement strand
GGGCCGTCCACGGTTTTCTGCGTGGCGGTGGCGGCGTGCACGGTGGTCATGAGACCGCGCTTGATGCCCCACTTGTCGTTGAGCACCTTGGCAATGGGCGCCAGGCAGTTGGTGGTGCACGAGGCGTTGGAGATGATGGCCTCGCCCTTGTAGGTGGCGTGGTTCACGCCGTAGACGAACATGGGGGTGTCGTCCTTGGAAGGCGCGGACAGGATGACCTTCTTGGCGCCGGCGTCCAGGTGCTTCTGGGCCGTGACCTTGTCGAGGAACAGGCCGGTGGATTCGATCACGATGTCGGCGCCGACTTCGTTCCACTTCAGGTTGGCCGGGTCGCGCTCTTGCGTGAGGCGGATCTTCTTGCCGTTGACCACCAGCGTGCTGCCTTCGACGCTGACGTCGCCCTTGAAGCGGCCATGCACGCTGTCGTACTGCAGCATGTAGGCCAGGTACTCGGGCTCCAGCAGGTCGTTGATGGCGACGACTTCGATGTCGGCGAAGTTCTGCAGCGCGCTGCGCAACACGTTGCGCCCGATGCGGCCAAAGCCGTTGATGCCGATCTTGATGGTCATGTCTCGAGTCTCCTGAAGGGTTTCAAACAAAGATGAACAAACTCATTTTGCCAGCACGGCGCGCACCGTGTCGGCCACATTGGCGGGCGTGAAGCCGAAGTGCTCGAACAGCACCGGGGCCGGTGCCGACTCGCCGTAGGTGTCCAGACCCACGACGGCGGCCACGCCGTACTTCCACCAGCCGTCGGTGGAGCCCATTTCCACCGCCACACGCGGCACGCCGGCCGGCAACACCGAGGCTTTGAAAGCGGCGCTCTGACGGTCAAAGGTGGTGGTGCTGGGCATGGAGACCACGCGCACGGCGATCTTGTGTTCCTTGGCCAGCAGCTCCTGGGCTTTCAGCGCCAGTTGCACTTCGGAACCGGTGGCGATGATCACCGCTTGCGCCTTTTTCTTCAGGCCCACTTCGCTCGGCTCGGCCAGCACATAGGCGCCCTTGCTGATGTCGCCCAGATCGCTCTTGGGCGCGTAGGGCAGGTTCTGGCGGCTGAGCAGCAGAGCGGTGGGGCGGCTGGCGTTTTCCAGCGCCACGGCCCAGGCCACGGCGGTCTCGGCGGTGTCGGCGGGGCGCCAGACGTCCAGGTTGGGAATGAGGCGCAGGCTGGCCGCGTGTTCCACCGACTGGTGGGTCGGGCCGTCTTCGCCCAGACCGATGGAGTCGTGCGTGAAGACATGAATGACGCGCTGCTTCATCAGCGCGGCCATGCGGATCGCGTTGCGGCTGTAGTCGCTGAAGGTGAGGAAGGTGCCACCGTAAGGAATGAAGCCGCCGTGCAGCGCCACGCCGTTCATGATCGCGGCCATGCCGAATTCGCGCACGCCGTAGTTGATGTGGCGGCCGCCCTGGCCCTGCTCGTTTTTCACCACATCACCGGCCAGGTTGAAGCGCAGCGCAGGCGTGGACTTGGTGTTGGTGAGGTTGGAGCCGGTGAGGTCGGCGCTGCCGCCGAGCAGCTCGGGCAGTGCGGCGGTGAAGGTCTCGAGTGCGAGCTGGCTCGCCTTGCGGCTGGCCACGGTCTCGGCCTTGGTGTGGGCGGCCACAGCGGCGTCCACCGCCACCTGGGCAAAGTTCTTCGGCAGCTCACCCTTCATGCGGCGCACAAACTCTTTGGCGAGTTCGGGGAAGGCGGCCTTGTAGGCGGCGAACTTGGCATTCCAGTCGGCTTCCATGGCCTTGCCGGCGTCCTTCGCGTCCCACGCGGCGTACACGTCTTTGGGAATCGCAAAAGGTGCGTGGTTCCAGCCCAGCGCTTCGCGGGTGAGCTTGATCTCTTCAGCACCCAGCGGCTCGCCGTGGGCCTTGGCGGTGTTGGCGCGGTTCGGGCTGCCTTTGCCGATGTGGGTCTTGCAGATGACGATGGTGGGGCCGTCGGCCTTGTTCTTCGCGTCGCTGATCGCGCGGTCCACCGCATCGGCGTCGTGGCCGTCGATCGGGCCGATCACGTTCCAGCCGCAGGCGGCAAAACGCAGCGCGGTGTTGTCGATGAACCAAGGCGTGACCTGGCCGTCAATGGATATGCCGTTGTCGTCGTACAGCGCGATCAGCTTGTTGAGCTTCCAGGCGCCGGCCAGCGCGATGGCCTCGTGGCTGATGCCTTCCATGAGGCAGCCGTCGCCCAGGAACACGTAGGTGTGGTGGTCCACGATGGCGTGGCCGTCTCGGTTGAACTCGGACGCCAGCAGCTTTTCGGCCAGCGCCATGCCCACCGCGTTGGTGATGCCCTGGCCCAGCGGGCCGGTGGTGGTTTCCACGCCCGGCGTGTGGCCGACTTCGGGGTGGCCGGCGGTTTTGCTGCCGAGCTGGCGGAAGTTCTTCAGCTCACCGATCGGCAGCTTGTAGCCGGTGAGGTGCAGCAGCGCGTAGATCAGCATGGAACCGTGGCCGTTGGACAGCACGAAACGGTCGCGGTTGGCCCACTGCGGGTTGGTCGGGTTGTGGCGCAGGTGCCGGCTCCACAGGGCGACCGCCATGTCGGCCATGCCCATGGGCGCGCCGGGGTGGCCGGAGTTGGCGGCCTGCACCGCGTCCATGGCCAGCGCGCGGATGGCGTTGGCCTGGGTCTGGGGCGACACGGCTTGGGCGGTGGGGGTGAGGGTGCTGGCGGTGTCGGACATGGGGATGCTGGAGGATGGGGGTGAAGCGGGGGAAAGCTGAACAAGGCCGCGGCTGGTGCGATGGCGCAAAACAACGGATTTTATCGGCCAGCCCGCTGTCGGCAGCGTTGCGCGGCGTCGGGACAGCGCGCCAGCCCATAATTCTTCGACGTGTGCGGCCTTGAGCGCCCGGCACGCGCATCCAACCGCCGCCCATGACCCGACTCGCCACCGCACGCCCTTCCCCACCCCCCCTGGCCACAGCCATGGTGCTCGCCGCTGGACGAGGCATGCGCATGCGCCCGCTCACCGACACCACACCCAAACCCCTGTTGACGGTGCAAGGCAAGCCGCTGATGCAGTGGCCCATGGAGGCTTTGGTCGCGGGCGGGTTCCAGCGGTTTGTGGTCAACACCGCCTGGCTGGGCGAGCAGATCGACGATCACTGCGCTGCGTGGAGCCGAGACCAGCCAGGGTGCGAGGTGGTGATGTCGCGCGAAGGCACCGACTTTGGCTATGCACTGGAAACGGCCGGCGGCATTGCGCGCGCCCTGCCGCTGCTGGCCGACGTGTTCTGGGTGCTGGCGGGTGACGTGT
>NZ_JALHLX010000221.1 GCF_022844385.1 Hydrogenophaga sp. | reverse complement strand
CCGGCCAAAGCCGTCGGCGGCGGCCTTGTCCTGGGTGCGCAGCACCAGGCGCGTCCAGATCTCGTTGCTCTGGTTGAGGGCGTCCGCCTTCGGCAAAGGCGCGAGCGCGCCGTGCGCCGAATTGAGCCCCGGATATTCCACGTAGAGCTCGTCGTGCGGAATGCGTTTGTCTTTCAGCAGCGTTCGAATGGTGGCCTGCGCCGCCTGCGCCTTGTCCCAGGCGTCGGGCCATGAAAAGCCCCAGGTCACCTCGGCCTTGTAACCGTCGCGGAAACCCGCCACCACCTTCAGCGTGTCGGTGGGCGGCGTGCCGCGCGCACCGGTGAGGCGCACGCGGTCATGGCCTTCGTCGTGCAGGGTGATGTGGCCCATGTCCAGCACCACGTCGGGCGAAAAATAGGCGTGTGGGTTGTGCACTTCGTACAGCAGTTGCTGGCGCACGGTGTCGAAGTTGACGCGCCCTCCCGTGTCGGGTGCCTTGGTGATGAGCGCCGTGCCGTCCTCATACACCTCGGCGATGGGGTAGCCGATGTGCGCGAGATCGGGAATGGCCTGCCAGGCGCCCTGGCTGCCGAAGTTGCCGCCGCTGCCCTGGCCCGAACATTCGAGCAAATGCCCCACGGTGAGGCCCTGCGCGAGACGGTTGAGGTCTTGCTCGCTGGTGGCACCGCCGAGCGTCCACCCCAGTCCGTGCACCAGCGGGCCGAGAAAGAGCGCCGCGTCGGCCACGCGCCCGGTGATCACGATCTCGGCACCCGCGTCCAGCGCGTCCACGATCGGCTGGGCACCCACGTAGGCGTTGGCAAACACCAGCCGCTCGCGCACGCCGGCCACAGGCGCCTGGGTGAACAGGTGGTCGAAGCCGGCTTCGGCTTCCAGCAGGCGTGGCAACACATCGTCACCCGTGACCACCGCCACCCTGGCTTGCCACCCCTTGGCCTTGAACGCGGCCAGCACCGCCTGCGCCGCACCAAGCGGGTTCAGGCCACCCGCGTTGCAGACAAAGCGCACGCCGCGTTCGCGCATCAGCGGCCACAGCTTCAAAAGCATGGGCACCACGTCGCGCGCGTAGCCCAGTGTCGGGTCGCGCTGGCGGTCTTTTTGCAGGATGGCCAGCGTGAGTTCGGCCAGGTGGTCGCTGGCAATGAACTGCACGCCGCCGCGTTCGATGCTCGCGGCCACAGGTTCCCAGTTGTCGCCGTAAAACCCCAGGCCGGCGCCGATGCGAATGGACTTCATGCGGTGCATCTTCATGGCGCCTGAGCGACAAGTGATGGGGGACAACCCCTAGCGGAAGTCCCGGGCAAGACAGCTATAAATTGCGCACACCGCTTGGACGAGCTGCCACAAAGATTGCAGCAAGCACCCCTGATCAGCGGCGCCAGATCAACCAGGAGACACGCGTGCAATTGCTGCAACTGCTCATCAGCGGTGCGGCCCAAGGCTGTATCTACGGACTCATTGCCCTGGGCTTCGTGCTGATTTACAAGGCCACCGAAACGGTGAGCTTCGCGCAGGGCGACCTGATGATGGTGGGCGCCTTCGGTGGCCTGGCCGCCATGACCATGCTGGGGTTTCCGTTCTGGCTGGCCGTCCCCGCCGCCATCGTGGCCATGGGTCTCTTTGGTGTGTTGCTCGAACGTGCGGTGGTGCGCCCCATCCTGGGGCAGCCGGCTTTTTCCATCGTCATGCTGACCATCGGTGTGGGCTACGTCTTGCGGGGCCTGATCACCATGATCCCCAACATCGGCACCGACACCCACACCCTGCCTGTGCCCTACGCGGGCGAGGTGCTGCGAATGGGTGGCCTGGTGGTGTCGGCCGAGCAGATCGTGGTGATCAGCGTCACCGGCCTGCTCTGCCTGGGCCTGTTTGCCATGTTCCGCTACAGCAAGCTCGGCATCGCCATGCAGGCCTCGTCGCAGAACCAGCTGGCCGCGTACTACATGGGTATTCCGGTCAAACGGCTCAACGGCCTGGTGTGGGGCCTGGCCGCGGCCGTGGCGGCCATCGCGGGTTTGCTGCTCGCCCCCATCACCTTTGTGCACGCCAACATGGGCTTCATCGGCCTGAAGGCCTTTCCTGCCGCGGTGGTGGGCGGCTTCACGAGCCTGCCCGGCGCCATCGTGGGCGGCTTGATCATCGGCATCGTCGAGGCGTTCTCGGGCTTCTATCTGCCCGAAGGCTTCAAGGACGTGGCGCCTTACATCGTGGTGCTGATCATGCTGGTGCTCAAGCCCAACGGCTTGTTCGGCGAGAAGCTTCGGAAGAAAGTTTGAATGACTTGTGGGTCAGACCACTCGCGCAGCGATGTGCTCTGACCCCAACTGATTGAGAAACATGCGCTTTCTATTCAAGACCGACTACAACCAGGACATCAAACTCGCCAAACACGGCGGGCAGACCTTCTGGTACAGCCTGCTCGGGCTGTTTCTGGTGACCGCGCCCTGGGTGATCCAGGAGTACTGGCTGGCCCAGCTCACCTTCGTGCTGATCTACTCCATCGTCGGCCTCGGGCTGATGTTGCTGGCGGGTTTCACCGGCCTCTTCTCGCTCGGCCACGCGGCCTTCCTGGGCGTGGGCGCCTACACACAGGCGATCATGGTCAACGCCGGCCTGCCGTTTCCGCTGGCACTGGCCTGCGCGGGTTTGCTGTCGGCTGCGGTGGGCATGGTGGTGGGTCTGCCGGCCCTGCGGGTGAAGGGCATCTACCTCGGCATGGCCACGCTGGCGTTTGGTTTCATCGTTGAAGAAATCATGGCGCGCTGGGAAAGCGTGACCGGCGGCAACTCGGGTCTGGTGGTCAACGCGCCCGCGCTGTTTGGCTGGGAGCTGGAGTCCACCAACGAGTTCTACTTCTTGTGCCTGTTGGTCACCGTGCTGGCCACGCTGGCCATTGCCAACCTCATGCGATCGAGCACGGGGCGCGCGTTTGTCGCCATCCGCGATTCGGAGATTTCGGCGCAGAGCATGGGCATTCATCTGGCGCGCTACAAGACCATGAGCTTCGCGCTCTCGGCTGCACTCGCCGGCATTGGCGGCGCGCTGTACGCGCACAAGATCCAGTTCCTCTCGCCCGAGCAGTTCAGCATCATCCAGTCGATCGACCTGCTGCTCATGGTGGTGATCGGCGGGCTGGGCTCGATCCACGGCGCGTTCCTCGGCGCCATCTTCCTCATCGTGATGCCGCAACTGATTGCGCTGGGCAAGGACTTTCTGCCTGCGGCCATCGGCCAGGCGGCCGGCCTGCAAGGCACGGTGTACGGCCTGGTGCTGATCGCGTTTGTGCTGTTCGAGCCCATGGGCCTGTA
>NZ_JALHLX010000220.1 GCF_022844385.1 Hydrogenophaga sp. | reverse complement strand
CCGGCGCCTGTATGTTCGTTACCGCGCATTGCGCTGCTCCAGCCCGTCTTTCAGGGGACGACCGTGATGAATGTCCGCATTTGCGCGCTCGGGCATGGCGGCCAGCCCATGCGTCGGGAACGCGTATCGTCCATTGGTCTGCAATCAATCTCCTCAACGAATTCAACATTCCCGTGCTGAACCTGTTCAACCGCTCCCTCCTCATCGCCGGCGTGCTGTTGCTTGCGGGCTGCGCCGCCACCGTCAGCCAGACCGCCACCTCGCCGGCCTCCCCAGGCGCAGCACCGCAGGCGGCAGGCGCAACGCTCGTCGCTGTGGTCGGTGGCAGTCCGGCCATGCAGGCCAGCAGCGACTGGTCTTCGTTTCTGGCGGAGTGGCAAGAGTCGTTGGCGACTTCCGCAGAAAGCGCCAGGATGCCGTTCGTTTTCGTCAAGGACGAGGCTTCCATCCCGTCCAGGTCATCGATCCTCGTGCGATTGACGGTCAATGACTTCCGGTACGTGTCCACGAACAGGCGGTACATGTTGGGCGTCATCGCCGGCAACGCCTACATGGACGTGGATGCCCAGTACATCGAGCTGCCCGCGAACAAACCGTTCGGATCCAAGAAGTTCAACACCTCGTCCAGTGCCTGGGAAGGCATCTTCTCGGCCGTGACGCCGAAGCAGGTTCGGGCCGTCTCCGATTTGATCGTCAAGGACGTCGCTTCAACGGCGCCAGCGAAGTAGGCCTCACGCCGTGTCGGTCTGCTTCTTGAACGCCAGCGCCACGAAGTCCACAAACGCCCGCACGCGCACCGCGAGCTGGTGGCGTTGCGGGTAGACGGCGTAGATGTCGGCGTCGGGTGTGGCGTGCTGCGGCAGCACCTGCACCAGCCGCCCGGTGGCGAGAAAGCGCTCGATGTCCCACTCGGCCCGCATGAGGATGCCGTGGCCATCGAGCGCCCAGTTGACCGCGATCTCGCCGTCGTTGGTGGTCAGGTTGCCGCGGGTCTTGATGGCCTCGGTGGTCGCGTTTTTGCCGCGTCCCGTGGTCAGGCGCCACAAGCCATAAGCCTCTTCACCCTGGCGGATGCCGATACAGTTGTGCTTGATCAGGTCGTTGGGCACCTTGGGTGTGCCGTGTCTGGCCAGGTAGGCGGGTGAGGCGCAGAGCAGGCGCCGGTTGGGCGCGATGTGGCGGGCGATCACGCGCGCGTCGGGCGGTGCGCCGAAGCGGATGCAGACATCGAAGGAGTCGTCGGTGAGCGCGGGCGGGTTGACCGAGAGTTGCAGCTGCACCTCCATCTGTGGGTGCTTGCGCACGAAACGCGAGATCAGCGGCGCCACATGGCTCCGCCCGAAACCCAGCGTGGCGTTCACGCGCAGCAGGCCCTTGGGGGTGCCCTTGGAAACACCGAGCAACTCCTCCATACCGTCAATCTCTCCGAGGATGCGGCGCGCGTGCTCCAGGTAGAGCTCTCCCTCGGGTGTCATGCCCATGCGCCGGGTGGTGCGGTTGACCAGCGACACGCCCAGGCGGGCTTCCATCTGCGCCAGGTGCTTGCTCACCGCCGGCGTGGTCACGCCGAGTTCGCGCGCCGCGGCGCTCAGGCTGCCGGCACCGGCGAGCACGGAAAAGAAGCCCAGATCGGCGGGTTGGATCGCGTTGTTCATGGGGCACCCATTGTTGAATTGAAGTAAACAATGGATTCACTTTAGCGGTGAATGGACACGCGGTGCAAGACCTACATTCGCACCATCGAACCACCGCACACGGAGACCAACCCATGAAAACCTTCGCCATCGCCACGATTCCCGGAGACGGCATCGGCAAGGAAGTGGTGCCGGCCGGCCAGCAGGTGCTCGAAGCCCTGGCCGCCACAGGCAACGGCTTTCGCTTTGCTTTCGAGGACTTCGACTGGGGCGGTGATTACTACCGCAAACACGGCGTGATGATGCCGGCCGATGGCCTGGACGCGCTGCGTCACAAGGACGCCATCCTGTTCGGCTCTGCAGGCGACCCGGACATTCCCGACCACATCACCTTGTGGGGCCTGCGCCTCAAGATCTGCCAGGGCTTTGACCAGTACGCCAACGTGCGCCCCACGCGCATCCTGCCCGGCATTGACGCGCCGCTCAAACGCTGCAAGGCCGAAGATTTGAACTGGGTGATCGTGCGCGAGAACTCCGAAGGCGAGTACTCCGGCGTGGGTGGCCGGGTCCACCAGGGCCACCCCATCGAGGCCGCCACCGACGTGACCATGATGACCCGCGTGGGGGTGGAACGCGTCATGCGCTTCGCCTTCAAGCTGGCGCAAAGCCGGCCGCGCAAGCTGCTCACCGTGATCACCAAGAGCAACGCCCAGCGCCACGCCATGGTGATGTGGGACGAGATCGCGCTGGAGATTTCCCGCGAGTTCCCCGACGTGAAGTGGGACAAGGAAATCGTGGACGCCGCCACCGCCCGCATGGTGAACCGACCGGCCACTCTGGACACGATCGTGGCCACCAACTTGCACGCCGACATCCTCTCCGATCTGGCCGCGGCACTCGCCGGCAGCCTGGGCATTGCGCCCACCGGCAACATCGACCCCGAGCGCCGCTACCCCAGCATGTTTGAGCCCATCCACGGCTCGGCATTCGACATCATGGGCAAGGGCCTGGCCAATCCGATCGGCACCTTCTGGAGCTGCGTGATGCTGCTCGAACACCTGGGCGAGATGGACGCGGCCCGGCGCCTCATGAAAGCGATCGAACAGGTCACCGCCAACCCCGCGCTGCACACCGGCGACCTCGGTGGCAAGGCCACCACCGCGCAGGTGACCCAGGCCGTGTGCGAGCTGCTCGCTGTGCGCGAACACCGCCTGGCCGCCTGAGCCGACGTTCACGCCGGATTCGCTGTTTCAGTGATCCGGAAACCCCCCACCGGGCCGCAGAGCCCGGTTCATCAGAGCGCCAACCGCGCCGTTTTTGGAGACAAGCATGCAAGCCATTCATTCCTTCACCCGCCGTCGTGTGGTTCAAGCCATGGCCCTGGGTCTGGCTGTTGCCGGCAGCAGCGCCCTGGCGCAAAGCTGGCCCGCGCGGCCCATCAGCCTGATCGTGCCGTTTGCGGCCGGTGGCACCACCGACGTGCTGGCCCGGGCGCTGGCCGACAAGCTCTCACAAAGCCTGGGGCAACCGGTGGTGGTCGAGAGCAAACCCGGCGCGGGTGCGACCATCGGCGCCGACTTCGTGGCCAAGGCCAGGCCCGACGGTTACACGCTGCTGATGGGCGCGGTGCACCACACCATCGCCTCCAGCGTCTACAAGAAGCTCCCCTACGACTTCGCCAA
>NZ_JALHLX010000219.1 GCF_022844385.1 Hydrogenophaga sp. | reverse complement strand
CCGAGCGAACTCGAGAACGAACTCAAGTTTTCGCCGTATGTGACGGACGCCGTGGTGATCGGCGACAAGAAGCCCTACCTCACCGTGATCATCATGATCGACCAGGAGAACGTGGAGAAATATGCGCAGGACAACGACGTGCCGTTTTCCAACTACGCCAGCCTCACCAAGGCGCCCGAAGTGCAAGCGCTGATCCAGACCGAGATCGATCGTGTGAACAAAAAGTTTGCCCGGGTGGAACAGATCAAGAAGTTCTTCTTGCTCGACACACAACTGAGCGCCGAAGACGAAGAACTCACCCCCACCATGAAGCTCAAACGCAAGCTGGTGCAAACCAAGTACGAGCCGCAGATCAACGCCATGTACAGCTGACCCGTTCACCACCACCCTCACCCGACCACCACCCCAGGAGACACAAGAGATGAAAACCCGACTGACACTGGTTGCCGCCCTGCTTGCCGCGGGCAGCAGCGCGGCCTTCGCGCAATCGCAAGGCGTGAGCAAAGACGAGATCGTGCTCGGCTCGATTCAAGACCTCTCGGGCCCCATTGCCGGCTTCGGCAAGCAGGTGCGCCTGGGCATGATGCTGCGGGTGGACGAGGTCAACGAGCAAGGCGGCATCAACGGCCGCAAGATCAAGCTGGTGGTGGAAGACTCGGCCTACGACCCGCGCCGCGCCGTGCTGGCCGCGCAGAAGCTGGTGAACCAGGACAAGATCTTTGCCATGGTCGGCCACATCGGCACCGCACAAAACATGGCCGCCATGCCCGTGCAGTTCCAGAAGAACGTCATCAACTTCTTCCCGGTGACGGCGGCGCGCGAAATGTACGAGCCCTTCCACAAGCTCAAGTACAGCTTTGCCGCCACCTACTACGACCAGATGAAGATCGCCGTGCCCAAGCTGGCGAAAGAGAAGGGATCCAAGAAGGTCTGCGCCATGTACCAGGACGACGAGTTCGGCCTGGAGGTGAAGCGCGGTGCTGAAGACGGCCTGAAAGCCGCCGGCATGACGCTCGCGGTGGAAACCAGCTACAAGCGCGGCGCCACCGACTTCTCGTCGCAGATGCAGAAGCTGGCTTCCGAGCAGTGCGACATGGTCGTGATGGGCACCATCATCCGCGAGACCATTGGCGGCATTGCCACGGCCAAGCGCCTGGGCTTCAACCCCACCTTCATCGGCTCCAGCGCCGCCTACACCGACCTGATCCACAAGCTCGGTGGCCCGGCCATGAACGGCTTCTACGCCACCATGACGGTGCAGAACCCCTACACCGACGAAGCCTCGCAACCCATCCGTTTCTGGGCCAACAAGTACAAGACCAAGTTCAACGAAGACCCGACCGTGTTCTCGGTCTACGGCTATTCGCTGGTGGACACCTTCCTGCGCGCTGCGGGCAAGGCCGGCAACAACCTGACCACCGAGAGCTTCATCAAGGCCATGGACACCATGACCATTCCACCGGACATCTTTGGCAGCGCCGAAATGACCTTTGGCCCCACCAAGCGCCTGGGCAGCAATTCGACCCGCCTCTCGCAGCTGCAGGACAACCGCTGGAAAGTGGTGTCTGAATACATGAAGATCGACGGCGCCAAGTAAGCCCCGCCTGACCGCTGAATAACACGTTGCCTGCTTCGGCAGGCCATGCGTGCAGCCGCCAACACCTTGTGTGCTGGCGGTTTTTTTTCGCGGGTGCGTTTCCGGACTTTCAACCCATCAAACACCTGGTTATACTGACTTTGATTTTTCTCAGTATAACGACCATGCTGTACACGCCACTCTCCACCGCAGCCCAAACCGCATACGCCGCCGTGAGAAGCGCGAGCATGCTCGACGGCGTGCGTACGGTGGCGTCACTGCCGGGCAGCTTCTCCCGAAAATCCGTCAAAGGTCACCACTACTGGTACTACCAGACCGCCGACCTCACGGGCAAACAAAAACAGATTTTCCTGGGCACGGACAGCGACGAGCTGACCGCCATGATCGAGCTGCACCGCCAGGGCGATGAATCCAAAACCCACCTGCGGCAGTTGACTCGGCAGGCCATTGCAGCAGGCTGCCCGGCCATCGTTCCATCGCACGCCAAGATCATCGAGCGCCTTGCCGATGCCGGCTTCTTCAATGCAGGCGGCATCTTGGTGGGCACACATGTGTACATGGCGTACCAGAACTACCTGGGTGTGCGCTGGCATTCAGGCGCGCAAACCGTCGACCTTGACTTCGCACACGCGAGGCGCAATGTCTCTGTGGCCATTCCATCGGACGTGACCATGGACATGGGCAGCGAGATCGAGGCCCTCAAGATGGGCTTCGTTCCAGTGAGCAGCCTCACCACCTATATCAAGTCCGACGAACAGGATTTGCAGATCGACTTTGTGACTTCCACCCACCGGGGCGGCGACACGCCGGTGTTGATCAAGGCTTTGAACGCCACCATGCAGCCCTTGAAGTTCATGGAGTTCTCCATGGAGGCGCCCATTCAGGTGACGCTGCTCGCGCAGCGCGGCGCCATCACGGTGAACGCGCCGCCCCCTGAGAAATACGCCCTGCACAAACTGCTGGTGTACGGAGAGCGCCCGCCAGACATGCGGGTGAAAGCCACCAAAGACCTCGACCAGGCCGCATCCCTCATTGAATACCTGGCCGAGAACGACGCCGACCTGTTGAACGAGACCTGGCTGGATCTCATCAAGCGAGGCCCGGGCTGGCAACGCCGAGCCGCTGAGGGCCTGAAAGCCCTGCGCAAGCGACACCCCGACATGGACACCAGCGCGCTCGCTTAGCCCGGTACAAAGCCGCGCGCCTCGGCAAGGCAATGCCCTGAATTCCCGGTGAAACCCCAGGCGGGCAAACCTGCGCGAAAACAGCGATGGTCTCGGCCCAAGCCATTTCGCCCGTGCACTAGAAACACCCCATGCTCGACTTCTTCCGCAACTACAACGAACAGCTGGAGATCCTGATCGAAGGCGACAACCCCCACGCCATGCAGCTGCTGCGCCACGCCGACGTGGACCTGCTGCGCAACCACCTCAACCGGGACGAACGCATCACCGCGTTCGCCACCGGCCGCGCGGTCGGCATGGGCCGCACCATCTGGGTGGTGACCAGCCAGTCGTTGCTGGTGGTGCAGACCGGCAAACGCCCCGGCGTGCGCAAGTTTGCGTTGGACAGCATCGAGCAAGCAGACGCCGAAAAAGGCCGCTACGGGCATGCCCTGAGCGCCCACCTGGCCGGCGCGCGCCTGGGTTTGTATGGCGTGGCGCAGAGCTTTGCCGTGCTCACCCTGCGCGCCCTGGCCCGCCCCGCCGGCCTGGACGCCACCCGCAACATCGGCCAGACCACGCTGAACGAAGAAGCCCAGGCCCACGCCCAACACGCCTTCGCCGACCTGGCCCTGCGCGCTCAGCCCCTGCTGGCCCAGAGC
>NZ_JALHLX010000218.1 GCF_022844385.1 Hydrogenophaga sp. | reverse complement strand
GGCCACAACGCCCACAGCCCCAGCGCGGGCCCGATCGCCAGCCAAGGCAGCAGAGCGCCCAGTGCCACTGTTTCGGCCAGCGACACAA
Source organism: Hydrogenophaga sp. (assembly GCF_022844385.1). GTDB lineage: Bacteria > Pseudomonadota > Gammaproteobacteria > Burkholderiales > Burkholderiaceae_C > Hydrogenophaga. Next base: position 3,365 of record NZ_JALHLX010000218.1, on the reverse strand, counting down.
ACAGCAGGATGCTCACGATCGAGATCGCAAAGCCGATGCTGTTGGTGAGCGTGAGCACGCTGCCCACGGCCTGCGGCGGCGCGTTGCGCGCGGTGAGCGTGGAGAACTGAGGCGAATCACCCGAGACGGTGATGCCCCAGAGCACGAGCCAGGCGTAGAACAGGGCGTCGCTGGCATCGATCATCACGATCGCGGCCAGGCAGCACAGGCCGCTCATGGCCAGCTGCGTGCCCGCCACCCGCGCGCTGCCCCAGCGCTGCGCCACCCAGCCGCCGCCGGCGCAGCCGATCACACCCGCCCCGAGCACGCAGAACGCGGCCCACGACAGCGCAGCGCCTTGCAGGCGGGTGGCGAGTACCAGCGGCACCATCACCCACATGGTGTAGAGCTCCCACATGTGACCGAAGTAACCCAGCACCGAGCTGCGCACGCGCGCGTCGGTCCACAGCGTGGCCAGCGCACGCCACTGCAAGACCGTCACGCGGGCTTGCGCGTGCGGTGGGTCGGTGGTGCCGAAGAACAGCAGCAGACCACCGGCGGCCGCCAGCGCCGCCACGCCGAGCATGAGCGTGGGCCAGGGCAGGGCGCCACTGAGCGCACGCAGCGCATGCGCGCTGGCCGACCCGAGCACCAGCGCACCAATGAGCAAACCGAGCGCGCCACCCAGGCCGCGCGTGTACCACTGCGCGGCGATCTTCATGCCGACCGGGTAGATGCCCGCGAGGAAGAAACCGGTGGCAAAGCGCCAGGCCAGCAGCGCGGTGTAGTCGCGCACCATCCACCATGCGCCCACCGTGCAGGCCGCACCGGCCAGCGCACACACCAGAAACACCCGGCGCGGCGCGAAGCGGTCGGCAATGGCCAGCAAGGCAAACACCAGCGTGCCGAGGATGAAGCCGAACTGCAGCGACGAGGTGAGCGTGCCCACCGCGCTGGTCGGCCAGCCCAGTTCGCGCTGAAGGTCGGGCATGACCGCGTTGACCGCGAACCACAGCGAGGTGCCCAGGAACTGGGCCAGCACCAGGATGGGCAGGATGTGGCGGGGGACGTGGGGCTGCGTCATGGCCGCAGCTTAGTCGCGCTTCGCTCGAACCGCTGGCACCCGCGCGTCAGTCAGACCCCGCGCGCACGGTCCGTCTTGAACTGCGCCTGGAAGCCGCCGAACGTGCCCGCGTCCAGCGCCTCGCGCACCTCGCGCATGAGGTTGAGGTAGTAGTGCAGGTTGTGGATGGTGGCCAGCATGGGGCCGAGCATTTCGCCGCAGCGGTCCAGGTGGTGCAGGTAGGCACGGCTGAAGCCGTCGCGCCCACCCTGGTCCCAGCTGATGCCGCTCTTGCCCGCGCAGGCGTGGCAGGTGCAGGTGGTGTCCAGGGGCTGGTGGTCGGTCTTGTGGCGCGCGTTGCGGATCTTCAAATCACCGAAGCGGGTGAACAGCGTGCCGTTGCGCGCGTTGCGTGTGGGCATGACGCAGTCGAACATGTCCACGCCGTCGGCCACGCCCTGCACCAGGTCTTCGGGCGTGCCCACGCCCATGAGGTAACGCGGCTTGTGCGCCGGCAGGCGGTGGGGCGTGTGCGCCATGATCTGCAGCATTTGTTCCTTGGGCTCGCCCACGCTCACGCCGCCGATGGCGTAGCCGGGAAAGTTCATGTCGACCAGTGCGTCCAGGGACTCCTGGCGCAGGTGCTCGAACATGCCGCCCTGCACGATGCCGAACAGGGCGTTGGGGTTCTCCAGCCGCCTGAACTCGTCTTGCGAGCGCTTGGCCCACCTCAAGCTCATCTCCATGCTCTTGCGTGCTTCCGCTTCGGTGGTGAGGTGGCCGTTGGTTTCATACGGCGTGCACTCGTCGAGCTGCATCACGATGTCGCTGTTCAGCCCGGTCTGGATGTCCATGCTCACCTCGGGCGACATGAAGAGCTTGTCGCCGTTGACGGGACTGGCGAAAGTCACGCCTTCTTCGGTGATCTTGCGCATGGCGCCCAGGCTCCACACCTGAAATCCGCCCGAGTCGGTGAGGATGGGCTTGTGCCATTGCTCGAAGCCGTGCAGTCCGCCAAAGCTGTTCATCACCTCGCGACCCGGGCGCATCCAGAGGTGGAAGGTGTTGCCCAGGATGATCTGCGCGCCCATGTCGTGCAGGCTTTGCGGCATCACGCCCTTCACGGTGCCGTAGGTGCCTACCGGCATGAAGATGGGGGTCTGCACCACGCCGTGGTTGAGCGTGAGCCGGGCGCGGCGCGCGTGGCTGGTGGGGTCGGTCTTGAGGACTTCAAACTGCAGCATGGGTTTTCCTTGAGAGCAGCATGGCGTCGCCATAGCTGAAGAAGCGGTAGCGGTGTTCGATGGCGTGGGCGTAGAGCGCGCGGATGTGATCGAAGCCGGCGAAGGCGCTGACCAGCATCATCAGCGTGGACTGGGGCAGGTGGAAATTGGTCACCATCAGGTCAACCACCTGGAACGCGAAGCCGGGCGTGATGAAGATATTGGTGTCGCCTTCGGTCTCGCCCGAACGCGCCCAGCTCTCCAGCGTGCGCACGGTGGTGGTGCCCACGGCCACCACCCGCCCGCCGCGCGCGCGGCAGTCGGCGATCGCTTGCAGGGTGGTCGGCGGAATCGCGTAGCGCTCGTGGTGCATCACGTGGTCTTCGATGCGCCCGGCCTTCATCGGCGCGAACGTGCCCGCGCCCACGTGCAGCGTGACGCTGGCGCGCCGAACGCCGCGAGCGTCCAGCGCGGCCAGCACGGCCTCGTCGAAATGCAGCGCGGCCGTGGGCGCGGCCACCGCACCCGGCACGCGCGCGAACACGGTCTGGTAGCGGCGCTCGTCGTCGGCCTCGTCGGTGTGGGTGATGTAGGGCGGCAGCGGCACGTGGCCGTGGCGCGCCATCAGCTCGTAAGGCGTTTCGCCCGCCGGGCCGTGCAGCCGAAAGCGGAACAGCTGGCCTTGTTCGTCGGGCCAGCGGCCGATAAAGACGGCGTCGAACCCGCCGCGGCCCAGGCCACCGGCCATGTGGAGCCGCCCGCCCATCTGCGGCTTTTTGCTCACGCGCAGGTGGGCCACCACCTCGTGGGCGGTGCCGTCGCTGGCTTCAAGCGGCAGCAGCACGCGCTCGATCAGCATTTCGAGCTGACCACCGCTGGCCTTCTGGCCGAAGAGGCGGGCCTTGACCACCTGGGTGTCGTTGAACACCAGCAGGTCGCCTTCGTTGAGCAAGGTCGGAAGGTCTCGAAAGATGCGGTCCACTGGCGCGGGGCCGGTGCCGTCGAGCAGGCGCGAGGCGCTGCGCTCGGGGGCCGGGTGCTGGGCGATCAGCTCGGGGGGGAGGTGGAAATCAAAATCGGCCACCGTGAAGGCGCGCGCG
>NZ_JALHLX010000217.1 GCF_022844385.1 Hydrogenophaga sp. | reverse complement strand
GTGCCCTTGGCCATGGCGCGCGCCTGGCGCGAGTTTTTCACCTTGCGGTTTTCGGTGTAGTCCACCGCCTGGCGAAAGCTGCGGTTGTTCGCTTCCTTGTAGATCTTGGCGCAGCGGGTGTCGTCGCCGCAGCGCACCACGTAGACCATGGCTTCCTTGCCGCTCATGAGCTGGCGCACCACAGTGTCGATGAGGCCCTCTTCAACGAGGGACTGGAGTCGGGGAGGAACTTTCATCGAGCGATTGTGCGCCCGGGTGTCACAGTGGCTTGAGAACGAAGCCGATCACCAGCCCCGCGTCGGTCACCGTGATCGTGCCCGGTTGCATGCCCATGGCGTCGGCCATGCGCAGGTCTTGCGGCTGCAGGCGGTGCAGCACCACCTCGCGCAGCGACTGTTCGGCCAGCGCGGGGGCGTAGGTGTTGAGCAGCTCCACCACGCCCGGCTGCAGGCTGGGAAAACGCAGCCGGTCAACGCGCAACTGGTGCGCGCGCAGCGTGCGGTCGCTGGCCTCGTAGCGCAGCGCAAAGTCCAGGTCGAACGTGCCGCGGTGGCTGCGGTTGAGCGCGGGGCCGGCGGCGTCCACCACCATCGCGGCGCGCAGGCGGTTCTGCGCCGGCAACAGGCTCAGCGTGGGTGGTTGCAGGTCCAGGTTGAGCAGGCCCTGAACCGGGTAACGGATGGGGAAGCGTTCGGCCACCGAGCGCTGCAGAACAGCGGTCGGCACAGTGACCCCGGGGGGCTTGCCAGGCGGGTCGTCGGCCTCGGGCGAAGCGGCCCAGACCAGGTTGCCGAGCGATCCGCACACAGCGGCTGAAAGAAAAAATCTGCGTTGCATAGGCCAGGTGGGAGTCCGTCCTGGCCCATGCGTTCAGCGCCAATGGTCTCTATTTGTAGAAAACCTCGACCCGGCCCTTGAGCTGGATCAGCAGCGGCTGGCCCTTGCGGTCCAGCGTCTTGCCCGAAGGCACCTTGACCCAGCCCTCGCTGATGCAGTACTCGGACACGTCGAAGCGCTCCTTGTCGTTGAATCGGATGCCGATGTCGTGCTCGAACACGGCAGGCACGTGGTGTGGGCTGCGGGCGTCGATGGACAGGCGGTCGGGCAGCGGGGGGCGGGTGTTGGGGATCTGATCGGTCATGGGGGGATTGTCACCGACCGCATACCCCGCACCACCGACCGGGCATGGTGCTGCAGCCGTGCAGGCTGCGTGACTGCTGCGTATCGTCCAAAGAAAGAGAAATGCACAGCCATGCTTCAGTCAACACTTTCCGTCAGCTCAGTCCTGTTCAGCGCGCTGCTCTTCGGCGGCATGACACTCTTTGCCTTCGGCTTCGCCGCCTTCCTGTTTTCAGCCATTCCGGTGCCCGAAGCCCGGCTGCTGATCCGCAAGGCATTCCCGCATTTTTACCTGTTCGTGATGGGCAGCGCAGCGTTGGCTGCCGTGCTGACCTGGCGGTCAGACGCCACGTCGGCGCTCGTGCTCGCCGCCATTGCGCTGACCACCGTGCCCACCCGCCAGATGCTCATGCCTGCCATCAACGCCGCCACCGATGCGGGCGACCGGCGAACCTTCGGTCGTCTGCACGGCCTGTCGGTGGTCATCACGTTGATTCACATCGCCGCTGCGGGCGCGGTGCTGGCCCGGTTTGTCCTGTGACCGCAGGCGCCTTCAGTCTTCCAGCACCCGCACCTTCACGCTCTTGCCCTTGATGCGCCCGTCGTTCAGGCGGCTGGCCACCTGCTCGGCGATGTTGCGGTCCACGGCCACGTAGGTGGACCATTCGTTCACGTTGATCTTGCCCACTTGTTCGCGGGTGTAGCCCAGGTCGGCGGTGAGCGCGCCCAGCACGTCGCCGGGGCGGATCTTTTCCTTGCGCCCGCCTTGGATGTGCAGCGTGACCATGGGTGGCACCAGCGGGCCCTTGCCGGTGGGCACGAGTTCGCTCAGCGGCTGCCACTTCGATTCGCGGCCCTGCAGCTGCTCGATCTTGCCCACGCTGCCCATCTCGTCCATGCTGACCAGGTTGAGCGCCAGGCCGCTTTCGCCCGCGCGGCCGGTGCGCCCGATGCGGTGGATGTGCACCTCGGCGTCGGGCGTCACGTCCACGTTGATCACAGCGGCCAGACTGGTGATGTCCAGGCCGCGTGCCGCCACGTCGGTGGCCACCAGCACCGAGCAGCTGCGGTTGGCAAAGCGTACCAGCACCTGATCGCGTTCGCGTTGCTCCAGTTCACCAAAAAGCGCCAGCGCACTGATGCCCTGGGCCTGCAACACGGCCACGAGGTCGCGGCACTGCGCCTTGGTGTTGCAGAAGGCCAGTGTGCTGGCCGGCCGAAAGTGCGCCAGCAGCTTGCTCACCGCGTCCAGGCGTTCGGTGTCTTTCACCTCGTACCAGCGTTGTTCGATCTGCGCACCCGCGTGCTGCGCTTCCACCTTCACGGTGACCGGCTCGCGCATGAACTGCGCGCTGAGCTTGGCGATGCCTTCGGGGTAGGTGGCTGAAAACAGCAGGGTCTGGCGTGTCTTGGGGCACTGCTTGGCCACCGTCACGATGTCGTCAAAGAAGCCCATGTCGAGCATGCGGTCGGCTTCGTCCAGCACCAGGGTGTTGAGCGCGTCCAGCGGCAGGCTGCCGCGCTCCAGGTGGTCCATGATGCGGCCGGGCGTGCCCACCACGATGTGCGCGCCGTGCTCCAGTGTGGCCAGCTGGCCACGCAAGGGCACGCCACCACACAGCGTGACGACCTTGATGTTGTCCTCGGCGCGCGCCAGGCGGCGGATTTCGGTGGTCACCTGGTCGGCCAGCTCGCGCGTGGGGCACAGCACCAGGGTTTGCACGGCGAAGCGGCGAGCGTTCAGGTTGGCCAGCAGGGTGAGGGCAAAGGCGGCGGTCTTGCCGCTGCCGGTCTTGGCCTGGGCAATGATGTCCTTGCCCAGCAGCGCGGGCGGCAGCGCTGCGGCCTGGATGGGGGTCATCTCCAGGTAGCCGAGCTGCTCCAGGTTGGCCAGCGTGGCGGGGGAGAGGGGGAGGGTGCTGAAAGCGGTCGGGGGTGCGGAAGTCATCCCCGATTATCGGGGGTCATGCCTGGTGCATGGCCGTCAGCTCCGCGTCGCTGAACCCTGCGGCCCGGCGCGCCGGTTCATTGAACGGTGGCTTCAGCCTCGGCGCTGAATGTTCTCGCGCCAGTCGGCGGTAGTGGCCCAGCGGTTCAATGCCCTGCTGCGCGCACAGCCAGCCGTACCAGCGGTTGCCCACCGCCACGTGGCCGATCTCGTCGCGCAGGATCACGTCGAGGATCTCGACCGCGCGCAGCGCCGCCGGCGTGCCCACCTTGCGCAGGCGCGCCTGCATGGGCGGCGTGGCGTCCAGGCCGCGGGCCTCCATGGTGCGCGGCACCAGGGCCATGCGCGCGGTCACGTCGTGTTGCGTGCGCAGGCACATCTCCCACAGGCTGTTGTGCGC
>NZ_JALHLX010000216.1 GCF_022844385.1 Hydrogenophaga sp. | reverse complement strand
AAGATCCACAACACACCCGCCTTCGCCGACAGCGCCACCCAGTAATCCCGCACCACGTTGCGTGTGGCACCCGCACCATCCACCCGGTCCCACCAGCCGCCCTCCACCCGCTGCGGGCCCGCGAGCAGTTGCAGCTCGCCCTGGTAGATCGGCCGGTTGCCGCGCACCAGCAGCCTCAGCGGCTCGGGCAACACGAAGGTGGGTTGCGGCATGCCCGTGTCGGGCGCCGGCTTGCGCGGCAGCGGCTCGGGTGCGCTCTGCCAGCGGCACATCCATTCCTGGCGGTGGTCGGGCAGCACCACCGGACGCAACACACGCCCCGGCCCCAGGCGCGCGGCCAGGCGCTCCAGCACCAGGTGCAGCGTCTCGCCCTGGCGCACGGTGTCGGGCAGCAGCGAGGCGCTGCGCTCCATGAGTGGCTGCACGTCGGTGGCCAGCAGGTGCAGGTCGCCCACGGGCGCGAGCAACTGCACATGGGCCAGGTGCTCGGCGAGCAGGCGGCAGAGGTGTTCGGTGTCGCGCGTGGGCTCGGCCGTGCGCACCGTGATCTCGCCGCCCTCACCCGCGTCGCGTGCGCGCATGGCGTCGTGCGCCCAGCGCAGCGTGAAGGCCGTGACGCCCGCGCGCCGCGCCGCCAGCCAGCCGCTCATCACCAGCAGCAAACGCCGCGCGCCCCACAGCAAGGCCGGCGCCTGCTCCACGCGCGCCATGAGCTCCAGCCGCTCCTCGAACCGCTCGGGCAGCGCCACCCACACATGCGCCTCGGGCTCGGCGCCGTAGGCCTGGTCGAGCGCCTGCAAGAGCTGCTTGTCAAACCGCCGGCCCACACCACCGCGCGGCAGCGCGCGCACATCGCCCAGCGTGCGGCAGCCGATGTGGGCCAGCGTGGTGAGATGTGGGTGCACCGCGCTCAACACCTGCATGGGCAAGGCATCGAGCAGCAGCGGCAGGGTTTGCTTGAAGCCGTTTTCAATGCCTGCGCGCGCCAGCGCCAGCGCGGCCAGGCTGTTGGGTGCCCAGGCCACCTGCGCCACGCCCACGTCTGCGCTCTCGGCCACCACGCGGTCGCGCAGCGCGCGTTTGCCGCCAAACAGGCGCACGCTCCCCGCCACCTCCATGAGCACCGCACCGTCGGCCAGCGCCACGCGGGGCGTGAACTGCAACGCCCAGGTGGCCACGGCACGGCGCGCCGCCTCAGTGGACGGCGCGGTGGGGGCGGTCGGGAGCAGGAGTGCTGACCACAACATGGCCGGCCTCTCGGGATATGTCTGACGGCAACAGCCGGCTGGGGAAACGCAGCCGCGGCGTGAGGATGGCGCGCAGCCCCCCGGGCACCGAGCCCAGGCGCAGCGTGTCCTGCAGCGGCGGGCCCTTGCGTTTGAAGATGTCCAGGTGCAGTTCCCAGTCCAGCCCCACGCGGGCCAGGAGCCGCAGCGGCGCGGCCGACGATTCGCGCACCGCCGCACTCGGCCGGCACAAAAACACCGGGCCTTCGCAACTGGCGGCCAGCACCTGCAGGCGGCGCACCTGTTCAGACCGCGCCTGCGGCAGCCACACCACCAGCGCACCGCAGGCGTTGGCCTTGATCAGTTGTTCGGCCGACCACAGGCGCTCGGCCGCCGTGTCGGCCCGCACCCAGACCAGGTGGCGTTCGTCGATGCCCTCGAAACGCAGACCCGGCAGGTGCGGCGCCTTGGGCGGCCCCACCACCACCACCGCGCGGCCGGCGGCACACACCTGGCGCAGCGCCGGCCCGAGCAGGCGCCATTCCAGCAGGCCGCTTTGCGACGCGAGGATTTCAATGACGCCGTGGCACGGCCAGCCACCGCCGGGCAGTTGCGCGTCCAGCGCCTCGAAGCCGCTGGACAGCACGGCCGAGACCGGGCCGCCGAGCTGGTCGCCACGCCAGATGGCCGCGGCCACGGCCATGGGCAATTCGCCGGGCATTCGCACGAGACGCGCCGGGCGCGGCGGGTCGTGCGGGGTTGAAAACATCAGCGCGGAAGACGGATCGTCCTCCTGCCAGTCGAGGGCGGGATGCATGGCGGGGTGTTCGGGTGGGGTTGGGAAGGCCGATAAATACTGTATGCGTGTACAGTATCTTAAAGGCCGACCGGTGTCCAGCGGCCGCACAACCCTCATGGTTTGCCGCATGGTTTGCCCCATTGCCGCCACCACTCAAACTCCTCACGATGCGGGGCACCACTTCGAGGAACGCCATGGCCCAGCACGACACCGACTACCTCATCATCGGCGCCGGTGCCACCGGCCTGGCCTTTGCCGACACGCTGCTGCAGGAGAGCGACGCGCACATCACGCTGGTGGACATGCACGGCCAACCCGGCGGCCACTGGAACGACGCCTACCCCTTTGTCTCACTGCACCAGCCCTCGGCCTTTTACGGCGTGAATTCGCTGGCGCTGGGCACCCACTGCAAGGACACCGTGGGCCACAACGCCGGCCTGTACGAACTGGCCAGCGGCGCCGAGGTGAGCGGTTATTTCCAGCAGGTGATGCACCAGAAACTGCTGCCCAGCGGCCGCGTGCGATACCTGCCCATGAGCCGTTTCGAGGGCCTGGAGGCCGGCACCGCCCGTGTGACTTCCCTGCTCTCGGGCGCGGACTCCACCATCACCGTGCGCAGGAAACTGGTGGACGCGCGCCACTTCAGCCCCAGCGTGCCGGCCACCACCAAGCCGAAGTTCAGCGTGGCCGAGGGCGTGCACCTGGTCACCCCCACGCAGCTCACCCAGCTCTGGCAAGACACCCGGGAACGCCCTGCCCGCTTCTGCATTTTGGGCGCCGGCAAGACCGCCATGGACGCGGCCGTGTGGCTGCTCGAATGCGGTGTGCCGCAGACAGCCATCAGCTGGGTGATGCCGCGCGACTCGTGGGTGGTGAACCGGCTCACCACGCAGCCCGGCGAAGAGTTTTTCAAGCACTCCATCGGCGGACAACTGGCGCAGATGAAAGCCTTGGCCGAGGCCAGCAGCGTGGCCGACCTGTTCGAGCGACTGGAAGCCAGCGGCCAGATGCTGCGCATCGACACACAGCACACGCCCCGCATGTTTCACTACGCCACGCTGTCGCAAGGCGAGGTGCAGTTGCTGCGGCAGATCCAACACGTGATCCGCAAGGGCCGCGTGCTGGCCATCGAACGCGGCGCGCTCGTGCTCGAACAAGGCCGCGAGGCCCTGCACGAGAACACGCTCTTCATCAACTGCACCGCCTCCGCCGTGGAGATGCGCGACATCGAGCCCATCTTCCAGCCCGGCAAGATCGTGCCCCAGCTCGTGCGGGCCCCGCTGGTCACCTTCAGCAGCGCTGTGTGCGCGTACGTGGAAGCACACTACGACGACGACGAGACCCGGAACGCGCTGTGCACCCCCGTGCCCTTTCCGCGCAACGTGGGCGGCTACATCCAGTCCACCCTGGTCAGCCTGGCCAACCAGATGCGCTGGAGCCAGGACAAGCCCCTGCGCAACTGGATGCGCGAGAGCCGCCTCGACGGCTTCGGCAAGATGACGGCCAGCATCGACCCTGCCGACACGGAAAAAACCGCCATCGTGGCCGA
>NZ_JALHLX010000215.1 GCF_022844385.1 Hydrogenophaga sp. | reverse complement strand
GTATAGCGCTTGTGGCACAATGAAATCCAGCGTTTTGAGTGGTGGTCACTTCAAGCGTCTTTTTTTGTACGCAGATTGTCTGCGGCTTACCAAGAGGAAAACCATGAAAAAACTCAACAAAGTGGCAATGCTGATCGCAACGGTTGCCATGGCATCGGCCGCGGGCGCCCAAACCATCGACAACTGGCGCAATGGCACCAACGACATCGTCTGGAAAAACGGCACCAACGAACTGTGCTGGCGCAATGCCAACTGGACGCCTGCGACGGCAGCTGTCGGTTGCGATGGCGCTATCGTTCCAGTCGCTGCCCCTGCTCCTGCTCCCGCACCAGCTGCTGCACCTGCGCCGGCGCCTGCCGCACGTCCTGCACCAGCTCCTGCAGCTGCTCCAGCACCTGCTGCTTCCAAGGTCACCTACGCTGCCGACGCGTTTTTCGACTTCGACAAAGCCGTGGTCAAGCCCGAAGGCAAAGCCAAGCTGGACGACCTCGCCAGCAAGGTTTCCGGTATCAACCTGGAAGTCGTGATCGCTGTGGGTCACACCGACTCCACCGGTGCAGCTGGCTACAACCAGGCGCTGTCGAACCGCCGTGCTGAAGCTGTCAAGGCTTACTTGGTGAGCAAGGGCATCGAAAGCAACCGCATTTACACCGAAGGCAAGGGCCTGACCCAGCCAGTGGCTGACAACGCCACCCGCGAAGGCCGCGCCAAGAACCGCCGCGTTGAAGTTGAAGTGGTTGGCACCCGCGCCAACAAGTAAACCTTCGGTTTGCCCATGAAAAAACCGCGCCGAGGCGCGGTTTTTTCATGGGCTGACGATAATCAGCGCATGAATCAACATCTCAATGCCGATCCTGCAGAGTTGGCCAAATTTTCCGATCTCGCGCATCGTTGGTGGGATCCTGAAAGCGAATTTCGGCCGTTGCACCAGATCAATCCATTGCGATTGACCTGGATTGATGCCCTGGCTCAGATCAAAGGCAAACGGGTGCTGGACGTCGGTTGTGGCGGCGGCATCCTTTCGGATGCCCTGGCTCGCAAGGGCGCACTCGTGACCGGCATTGACCTGTCAGCCAAGGCACTTCGGGTAGCACAGTTGCACGCCCTGGAAGCGGGAACAACCAACGTCGACTATCTGGAGATCAGCGCGGAGGCCATGGCCCAGCAGGAGCCGGAAGCGTTTGACGTGGTCACTTGCATGGAAATGCTGGAGCACGTGCCCGACCCTTCTTCGGTCGTGCGGGCTTGTGCTGCACTGGTCAAGCCGGGTGGCTGGGTGTTCTTTTCTACACTGAATCGCAACCCCAAGGCTTTCCTGTTCGCCATCCTTGGTGCAGAGTACGTGTTGCAGTTGCTGCCCAAGGGCACCCATGAATACGCGAAGTTCATCAAGCCCAGTGAACTGGCGCGGTACAGCCGTGAAGTGGGTTTGGAGCTGACAGGCACACGTGGCATGGAGTACAACCCTCTCACGCGCCGCTACTGGTTGAGCGGCGACACGAGCGTGAACTACCTGTTTGCCACCCGCAAGGCATGACGCTCTCAGTCTTTCGAGGTGTGCGTGCCGTGTTGTTCGATCTCGACGGCACGCTGATCGACAGCGCTCCCGATCTGGGCGCTGCAGCTGATGCCATGCGGGTGCGGCGCGGCATGTCGTCCAAACCGCTGACAGAATACCGACCCCACGTAGGGTCCGGTGCGCGCGGCATGCTGCGGGTGGCCTTCGACATGGACCCACAGCACTTCGACTATGAGCAGTACAAGGAAGAGTTCTTCGTTTGTTATGAAAGCTGCTTGACACATCGAACGCGCCCGTTTGACGAGGTCGTTCAACTGGTTTCGTTGCTGCGGCAGCGCGGCCTGCTTTGGGGCGTTGTGACCAACAAGGCCCAACGTTTCACAACGCCCATCACCCGCTCCATGGGGCTGTTCGATACGGCAACCACCGTGATCAGTGGTGACACCACCCCCCATGCCAAGCCGCACCCTGAGCCCTTGCTTGAGGCCGCGCGGCAGATGTCCTTGGCGCCGGCTCAATGCATCTACGTGGGCGATGACGAGCGGGACATCCGCGCAGGGCGCCTGGCTGGGATGGGCACCGTTGCTGCCCGCTATGGTTACCTGGGTGCGGGCGCAGATGTGGCGAGCTGGGGCGCAGATGCCGAAGTTTCTTCTCCCATGCAGGTCTTGCAATTGCTCGAACCGTCTTAAAATAGCAGTCTTGGGGCTGCACTGGTTTCGACGTGGGTTCGGACGCGCAGCAGGGCATGTCGAGGTTCTGTCACCTCGTAAAGCAACAGAAAAAAACCAACTGCAAACGACGAACGTTTCGCACTCGCCGCTTAATCAGCGGTGAGCCTTGCAACAGCAGGCCGATGGGCTGGGCAAGGGGGTCGCAAGACCTCCCGGCTGCAAGGATAATTTCATCGGCTGGCTTTGCGTCGGGCACCTTGGCGCAGGGCGAGACTCAAGGATGCTGGCTTCCCGTTTAGCGTGCCACTGCGCGACTCGGGCGGCGAGACTCAAATCAGACGGCTACACATGTAGAACTGCTCGAAGAAGGCTTGCGGACGGGGGTTCAAATCCCCCCAGCTCCACCAGTACCACCGATAAAGGCCGCTAGGAACATACATCTAGCGGCCTTTTTCTTTGGAAAATCAACGATCTACCGGGTAAAGACGTACACAGACCGCTATTGACAGGCAAACCATAGCGGGGGAACATCTTGGGGAACAAACCCGGTCTTGGACCCCCTTGGGGGAACAGCAGCCCCCTGTAGAGGGTGGCCGGGGCTTCAAAGGTGTTCCCCCATGCTGACCGATGCCCAGTGCAGAAACGCTGTTTGCCCACCCGACAAGGCCCGCGCGCGGCTGGCCGATTCAGGGGGGCTGTACCTGGAGGTAGCCCCCAACGGCTCACGGCGCTGGTTCTGGAAGTACCGGAAAGACGGCAAGGAAGGCCGCATGGCGCTGGGCGGCTATCCGGCGGTGCCCCTCACGGCAGCACGAAAGGCCCGCGATGTGGCAAAGCAGACGAAAGCTGCGGGGTTCGATCCGGTACAGGCCCGCAAAGTTGACAAGCTCAAAGCCAGCAACCCCGCCGGGGATACGTTCCGGGTGGTGGCATGGGAGTGGTTTGACAAGCAAGCCCCCCAATGGAGCGAAGCACACGCGGTGCGATCCAAGCGCCAGTTTGAACGCGATCTGTTGCCATGGCTGGGAGACAGGCGGCTGGCCGATATCGAGCCGGTGGAGCTGCTGGCTACGCTGCGCAAGGTGGAGCAACGGGGAGCGGTGGAGACTGCTGACAGGGGCTTGATGCTGGCTAGGCAGGTTTGGCGCTATGGGGTGGCGACGGGTCGGGTGGGGCGTGACATTACCGCAGACCTTAAAGGCGCATTGACCCCGTACAGGGGCACTCACTTTGCAGCAATCACCGACCCCCTCAAGCTGGGCGAACTGATCCGCGCGATACGTGTTTACAGAGGCGGACCAATCGTGCGCGCGGCTCTGCAACTTGCCCCCATGTTGTTTCAGCGGCCCGGTGAGCTGCGCGCGGCTGAGTGGGCTGAGATTGACCTTGA
>NZ_JALHLX010000214.1 GCF_022844385.1 Hydrogenophaga sp. | reverse complement strand
TTTCAGGAGACCCCATGTCCATTCAACTCTGCGCCTACCTCTCCTACAACGGCGACTGCGCCGACGCGATGAAGTTCTACGCCCAGGTACTCGGCGCAAAGCTCGAAGCGCTCATCACCTACGGCCAGATGCCCGGCGAGATGCCGGTGCCGCCCGGGCACGCCGACCGGGTGATGCACGCCTGCCTGGTGCACCCCGACTTCGCCATCATGGCCGGCGACGCGCCGCCCGGCGTGCCCTACGCCGGCATACAGGGCTGCATGCTGGCCATCACCTACCCCACGGTGGCGGAAGCCACGCGCGTGTTCAACGCGCTGGCCGAGGGCGGCAAGGTGGGCATGCCGTTGGCAGAAACGTTCTGGGCCGACACCTTCGGCATGGTGACCGACCGTTTCGGCACGCCGTGGGGCATCAACGGTGGGCCGCGGGAGATGGGCCAGTCCTGACCGACCCGGCGGACCTCAGAGCTGCCCTTCGCTCAGCGTGTCGAGCTGAAAGCGTCCGCTGCGGTCCCACAGCCAGGTGTCCACGTACTGCACGCGCCCGAAGCCCGGCGGCGACGGAAACGGTGCGGCGGCACGCACCAGGCGTTCGATCTCGGCCATGACCTCCGGCGCGTGGCTGGGGCCGCGCAGCCAGCGGGTGGAGCCCACTCGCCCGCCCTGGCTCAGCTCGATCTCAAGCACGCCGATGGCGTAGAGCATGGGCGGCAGTTTTCCCCGGAAGATGCGGTCGGGGTACTTGCGGTAGAGGTGCGTGGCGGCTTCGCGGCGGTAGGCCGCGCTGGCGGGCGCCTGGCCAGGCAGCGGTGCGCGGATACCGCAACCCGCGGCCAGCGCCGCAGCGCCTGCCGCTGCCGACAGAGCCATGAGCCGGCGGCGTTCTCCTTGGGTGTTGTTGAGCATGTGGTCAGGCGGCAGATGGAAAACCTGCATTGGACCAGCGTGCACCCGGCAGCACAACGGCCCGCAACACCCGCTTACCGCTGTCGCAAGGTCCGGCTGAGCAGCATCACCGGCACCAACCCCACCAGCACCAGCGTGAGCGCCGGCAATGCCGCTTCGCCCAGGCGCTCGTCGCGCGCGAGCTGGTAGGTCACCACGGCCAGGGTGTCGCTGTTGAAGGGGCGCAGCACCAGCGTGGCGGGCAGTTCCTTCATGACGTCCACGAACACCAGCAGCGCAGCGGCGGCGGTGGAGCGCTTGAGCAGTGGCCAGTGCACGCGGGCCGCCAGCCCGAACCCGGTGGTGCCGAGCATGCGGGCCGAATCGTCCAGGCTGGCCGGAATGCGCGCGTAGCCGCTCTGCATGGACTGCAGCGCCACCGCGGTGAAACGGACCATGTAGGCCCAGACGATGCCCAGCGCCGTGGCGGTGACGTAGTAGCCCACGCTGGTGTCGGGCTTGATGGCCTGCAACCAACCCACCGGCAGCAGCAGCCCCACCACGATGACCGCGCCAGGCACCGCATAACCCAGGCTGGCGAGCTGCACCGCGCCGCGCGTGACCTTGCCCGGGCGCACGCGAACGGAGAAAGCCAGGGCCAGTGCGATGAAGGTGGCCAGCGCCGCCGACAGGCTGGCGAGCCACACGCTGTTGCGCGACCACTGCACGAACGAGGTCCAGGGCAATTCTTCCCAGCCGCCAATAAGCGGGCGCAGCATGAACAGCACCGGCAGCACAAACCCGAACGCAATCGGCAGGGCACACAGCACAACAGCCAGCGCCGCGCGCCCACCCCGCAGTTGCGCGGGCTGCGCTTCGTTGCTGCCGGCGCGCATGCCGCGCAGGGTGGAGAAGCGCATGCGGTGTTGCGCGCGGTGCTCCAGCCACAGCAACAGCGCCACCACGGCCAGCAGCATGGTGGCGAGCTGGGCGGCGGCGGAGCGGTTGTCCATGGCCAGCCAGGCTTTGTAGATGCCGGCGGTGAAGGTCTGCACGCCGAAGTAGCTCACCACGCCGAAGTCGGCCAGGGTTTCCATGAGTGCCAGCGCCACGCCCGCGGCCACGGCGGGGCGCGCCAGCGGCAAGGCCACCTCGCGGATGCGCCGGGCCAGCGGGGCGCCGAGCAGGCGTGCGGCCTCCATCAGTTGCGAAGCGCGCTCCGACAGCGCGGTGCGCGCCAGCAAGTACACATAGGGATAGAGCGAGAAGGTGAACACCCAGACCGCGCCGGGCGTGTTGCGGATCTCGGGGAACACACGGCCGGTGAGGCCGAAGCTCTCGCGCATCCAGACCTGCAGCGGGCCGCTGAACTGCAGGAAGTCGGTGTATGCATAGGCCACCACATAGGCGGGCATGGCGAGTGGCAGCAGCAGCGCCCATTCAAAGAAGCGCCGACCGGGAAATTCAAACAGCGTCACCGCGCTCGCCGTGAGCATGCCCACCACCGCCACGCCCACCGCCACCGCCACGCAGAGCAGCACGGTGGTGAGCGCGTACTCCGGCAACACGGTCTGCGCCATCTGGCTGAGCACATCACGCGCCGCAGCGTCGAACTGGAACCACGAACCGCCGAGCGAGAGCACGGGCAGCGTGAGCAGGCACGCAAGCAGGATCAACGGAGCGAGAGCCAACCAGCGCAGCATGAAGTGAGGGAAGTGGAGGAAACGGAGGGCTGGCGGGATGATGGCACGCGGACCCGCCGCGTTCAGCGAGGGGCTTTTGATGCACATCAATGCAAATGAGAATTGTAGTTATCTACAATGACCCAACACCGACCACCACCATGTTCCTCAACGTCGCCCAACTCAGCGTGCGCTACCCCGGCCAGCCCCAGGCTGCGGTGGACGGTGTCACGCTCGGGTTGCGCGCCGGCGACATCGGCGTGCTCATCGGCCCCTCGGGCTGCGGCAAGACCACCTTGCTGCGCGCGGTGGCTGGCCTGGAGCGCGCCAGCAGCGGCAGCATCACGCTCGAAGGCGAGAAGGTCAGCGACGGCACGCACCACATGCCCGCCGAGCAGCGCCGCATCGGCATGGTGTTCCAGGACTACGCCCTCTTTCCGCACCTCGACGTGGGCAAGAACATCGCCTTCGGCATCGACCGCCTGCCCCGCAACGAGCGCGATGCGCGCGTGGCCGAGGTGCTCAAGCTGGTGGGCCTGGACGGCATGCAGAAGCGTTTTCCGCACGAACTCTCCGGCGGCCAACAGCAGCGCGTGGCGCTGGCCCGCGCATTGGCGCCGCGCCCGCGCCTGCTGCTGCTCGACGAACCTTTTTCCAACCTCGACGTGGACCTGCGCGAGCGCCTGGCGCACGAAGTGCGCGGCATCCTCAAGGCGGCTGGCGCCACGGCCCTGTTCGTCACGCACGACCAGCTGGAGGCCTTTGCCATCGGCGACGTGATCGGCGTGATGCACGAAGGCCACCTGCACCAGTGGGAAGACGCGTACGCGCTGTACCACCGCCCGGCCACGCGCTTCGTGGCCGAGTTCATCGGCCACGGCGTGTTTGCCCCGGCGCAGATCAGCCAGATCGGTAACGAGGTCTCGGTGCAGACGCCCCTGGGTGCGCTGCAGGACGTGGACGAATGCCCGCTGCCCACGGCCTACGCCTCGGGACTCTGCGACGTGCTGCTGCGCGCCGACGACATCGTGCACGACGACCACGCGCCGGTGAAGGCGCAGATCCTGCGCAAGGCGTTTCGGGGCTCCGAGTTTCTCTACACGCTGCGCCTGGCCAGCGGCGAGGTGCT
>NZ_JALHLX010000213.1 GCF_022844385.1 Hydrogenophaga sp. | reverse complement strand
GGGTCGCGCGCCATCGCTGCAGAGGTGAGCACCGCGCGGTACAGCGCCGCGAAGGTGTTGGGGTTCTTCTGGATGAACTCGGTGCTGGTGCCGAAGGCGCAGCAAGGGTGGCCGTTCCAGAGGTCGCGGGTGAGCAGGTGGATGAAGCCCACCTCGTCGAACACCGCGCGCTGGTTGAACGGATCGGGGCCGAGGAAACCGTCGATGTTGCCGGCGCGCAGGTTGGCCACCATCTCGGCCGGCGGGATCACGCGCAGCTGCACGTCGGTGTCGGGGTTGATGCCGTTTTCGGCGAGGTAGTAGCGCAACAGGAAGTTGTGGATCGAGTAGTCGAACGGAATGCCGAACTTGAAGCCCTTCCAGTTTTTCGGATCGCGGTTGTTCTTGTGCTTGAGCGCCAGCGTGATGGCCTGGCCGTTGATGTTCTGGATGGTGGCCACGTTCATGGGCACGGCGTTGCTGCCCAGGCCCAGGCTGATGGCCAGCGGCATCGGCGAGAGGAAGTGCGAAGCGTCGTATTCCTTGTTGATCATCTTGTCGCGCACCAGGGCCCAGCCCGCGGTCTTGGTCACTTCGACATTGAGGCCCTGCTTCTGGTAGAAGCCCAGCGGCGCGGCCATGATGAGCGGCGTGGCGCAGGTGATCGGGATGAAGCCGATCTTCAGGTTGGTCTTCTCCAGCGCGCCTTGTTTCTCTTGCGCCATGGCCTGCAGGCTGGCCACCGGCAACACGCTGGCAATCGCTGCCATGGCCGTGCCCTTGCCCACCGCGCGCAGGAAGCGGCGGCGCACCTCGTCGTGCGGGAACAGCGCTTTCACCAGCGTGGCTTCAATGAACTCGTTGCTGTAGGCCTCGAACTCGGCGGTTTCGCTGCGCCGGCGCAACTCGATGGCCGCGCCATCGGCGGCCACCTCGGCGTGGTGGTCGGCGATCGTGTGGTCGCGCCCGCAGCTGCACTTGAGCATGAGCGGGCGGTCGGCGTTGTAGGGATCGAAGAATTCGGACATGGCGAGCACCTCGTGAGTTGATGGACGAGGTGTTCATTGCAAGCGCCGGGCCAGAAGCCGCCTGGCGATGTCCTTTCATCGCTCCGTGTGCGAATTCGCGGGCCCTGGGCCGACCCTGTGTAGGGCCAGCCCTACACGGCGGTGGTCAAAACCGGCACATCACGGCTTGGCGCGGTGCCGTTCGGCGTAGAGCGCCAGCTCCACGTCGTTCTTGGTGCCGGTTTTCTCCAGCACGCGAGCCCGGTAGGTGCTCACCGTGTTGGGCGCCAGGCCCAGCTGCGCACCAATTTCGCTCACGGTCTGACCCTGCGTGAGCAAGCGGTAGACCTGGTGTTCGCGGTGCGAGAGTGCTTCGGGCCCGGCCTGCGCGGTGGCGTTGCCCAAGGCAGCGGCCAGCGCCTCGGCCGTGGCCTGCGTGAGGAACACGCCACCACCAGCCGCCTTGCGCACGGCGTAAAGCATGTCGTCGGGGTCGGCGCTCTTGTTCAAGTACCCACAAGCGCCCAGGCGGATGCAGCGCACCGCGTACTGCTTCTCGGGGTAGGTGCTGAGCATGAGCACCGGCAACAGCGGGTGCTCGCGCTTGAGCGTTTGCAGCACGTCCAGCCCGTCGAGGCCGGGCATGGCGATGTCCAGCAGCACCAGGTCCAGGCCGTCGAGCCCTCCGAGCGCGCGCACCTTGGCCAGCACCTCGTCGCCGGTCTGCGCCTCGGCCACCACCTGCACGTCGGGCGCGTCGGCCAGGATCTGCTTGAGGCCCTCGCGCACGATGCGGTGGTCGTCGCCGATCAGAACGCGGATGGTTTCAGCGAGGACGTCAAAAACGGTGGTCATGCAAGGGTTCCCCGAGACATCTGGTGAGGCAGTTCGATCGACAGGCGCATGAGCGTGCCCTGTCCTGGTGCGCTGGTGATCTGGATGTCACCGCCGAAGTGGCGGGCGCGTTCGCGCATGCCCATCACGCCGTAGGCATCGGCCGCTTCAAAGGCCTGTGCCGGCGCACCCACACCATCGTCCTGCACCGCGAGGGTGAGCACCCCTGCCTGCACGACGATGCGCACGTCCAGACGACGGGCGTGCGCGTGCCGCCCGACGTTGCTCAGCATTTCCTGAAAGATGCGGAACACGCCCATGGCCAGCGGCTCGGGTGGGTCGGGCACGTCGTCCACGTCCATGCACCAGTTCAGGGACATCTCGGCCGACTGCACGAACTCCTGCGCCTGCCACTCCAGTGCGGCCCACAGGCCCTGGTGGTCCAGGATGCTGGGGCGCAGGTCGGTGATGATGCGGCCCACGTTGTCCACCGCGTTCTCGATCAGGCGGCTCATGTTCTGGCACTTGCTGCGCATGCGTTCGCGCATGTCGCCGGCGGCCTCCAGCGTGCGTTGCTCCTGTTCGGAAAGCCGCTTGTCCAGCCAGTTCACGTCCATCTTCAGCGCCACCAGCAGGCTGCCGAGCTCGTCGTGCACCTCGCGGGCGATGCGGGTGCGCTCTTCCTCACGGACCGCCTCGGAGCGGGCGGCGAGTTCACGCACCTGCTTGAGCGCCGTGGCCAGCGCGAGCGTGCGCTCACCCACACGTTCCTCCAGTTCGTCCTTGGCGCGCTGCAGCGCGTCGGCGGCGCGCTTGCGTTCGGTGATGTCGACGAAGGTCACGACCGCGCCGCGCACCTCGCCGCTGTCGATGATGGGGTGGCTGGAGTACTCGACCGGGAAGCTGGAGCCGTCGCGGCGCCAGAACACCTCGGTGTCGATGCGGCAGGGCAGGCCTTCCAGAAAGGCCTTGAAGATCGGGCAGTCGTCCACCGGGTAGTGCGCGCCGTCGGCGTGCGAATGGTGGGTGAGGTCGTGCATGTTGCGGCCCAGCAGCTCGTCGGGCTCGAAGCCGATCATGCGGGCGCCGGCGTGGTTGATGAACACGCACAGGCCGTCCAGATCGATGCCGAACACGCCTTCGCCGGTGGAGGCGAGCAGCAGCGCCAGTGGGTCGCCCCAGGCGCGGGAGGACGGAGCGGGAGCGTCGATCTGCATGTCGCAGTGGTACGCAATGAATGTGCCAAAGCGGTGCGTGGAAGGCCACAACCAAAGGTCGACAATGGGTGCCACAACTTCCCGCAGCCCACTGGAATGGCCCATGACCCTGTTCGACAGACTGTTCGGCGAGCGCTACACCGCCGCCCGGCTGCGCAAACGCCGACACCAGCGCGTGGGTGTGTCCACCACCGCCCGGCGCGCCGCGGACCTGCTGCGCTCCACCACGGCACTGATCCAGCTCAGCCCCGCCGAAGCACTCACGGTGGTGGCTTACATGGAACTGCGGCGCTGCGCCGAAGGCGAAGCCATCATCCGCCAGGGCCACAGCGGTGGGCAAGACGGCTTCATGGCGCTGGTGATCGAAGGTGAAGTGACGGTGGAGGCGGTCACGGTCAGCCGCACCGAGCCGCACACGGTCAACGTGCTCGGCCCGGGCCACCTCATGGGCGAGATGTCGCTGATGGATGGCGAAGCCCGCTCGGCCACCTGCACCGCCAGCACCGAGGTGCGCTGCGCCGTGCTCACCCGCACCGCCCTGCAGACCCTGATGGCCGAAGAACCCACCACCGCCGCCAAACTGCTCAGCGCCGTGGCCCAACGCCTGAGCCAGCGGCTGCGCGAGAACGACACCAAGCTGCAGCTCTACGGCCAGCTCGTGCTGTCGATGCAGCAGGAGATCGAAAAGCTGATTCCGGAGCGTTGACGATCCGGCGCCGGGCCGCCCCAAGCCGGATCAGCCCCCCAGGGGGGCAGCGACCCGCGCAGCGGCGGAGCGTGGGGGC
>NZ_JALHLX010000212.1 GCF_022844385.1 Hydrogenophaga sp. | reverse complement strand
CAGTTCGACGTGACCCGCGAACGCATCCGCCAGATCGAAAGCAAGGCGGTGCGCAAGCTCAAGCACCCCAGCCGCTCGGACAAGCTGCGCAGCTTCATCGACACGCTGTAAGGCGCTGTGGGTTGAACAAAAAACGGGAGCCGCTGGCTCCCGTTTTTTTGGTCAGAACGCGGCCGCCTGGGTCAACGCGCGTTGAACTGCTGCGCCACCGCCTCCAGAGAGTTCTGCACCCGCTGCACCATGGCCGAAGGGCCAGCCGCCGACAACACGAGCTCGTGGGTCGCGCGGGTCATGCCCACATAGAGCAGTCGAACCTCTTCTTCAATGGCCTCGTCTTTGAAGGGCATGGCGTCGAGTGCGGCCACCACCACGAGCGGAAACTCCAGCCCCTTGGCGCTGTGCAGCGTCAGCAGCTTGACGCTGGGTTTTGACCAGTCGAATGCCTTGAACTGCGGGTCGTTCATGGACTGCACCGCGATGCGTCGTCGCCGCAACGCGGCAGCCACGTCGTCCATGTGGCGCTTGATGCGGAACAGCACCGCCACCTCATCCAACGTCCGTCCTGCCGCCAGGGCCTGTTCGATGCGTTCGGCCACGAGCTCGGCTTCTTCTCGCGCGTTTCTGGCGAGCATCAACACCGGCACCGGACCGCGCCGCCCGGCCGTGGCGGGCAACACCGACTGCACTGCGTCTTCCGTCTCAACCCGGTCAGACAACAAGCTTTGCGCACAGTGCATGGCCAGCGCCAGCACCTCGGCCGTGTTGCGGTAGTTGAGCTTGAGCACGCTGGTGCGCCCCTGCGCCTGGATGCCCACACTCGAGAAGTTGAACTTGCGGCGTTTCTTCTGGTAGATCGACTGGGCGTCGTCGTACAACACCAGCAGCGAGTTCGTGGCGGGCGTCACCATGCGCGCGGCCATCTGCAGCCAGGCATCTTCGAAGTCGTGCGCCTCGTCGATCAGCAGGGCGGTGTATTGCCCTGCGGGCACCAGCCCTGTGGCCACCGAGCGGTTGACGGTTTCGGCCAGGGCTTCAAAGTAGGCGCTGCCGGTCAGCCCCTTGGGCACTTCCAGCTGGTAGGCGCGCACCATGTCCTGGCACCAGCTGTGAAAGGTGCGAACCACCACGCGCTCGTCCACGCCGCGCAGACGCAACTGGCCCTCGATGCGCTGCGCCAAGGTCCGGTTGAAACACAGCACCAGAATCGGCCGGTCGGCTTGGGCGGCGGCGGCCAGCTGTTGCGCTCGAAACACCAGGATCATCGTTTTGCCTGAGCCGGCAGATCCGTGGATGACGCGATGCCCCTCGCCCAGGGTGCGGGCCACCTGCTCCTGTTGCAGATCCATCACCTGCATCAGGTCGGGCAGGGTCAGCGCGGGTGAGGCTTCGCCCTCTTCCAGCAACGACGGCTGGTGCTGCACACGAATCTCAGGGAACAGGTGCCACCGCACGCGATCGCGCTGCGGCAGCGACAGCGTGTGCGGATAACTCACCGTGAACATGCCCCAGAGCTTGCTCTGGAAAGTTGCCTCATCCACCGCCTCGTCCAGGTCGTCGCGCATCAGCACCTGGTTTTTGGGGAACAGGCTGTGGAACTCCAACTCGGCCACATCCTTGTCGGCCAAGCCCGAAAACACCGCGCCCCAACCGTAGGGAAACAGCAGCTTGCCCTTGAACGGACCGTCCGCATGCACCAGCAGCGGGTCGCGTGCCATCAGGTCGACCAGCTCCATCGCGTAGTCGCGCGCCTGGCGCAGGGGGTTGGCCTCGGTCACCAGCCCACGCTCGGTTTTGAGCTCCACGCTGTCGCGGTTGGCCTTGGACAAGGTCGAGCGCTTCCAGTGCTTCACCTCCAGAATCAGGATGCCCTGGCGCGGGCTCAACACCACAAAGTCGGGCTGTCTCGCCTTGGGCCCCAGCGGCACGTCGTGCCAGACCATGTAGTCGTCGGACAGGCTGCGCTTGAGCTGGTGCAACACAAGGCGCTCGCCCGCGTTGGCGCAGCGTTTGTCAATGTGGGTGAGGCCCTGCGGAAAGATCGCCATGGCTCAAGGCCCGTCGAGTGTTTCGGGCACTTCGACACCCAGGTCACCCGCAATCAGCTTGAACTGCTCCAGCGCCGCCTGCAGGTCCTCCACGATCTCTTGTGCGATCACACCCGGCGCTGGCAAGTTGTCGCTGTCGGCCAGCGAGTCGTCCTTGAGCCAGAAAATGTCGAGGCTGGCCTTGTCGCGCGCAGCAATGTCGTCAAAGGTATATGCGCGCCAGCGGCCCTCCGGCTTTTCCGTGCTCCAGGTGGCTGCGCGCTGGTTGCGGTTGGCGGTGTTGTAGAGCGTCACAAACTCTTCCAGGTGCTCGCGTTTGAGCGGGTTGGTCTTGAGCGTGAAGTGCTGGTTGGTGCGCAGGTCGTAGATCCAGAGCTTCTTCGTCCACGGCGTTTCGCTGGCGGGTTTCTTGTCGAAGAACAACACGTTGGCTTTCACGCCCTGCGCGTAGAACAGGCCGGTGGGCAGGCGCAGCAGCGTGTGCAGGTCGCATTCCTGCATCAAGCGGCGGCGGATGGTTTCACCCGCTCCACCTTCAAACAACACGTTGTCGGGCAGCACCACCGCCGCGCGGCCGTTGGTGGCGAGCAGCGTCTTGATGTGCTGCACAAAGTTGAGTTGTTTGTTGCTCGTGGTGGCCCAGAAATCGTCGCGCTCGATGATGTCCTTCTCCGTGCTCGTGCGGCCGTCTTCACCCACGATCACCGTGCTGCTCTTCTTGCCGAACGGCGGGTTGGCCAGCACCACGTCAAAGCGCACGCCGGGGTCGGTGCCCAGCGCATCGCCCACCACCACCGGCACCGACTTTTCAGAACCGATGCCGTGCAGCATCAGGTTCATGGCGCACACCCGCGCCGTGGCCTGCACCAGTTCGTAGCCGGTGAACGCCTTCTCCTTCAGGTGTTTGAGCTGGTCACGCGTGAGGTTTTTGTGGTGCGAGGTGATGTGGTTGTGCGCAGTGAACAAAAAGCCGCCGGTGCCACAAGCCGGGTCGCAGATCGACTCACCCGGCTGCGGCGCGATGCAGTCCACCATGGCCTGGATGAGCGCGCGCGGCGTGAAGTATTGGCCTGCACCGCTCTTGGTGTCTTGCGCGTTGCGCTCCAGCAGGCCCTCGTAGGCATCGCCTTTCACGTCCGCGCCCAGGATGGTCCAGGTTTCGGTGTCGATCAGGTCGGCCACCACGCGGCGCAGCTTGGCCGGGTCCTGGAACTTGTTTTGCGCCTTGGCGAAGATCAGCCCCAGCGTGCCGCGCTCCATGCCCAGCCGGTCCAGCGTGTGGCGGTAGTGGTCAAACAACGCATCACCATCACGCGCCAGCAGTGACGGCCAGCCATAGCCCTCGGGCACGATGCTCGGCTGGTTGTGCGGCGGCTTGCTGCGCTCGTCGGCCATCTTCAGGAACAACAGGTAGGTGAGCTGCTCCACGTAGTCGCCATAGCTCATGCCGTCGTCGCGCAGCACGTTGCAGTAGTTCCAGAGTTTCTGGACGAGGGAATGGGTGTTGGTGTTCATGTTCAGAGATGGCTCAAGGCCAGCAGGGTTTCACGCAAACCGGTCAGGCGCCTCTGGCTGAAGGCGTCACCCGGCAAATGCCCGGCCAAGGTGCTTTGAAAATCCGGCGCAGCCAGAAGGGCGGCAAACGAGTGTGCAAGGTAGTCACGCAGTTCAGCCGGTGATGCCCGGCAGTCGTTCAGCAATTCTGGTCGCCGGTCTGCCACCGTGATGATGTCTTCCAGATCGTGACTGCCCAGGTAGTCGGGCTGTCCGCTCGCATCCCGACCCCTGTCCTTGAAGGCTTCCAGCTTGGTGGCCACGAACACCGGCGCTGAAATCAGGCGAATCGAAGTGCCTGA
>NZ_JALHLX010000211.1 GCF_022844385.1 Hydrogenophaga sp. | reverse complement strand
CCGGTGGGCCAGTCGGCGTGGTAGGAGACCAGCAGGCCGGCCACACAGGCCAGCAGGGCGAACACCACGGCCAGGCCCAGCAAGGCGCCGAGGCGGCGCACCCAGAAACGCGCGGTGGCGGCGGGCAGCACCATCATGCCGACCGACATGAGCGTGCCCAGGGCGTGGAACCCGGCCACGAGGTTGATCACCAGCAGCGCCAGAAAACCGTAGTGCGCCACCGGGCTCCAGCGGCTGTGACCGCGCAGGAAACCCGGGTCCAGGCAGTCCAGCACCAGAGGGCGGTAGAGCACGCGCAGCGACACCAAAGTGATCACCGCGATGCTGCCCAGCAAGCTGAGGGCGGCGCCGTCCAGGGCCAACACGGTGCCGAAAAGAACATGCAGCAAATCAACGCTGTTGCCGCGCACCGAGACGATCAGCACCCCCAACGCGAGCGACAGCAGATAGAACGCGGCGAGGCTGGTGTCTTCGCGCAGCACGGTGTTGCGCGCCACCAGGCCCGAGCCCACCGCCACCGCCAAACCGGCGACGATGCCGCCGAAGGTCATGGCGCCGAGCGAAAGCCCTGCGATCAAATAGCCAATGGCCGCGCCTGGCAGGATGGCGTGGGCCATGGCGTCGCCGGTCAGGCTCATGCGCCGCAACATCAGGAACACACCCACCGGCGCGGCGCTCACCGCCAGCGCCACGCAACCCAGCAGTGCGCTGCGCATGAAGCCGAATTCCACGAAAGGCCCCAGCCACAGGTGGGCCCAGAGCATCGTCGTCGTGGCGTCTGGACCGTCCAGCGCGCTCATGCCGAGACTCCGTGGCTGTGTGCGTGGGTGCTGGCCGGCGCGCACAGGGGTGCGTCCTCGTCAAACGGCTCCTGCATGCGCAGCGCGCGTTGCCAGTGGGCGGGCGTCAACACCTCGGCTGTGGCACCCCAGGCCACCGGTTCGCGCGCCAGCAGCAGGGTCTGGGGGAAATGCGCACGCACCTGCGACAGATCGTGCAGCACCGCCACCACGGTTTTGCCCTGCGCGTGCCAGCGGTGCAGCAGGGCCAGCAGGTCGTCGGTGGTGCGCTGGTCCACCGCAGCAAAAGGTTCGTCGAGCAGCACCACGGGTGCGTCCTGCAGGATCAGGCGGGCGAACAGGGCGCGCTGCATTTGCCCGCCTGAGAGCGTGTCGATGCTGCGCCGCTCGAAGCCCAGCAAACCCACAGCAGCCAGCGCCTCGTGCCCTGCCTTGCGGTGGGCAGCGCTGTAGCGCCCCAGCGCGCCCACCTCGTGCCACAGACCGAGCATCACGAGCTCCTGCACCGAGATGGGAAAGCTGCGGTCCACGCCGCTGTGTTGCGGCAGCCAGGCCACGCGGTGGTGTTCGAGCCCTTCGACCCAGCCCTCGATGGGCCGCAACTGGCCAGCCAGGGCCTTGACCAGCGTGGACTTGCCCGCACCGTTGGGCCCGACCACTGCCACCAGCGAGCCTGGATCGATGGTGATGGACAGGTGGTGCACGGCCGGGTGCTGCTCGTAGCCCAGCGTGAGGTTGCGCAGCGCGATGGCCGGTGGGCTGCTGGCGGCGTCGGGATGGGCTTGCACGGGGATCCTTGGGGCGGAGATAATGCAACTCAATTGCGGTAACAGGCATCATAACGCAACACAGTTGCGATAAAGCGGAGACGTGTCCCTTGAACCCACGCACACCCAAAGAACCCCTGGGCGTTCCGCCCGAGATCCAGTCCCGCCTGGAGAAGGCCGGTCTGCGGCGCACGCTCGCCACCCGCGCCGTGCTCGGCCTGTTCCTGGCCCGTCCGCCCGGTGGCCTGACCCACGCGCAGGCGCTGGCTTCGCTGACCGCGCGCGGCCTGGACATCAACCGCGTCACGCTCTACCGCTTGCTGGACCGCCTGGCCGCTTGCGGCGTGCTGCAGCGTCAGGCCGACGACGCGCGCACCTGGCACTTCAGCCTGGCGTTGCCCACGCCGGGCGGTGAAGACGAAGGTGCGCTGCCGCGTTTTGAGTGCGACGCCTGCCACCGGCAGTTCCACCTCACCGACGCCAGCGAACCCACGCGCGCCGTGACCCACGACCTGTTTGCTGCGCTGGCGCGCCTGGGTCACCAGGGCAACCGGGTGGACGTTTCCATCCACGGCACTTGCGCGGGCTGCGCGGAGCCTGCTGCGTGATCGACAGCCGCGGTCTGCAATTCGCCTACCCGCACAGCGAGCCGCTGCGCTTCGCCGATGTGTCGGTGGCGCAGGGCGGCACGCTGCTGTTGCGCGGTCCTTCGGGCAGCGGCAAGTCGACCTGGCTCGCCTTGGCCAGCGGCCTGCTCACGCCCACCGCAGGCGAGGTGGAGGTGGGCGGGCAGTCGGTGGGCGGGTTGTCTGCTGCCACACGCGACGCCTGGCGCGCGAGGCACATCGGTTTTCTGCCGCAGAAGCTGCACCTGAGCGATGCCCTGTCGGTGGAGGACAACCTGGGGCTGGTGTTCTTTGCTGCGGGTTTGCCGGTGGTTCGCGCCGCTGTTCACAGGGCCTTGCAGCTGCTCGACATCGATTCGCTCTCGGCGCGCAAGCCTTCGCAACTCTCGGGTGGGCAGGCGCAGCGCGTGGCGCTGGCCCGTGCGCTGCTGCTGCGCCCGGGCGTGATCCTGGCCGACGAGCCCACCGCCAGTCTGGACGACGCAGCCTGTGCAGCCGCGTTGGACCTGCTGCGAACCTGCGCGGCCAACTTGAACGCCACGCTGGTGATCGCCACCCACGACGCACGCGTGGTGCAGGCGCTGCCACAGGCCAGCGTGCTCGCGTTCGATGCCCGGGCAGCGGTGGCCGTATGAACGTGTTCGGTCTCTCGTGGCGCTACCTGTGGTCGCGTCCGCTCGCCACCACACTCAACCTGCTCCTGCTCGCGCTCGGTCTGGCCTCGATGGCCTTCGTGCTGATTGCGCGCGACCAGATCGACCGTGCGTTCGAGCGCGATCTGGCCGGCATTGATGTGGTGGTGGGCGCCAAGGGAAGCCCGATGCAGCTGATCCTCGCGGGCGTGTTTCACATCGACGTGCCACCGGGCAACATCCCGCTGGCCGAGGTGCAGCGCCTCGCACAGCACCCGCAGGTGGCCAAACTCATTCCGTTGAGCCTGGGTGACAACCTGCAGGGTTTCCGCATCGTAGGCACCACCGCCGACTACGCCACGCACTACGGTGCACAACTTGCGCAGGGCGCGCTGTGGTCAACGCCGATGCAGGCGGTGCTCGGCGCCCAGGTGTCCAGCCGCACCGGGCTGCAACCGGGCCAGGCGTTCGAAGGCGCGCACGGTCTGGGCGCAGGCGACGCCATGCACGGCGAAACGCCCTACACCGTGAGCGGTGTTCTCGCACCCTGCCGCTGCGTGCTCGACCGGCTGGTGCTCACCGCCACCGAATCGGTCTGGCAGGTGCACGACGACATGCACGCCGGCGACCAGATGGACGAGGCCGAGCGCCTTGAACTCGCCGAGGCACTGGCCGACGAACGCGAGGTGACGCTGGCGCTCATCACGTACAACACGCCCATTGCGGCGGTGAGCTTTCCGCGCTTCATCAACAGCACCACGTCCATGCAGGCCGCCGCGCCGGCGCTCGAAATCACGCGGCTGCTCTCCATGGTGGGCGTGGGCACGCAGGTGCTCCAGGGTCTGGGCGCCGTGCTGCTGGGCGTGGCCGCGCTGTCGGTGTTCATTGCGCTGTGGAGCGCGGTGCGCGAGCGCCGGGGTGATCTCGCCATGCTGCGCATGTTGGGCGCGCCGCCCAGGCGCGTGGCTTCGCTGCTGCTGTGCGAGGCCCTGTGGCTGGCCGTGCTGGCCTGTGTGCTCGGCCTGCTGGCGGCACACGGCCTGGCGGCGCTGCTCGGTTCCATGTTGATGGACAGCCAGTCGCTGGCCATCAACGGCTGG
>NZ_JALHLX010000210.1 GCF_022844385.1 Hydrogenophaga sp. | reverse complement strand
GGCGGCTGGCCCATCGGGGTTCGTCAAGCGACAGGCTGAGCCTTGAAACACCGCCGCCCTAACACCCGGCGCTTCACAAAATCGCACCACCCGGACGCTCGCCACGCTCGTACACCACGGGGTGACCTCATTTCCGGTGCAGAACGCCGGGTTAGCGCCCGAGGGTTAACCCGCATTCACTCAAACCTTCTGGAACCAACGAGAACAATTCCGTAGACTTCCGCAAGGCTTGGACTGCGCAGGCCAGGGGGAACCAGCTTGCCAAGCTTCTATCTGCGTTTTGTCGGATCCGATACCCTTCCCAAGTCTCTGTCCAAGCGGGAGGTCGAAGAATGCTTCGGCCTGAGCGCTGAAGACATCCATGAGCTTCGCCCGCCCCGTTTCCGGGGTACTGCTCGCCTTGGCGCGGCCGTTCAACTGGTGATGCTGCGCGCCACCGGACGACACCCAGATGCTCTCTCGGGCCTGCCACCCGTGCTGCTGCGGCATCTGACTTCAACACTGGGCATGAGCGCGACGGACATCGCATCCGTGACGTCGCTGTACAAGGACAGGGACACCCGCTTCGAGCATCAGCTTTGGGCGCGACAACGCGTTGGCTTCGCGGTCTTGGCCGACACCACCAAAGCGCTGCTTGCCGATGCCCTGCGTGAGCTTGCCACCACTGCGGTCTCGGTGAACGATCTTGTGCATCAGTCGGAACACTGGCTCTTTGACCGCCGCCTCGTGCTGCCTGGCGATCGGGCCCTCAGGGACATGGCCCGCACGGCATTTGCCGACCAAGAGAATGCGGCGCTCGAAACGATTCGCGTAGGCGTTCCGCGCGAGCACATCCACAGGGCGCTTTTGCACGCGTTCTCAAAACGATCCGGACCGGGCGGGCACACCGTGCTGGAGTGGCTGCGCACGCCACCGGGCAAGCATGGTCAGCTCACCCTGAGCGAGGTCACCAAAAAAATCGAGTACCTGAAGGGCTTGCGCGTCCACGAGTGGAAGCTATCGGCGATTGCGTTGAATCGGTTGAAAGCCTACAGCCAGGAGGTGGTCAATCGACCTCCGTCAGCAACAAAGAACCTGTCCCCAGAGCAACGCGAGCTGGAGATGGTTTCATTCCTGCACGTGACGTTGCTGGAACAGACCGACCTGGCCGCGGAGATGGGCGCGCGACGCCTCACCGACCTCTACCGCAAGGCCTCCGGCAAGGTGCTCAAGAAGCAAGCGGACAGCTCCGTCGATCTGCGCGCCGAGCGGGTGAAGCTCAAGGCGGTCCTCTACGACAAGAAGCTGAGCGCCGCGCAAATCGTCGCTGCGATGCGTGAGCTGGTGCCTCGAGATGAGCCGGACTTCGCAGGCACGCGTGCTCAATTGGTCCGCGAAGCACTCGTGAAGGAAGAAGCACCACGTGTTTCAGCGCTTCTCAACTCGCTGGGCATTCTGGAAATCAAAGGCGAGGCGTCGGACAAGGCGCTGAGGCAGCTCAAGTTGCTGCGCGATCTGGCCAAACGAGGGGCAACCAGCCTGCCTGAGGGACTGGACGTGTCTTTTGCCGATCCCGGCTGGCATCTGTTGTTGCAGGGCCCAGACCGCAAGCTCGCTCTTGCTGCACTGAAGGTCAGTGCCGCGACGGCACTGCGCAAGGCCATCAAGGGCGGCAAACTTTGGCTGGCGCACAGCAGCCGCCACCGCAGTCGCGCCGATCAGCTTATGTCTGAACAGGAATGGACGGACAAGAACAAGTCACTCATCCGGGCCTTGAGCCTCACCGATGATCCCGACAAGTTCCTGGAGCGGGTGTTGGAGCGCGTCGACGCCGGGTTGGCCCAACTCGCCAAAGCGGTCGAGGAAGGCGCGCTCAGCATCGACAACCATGGGCACATCAGCATCTCACCCATCCAGGCGCTTGAAGTCGAACCCCAGGTCACGAAAACCCGCGAGACCATGTTCAACATGATCGGCAGCGCCCAATTCGCCGACATGCTGGTCGAGGTGGATGCCAAAACCCGCTTCAGCCAGGCGCTGCTGGGCCGGATGGCCAAGGACATTGGTGAGCTGAAGGCGGTGTACGGCGCCCTGTACGCACATGGGACGGAGAACAACGCCAAGGGGGTCTGCGCCATGATCCCCGGCCTGCAAGTCTCACAAATCTCCATGGCCATGCGTGCGCTGGAGGCCAGTGGGCGCCTGCGGGAGGCCAACACGCGCATCATCGATTACCAGCAGAGCATGCCGATTGCGATGCTCTGGGGCCAGGGCGACAAGGCATCTTCTGATTCGATGACGCTTGATACCTCGCGGCACCTGCACTCGGCGCGCATGGAGTACCGCCGCAAACAACATGGGGTGGGCATTTATGTGCACATGCTCGACACCTGGGCGCTGTTCCACGACCAGCCCATCGTCATCAACGATCGGCAGGCCGCGCCCGCGGTGCACGGCGTCGAAGCACACAATTGCACGCGGCGCGAGGATCAGATCCGCCTGTCCCTGCTGGCCGTCGACACCCATGGCTACACCAATGCGGCCATGGCGATCGCCAAGCTGCTGGGCTTCGACCTGTGTGTTCGCTTGCGCCAGCTGTCGGAGCGCAAGATGTTCATGGCATGGGGTGCTGCGCCGCCAGAATCACTGGAGCGGTTGGTCGTGGGCAAGGTCTCGCTGCGGAAGATCCGTGCCGGCTGGATGGAGCTGCTGCGCCTGATCGCCTCCATCCGCCAGGGCCGCCTCACGGCCGCAGAGGCCATCGCCCGCCTGGGCAGCGCAGCCCGGGGGGATCCTGTGCACGCGGCCGCAGACGAACTGGGAAAGCTCCTGCGCACCGTCTTTCTGTGCGACTACTTCACCATCCCTGAATTCCGCCGCGAAATGCATGCACTGCTGAACCGTGGCGAGTCCATCCATCAATTGCAGCGCGCCGTGTACCACGGGCGTGTGGGCGTCTCGCGCGGCCGACGGGTCGATGAACTGCGCGCCATCTCGACGTCGCACACCCTGCTGACCAACGTTGTGATCGCCTGGAACACCATGAAAATGCAAGATGTCGTGGACCGCTGGAAGGCGCTCAAGCACCCCATCGAGGACCACTGGATCCGGCGCATCGGGCCAGTGCACTTTGAGCACGTGAACTTCAAGGGCACCATCACCTTCGAGATCGATTCGTACGCAGACGCCCTCATTCAACGCCAGACGAAGTTGCGCGCGCGCCGGGTTTGATCAAGGTCGCCCGGGAATACGGGGAGGTCGAAGCTCGTGTCGCCGGTGTCCAGGGGCACATGTTCGGAAATCGTGGTTTTGAGGAACCGGCTCTTTTCTCGTGCAATTCACCCGGTTAGTGGTTTCCGTTGTTCAATGAAATCAATGACTTAGTGGACTTCCGCAAAGACAACCAGCTCGTTTTTCGTGCGATTCACCGGGTTAGGATTTGGGACTGACAATGGCTTGCTGCCCGAAGGTGGGTCATCACGGAGAAGAAATATGGGACAAGCGAAGCTCAAGCAGCGCACGGCCTTTGCGCCGGCCTTGGTCAATGAGTGGGAGGCGGAAGATGGTGTCAACTTCGCGGTGGCGCTCGCGCGTGTGACGGGCTGGCTGCTCCATGTGGACTGGTGGGTTCCGTCGCTTGATCCGGACAACAACATTGCGCTTGAGGATTGCAAACCGCTGCGCGTGTATGTGGCGGACAACGGAACCCGCATTTTTGATGTGCGAGGCAACCGGTCTCTCGGTGACTTCATGCACCGAACGATTCGGCCCATGGCCGTGCGGCACGGCATGGGCGGTGTCCGGACGCGCTACTACGCTGAGAGCGCGCTCGCAACGCTGCCTCTGCGCTGCGCACCTGATCCGGCCAAGATCAGCATGGCGGTCAAAGCGATCGAGGCCAACACCGCCTATCTGGCTTCGATCCCCAAAAGACCGGAGCCCTGCATTCCGGCCGCCGAGGCGGCCGAATA
>NZ_JALHLX010000209.1 GCF_022844385.1 Hydrogenophaga sp. | reverse complement strand
TCGCCGAACTTGTCCCACATGGTGTCGCTGGTCACGTAGCCGCTGTCTTCCAGACCGGGCAGGGGTGGCACGAAAGGCCGGGCGCCGGCCGCGATCACCACGCTGCGGGTGGTGAGTGTTTGCGTGCTGCCGTCGTTGAGAGCGATCTCCACCGTCCACGGGTTCACCAGCTTTGCGTAACCCTGCAGCACCTCCACGCCCAGCCCGGTGTAGCGCTCCACACTGTCGTGCGGCTCGATGGCGCGCACGATGTCCTGGATGCGCTGCATCACCGCCTTGAAGCTGAAGGTGGGTGTTGTGCTGTGCAGGCCATAGGTTTCGCCGTGGCGCATCTGGTGGGCCAGCTTCGCGCTCTTGATGAGCGCCTTGCTCGGCACGCAGCCGTAGTTCAGGCAATCGCCGCCCATCTTGTGCGCCTCGACCAGCGTGACCTTGGCCTTGACCACCGCCGCGATGTAGGCCGACACCAGGCCGCCGGCCCCGGCGCCGATCACGATCAGGTTGCGGTCGAAGCGCTTGGGCTTGACGCTGGCCCAGCGCGCGTACACCTTGCGTTTTTGCATCAGGCCCACGATCCATTTCGCGATCAAGGGAAACACGCCCAGCAACACAAACGAGCCCAGCAGCGCCGGGCTCAGGATGCCCTGCAGCGAATCGATCTGCGCCAGCTGCGTGCCCGCGTTCACATACACCAGCGTGCCGGCCAGCATGCCGATCTGGCTCACCGCGTAGAAGGTCAGCGCCTTCATCTTGGTGAGGCCCATGACCAGGTTGATCACGAAGAACGGCACGACCGGGATCAGCCGCAGCGTGAACAGGTAAAACGCCCCGTCCTTCTCGATGCCGCGGTTGATCTCGGCCAGGCGGTTGCCGAACTTGGCCTCGATGCTGTCGCGCAGCACGAAGCGCGAAGTCAGAAAGGCCAGCGTGGCGCCCAGGCTGGAAGCAAACGACACCAGCAGCGTGCCCCACCACAGCCCGAAGATGGCGCCGCCGGCCAGCGTGATGATGGCTGCGCCGGGGAACGAGAGCGCGGTGGCCGCCACATAAATGGCGAAGTACACCAGCGAGACCTTCAAAGGCTGGGACGCGTACAGCGCCTCGAAGCTGGCCTGGCTCTGTTTGAGGTACTCCAGGCTCAGGAAGCGACCCAGATCGAACACGAAAAAGGCCGCGATACCCAAGGCGACCACAGCCAGCAGAAAGATTTTTCGAAAGCTCACGACAATTCCAAGGTGGGTTTGCAACCTGTCGGTCGCCGGGGCCGGTGCATTCTTACACCTTCGCCCCTTTCAACGCCGTCTTCTTCGAGGTATCCCGGCTTGCCGATTTCCAACGACCTCTCTCGACGCCTGCGCCTGGCCTTGCAGGCGGCACGCCATCCTGCCGCCGACCGGCCCCTGGTGCCACTGCCCGACAAAGGCCTCGCGCACGACCACGTGCGCCTGGAGGGCACCGGCTGGCTCGCTCGCATTCCCAAGCAAAGCCAGCTGGGGTTGAGCGCGCAGGACAACCTGGATTACCAGCGCGCCTGCTTCGAGCGCGCCGCGGCCAGTGGCCACACCCCCGCCTTGCAGGGCGTGCTGCCACCCTCTGAGCACCTGCCGCGCGGCGCTTTGCTGGTGCAGTCCATCGAAGGCCGACCGGTCCGCCTCCCACAGGACCTGCCCGCGCTGGCCACCGCGCTCGCGTCCATTCACGCGCGGCCGCTGCCCAAGGCGGCGTCGCGTGCACCGTTGTTGAACGCCGCCGATCCCCTGCGGGCGCTGGTGCAAGAGATCGACGCGCAGGCCGCCCACCTCGGTGCGGCGGGACTGTCGGTCCCGGTGTTGACGGCCATCGAAGGCGAGCGTCAGCGGCTGCTGGCCTGCGTGCTCGGCACTGACCGCCCCGCGCGCTGCCTCATCGCATTCGACGCCCACCCGGGCAACTTCATCGTGCAGCCGGATGGCCGCGCGGTGCTGGTCGACCTGGAAAAGTGCCGCTACGCCTACCCGGGTCTTGACCTGGCCCACGCCACCCTCTACACCTCCACAACCTGGGACCTGGACACGCAGGCGGTGCTGTCGGTCGATGAGGTGCTGGGGTTTTACGCGACATGGGCCGGCGCGGTGGGGCCGATGGCTGCCACTGCACGGCCCTGGCATGGGGTGCTGCGCCGCGCCATGTGGCTGTGGTCGATCACCTGGTGTGCCAAGTGGCGCGCTCTGTCGGTTGAGGCAGCCAGGACCGGGGCTGATGGCGAAGACTGGTCCAGCCAGCGCAGCGAAGCCGCGCTGGTGGACCATGTGCGCAACCGCGTGGACCACTACCTCAGCCCGCCGGTGGTGGCCGAGGTGCTCGACGGCTTTGACCTGTTTGAACGCGGGTTGCGCGCATGAAGCTGGCCATGGTTGTGCCGGTGCTCAACGAAGCCGCCACGCTGGCATTGAAGCTGCAGGCGCTGGCGCCGCTGCGCGCGCGCGGTGCTGAACTCATCGTGGTGGACGGTGGCAGCACCGACGGCACGCTGGCCATCGCACAACCGTTGGCCGACCGGGTGCTGCAGGCCCCGCGCGGCCGGGCCTCGCAACTCAACGCCGGCGCCGCTGCCACCCGCGCCGACGTGCTGCTGTTCCTGCACGCCGACACGCAACTGCCCGCAGACGCCGACCAGTTGATCGAGCCGGCGGTGCAACACGGTCACCGCTGGGGCCGGTTCGACGTGCACATCGAAGGCCGGCACCCGCTGCTGCCCTTGGTGGCGTGGTTCATGAACCGGCGCTCGCGACTCACCGGCATTGCCACTGGCGACCAGGCCATGTTCGTGCAGCGGCGGCTGTTCGAATCGGTGGGTGGCTTCGCGGCGCTGCCGCTGATGGAGGACATCGATCTGAGCCAGCGCCTGAAGGCGATCGAAGCCCCCGCCTGCCTGCGCGAGTGTGTGACCACCTCGGGCCGCCGCTGGGACCAGCACGGTTTCTGGCGCACCGTGCTGCTCATGTGGCGGCTGCGCGCCGCGCACGCCCTGGGCACCGATGCGCACACACTGGCCCTGCGGTATGGCTACAGGCCCCGAGCTCCGGCATCAGTGGCGATCATGGCCAAGGCACCGGTGGCCGGGCTGGCCAAGACGCGGCTGATCCCCCTGCTGGGCGCAGCCGGCGCCGCCCGGGCGCAGCGCGGTTTTGCCCTGCGGACCCTGGCCACCGCGCGCTCGGCCAGCACGGGTGAAGTGACGCTCTGGTGCGCCCCCGATGCCGCACACCGCTTCTTTCGCGCCCTTGCGGTGCGCCGCGGAGTGGCAACGATGGCCCAGCCCGCCGGTGACATCGGGCAGCGCATGGCCGCCGCCATGCAGCACCACTTTGCCCGGGCGCCGCACACGCCCTTGCTGATCGCCGGCACCGACTGCCCGGTGCTCACACCGTCCCACCTGCAGCAGGCGGCCGACGCGCTGCAGGACCACGACGCGGTGCTGATCCCGGCCGAGGACGGTGGTTATGTGCTGATCGGTTTGCGCAGGCCCGTGCCCGAGGTGTTCACCGAGGTGCCGTGGAGCACCGCGCAGGTGCTGGGGCGCACCCGGGAGCGCCTGCGCGGATGCGGTGCGAGCTGGCAGGAGTTGCCCTCCCTGTGGGACGTGGACGAACCCGCGGACTGGTTGCGCTGGCAGGCGCAGCGTGAACACGGTTCGCATGGAACCCCCTGGGCGGCGGGCAACCCCCGGGCTGTTCCTTGACACGTGTCATGGCGCGTCCCGGCGAAGTGCCTTAGCCTGCAGGAATGAGCGACACCAACCACCCCGGCAACCCTTCGCCAGCGCCTGCACCGTGGCACGCCTGCACGGCCCAGCAGGCGCTGCAAGCCCTGCAATCCACCGACCAGGGCCTGAGCAGCGGTCAGGTCGACGAAGGCCTGGCCAGGCACGGTCCGAACCAGCTGGTGGCCCAGGCGCCACCCGGCCTGTGGCGGCGCGTTGCGCTGCAGTTCCACAACCTGCTCATCTATGTGCTGATGGCGGCCTCG
>NZ_JALHLX010000208.1 GCF_022844385.1 Hydrogenophaga sp. | reverse complement strand
GGTGCCTCGATGAAGCGGATGCGCTTGCAGGTGGCCAGTCCATCCTCGTTGGCCTGGTGTGCCCGTTCGGTGGCGGGTGCGGGCAGGGTGGAGAGCAGGCGGTCCAGGAAGTTCAGCAACAGGTTGTCCTGAGCGCCGCGCACGGCAAACGGAATCACGCCACGCGGCGCCACCGCCTGCAAAAAACCGGGCAACCAGGTTTTGGCTCGCGTCTCCGGGCTACCCTGCGCGAGCGCATGCACCTGGCTGAACATGGCGCAGGCGATCTTGGACAGGCGTGGAGTGCCCGGATCACCGTTCGGGACTGTTGTCTGAGGGGCGTGCGACAGCAAACCATCGAGCAAGGCCATCCACAGCGAGGCGGCACCGATGCACTGGCCGAACGCCGAGATTTGCAGAGGGTGGCCACCGCCCTCGGCACGCTCGATTTCCGAGAGGATGTGGTTCACCGCCGTTGGCACGTCGTGGTGTGCCTGCATGTCCACGGTGGTGGGCTCGGCAGCGTAGCCGCTGCGTGTCGACATTCGGCTGTCCAGGATCCAGACCTCAAAGCCTTTCTCGTGGAAGGCCTCGGCCAGATTGCTGCCGACGGTGGAGCCGTCGGCCTGGTGCGTGAAGCTTTGCCCCGATTGTCCAAAGGCATGGAGCAGCAGCACGGCACGTGCCCGGCGAACGTGCTGTCCCCTCCAGGTCGAGTCCTGGATGTAGGTGGTTTTGGAGGTTTCGTCGCGCTGGTAGCGCCACAGACGCAAACGCAGATCGTCCACCGCCTCGGTGCCCTGGTCGCTGCTGGAGCGGCCGCGGGAGACGGGAAGCCAGTGCAGCTCCGGGATGACGAACCCGCCTTGGCCGTTGCGAATGCGAACGTCTTCCTCGCTGGCCGCGTCCGCTACCGGCAGATTGCTGTGGTTGGGCAGGCGAAAGTCGAGCAACCGGGTCTTGATGGCAAAACGAGCCAGCAGCAGCGGATAGCCCGCCAGAAGCATCAAGCCGCTGGTGGTGTCACCCTGCTGGCCCAGCTGTGCCATGGCGCGGTTGAAGAGGTTGTCGCGCCCCATGGACAGGGTGCCGTGGGCGAGCCGGCGTGATCGATGGGCGGTGCCGCGCCACACGCTGATCCGCGCATCCATCACCTGTTCCCAAAAGCCCGGGCGAAGCGGCGCCATCTCTGCCGAACCCAGGCCGACCAGCCGCAAGGTGTGACGACCCAGCCAGCGCCCCCACTCGGGCAGCGACGCCCGGTAAGCCACGCGTTTGTGGGCCGTCATATGTACCCGCTCAGGGAACGTGCCCCGGGTGTCTTCGCACGCCCCGGTTTGCCGCTCCAGCGTGACCTGGTAGCACATGCTGCGCCTCTCGGCGGCATGCACCATCTGGCGCAAAAACTGAACCACGCTGACGACCTTCCGCCAGGCCGATGGCTCGGCCGGTTTGGGGTGCGATCCTTTGAAACGCCAGTCCGACCAGCCCCGCAGCACCAGATAGGTGAGCAAGGTGCGCGGGTAAGGCAGGGCCGATGCCAGCAGAGAGATCAAAGGCAACCACAGGAGCCAGATGGGCAGTGCAACACGCCCGGCTGCATCGGCAAGGTCGATGTGAATCAGCGCGCAGAGCGCCTGAAGTTTGGCGAGCAAGACCAAGCCCAAGCCCAACACGATAGGCCCGATCCACACCAGCAACTGCAAAGCGCACGCCAGAGTGGGCCAGATGCCGCTGCTGCACCAGTGCGCACGCAAGAACTTGAAGTGCCCCTCGGTGGCCTGGTAGGTGGCGAGCACTTCGGGGGTACCTCCCGATGCCGAACCCTGCTGTGGCGGGGCCGCGCGCAGCAGCTCCAGCGTGGCGTCCTTGATGAGCATCGGGTGGTCGCGATCGGTCAGCGTGTGCTCGAAGTTGGCGGCATCGAGACGGGTTGTGAACACCAGCCTGAGCCGGTCCCGATCAGGATGCTGGAACCATTGACCGCCCAGTCCGGCACCCTCAGCCCGCAAGGTTTCACCCAGTCGAACATCCCGGTCGAACGGCTCATACATGAACTCGGCGTGGGGTCGTTCGGAAGAGGGTGCGACGACGAAAGGCAGGCGTTGGGGTGCCGGGTCCATCAGTGCCATGGCACGCTCAGCCAGCGCCGTGATGGTGAGCATGGGATTGCAGCCCAGCGACGTGGGCACGATCGCGCCGTCCAGCACAAACAGGCCGTCGTACACCTGTGGCCGGTTGGGTGGATTCAAGTCCGGTGCGGTGAGCGTTTCCCCGCTTGCTTCGACGGCGTTTGGGTGGGATGCGGTGCGCGCTGCCGAGTGCATTTTGAACCGTCCTTTGCGCCCGCGCTGCGCGGGTTCGTGTACCCACACCTGGCCCAGGTGGTTCACGACGCTGGTGACGGGATCGTCGCCCATGGGGCAGCCACCCAGCGGATGCACGGTGGTCACGGTGGCGGGCGGCTGTTCCCCCCGGAAAAGACGGGTCATGCTGGGCGGCAACCATTGCCACAAGGGTGTGTGCACATGGGTGCCCAGCTCCCCCAGGCGGTCAAACAGCCGCTGCTGCTCGCGGTAGGTTGGCAGTTTCTGAGGGTCGGCAAGGACCGGTGCGCTGGTGTCCAGCCCGGGCAGCCATACCAGGCGCCCCGGCGAGCCGTCGTGTCCCATCGCCAGAAAAACCTGCGTGTGTTCGGTCATGGCCTTGCTGGCGGCCAGGGGGTCTGTGGTGGACGCTGCGCCGGGCTGTGGATTCTTGAACCACCAGCGGCCGAGTTGCCCGACGCAGTAGGCGGTGGCGATCATTTCGGCAAACGGGCGTGCGATGGCGCCGGGGATGGCGCCGTCTTGGAGCACGATGCGCCTGTCCAATGGCTTGCCCGGGTCCCGCAGGTCCAGCGACGCGGTGATGGTCGGGCCAACCACCCGATGGTGATTTCGCGGATCGCTCTTGCACATGCCGCGAAGCGTGGCGTTGGCGCCATAGCCCATCGCGTTGACGCGGCGGCGTTCCCCCGTGTTGATCGACACCGAGTCGCCATTGCCCGAGAGGCGTGTGCCCAGCGCACGGGAAAACGCCAGGGCTTCGCCTGCGAGTGCTTGTGATCGCTGCAGCAGTTGCGTTGAGCCCAGCGCTCCCGCAGCGATGACCAGGATGTTCGCGTGCACCTTGACGATCGTGCTGGCGGGGTCCTTGCCGGTTTCTGTCTCGGGCTGGCCATCGGGCCGCTCGGTGCCCGCTTCACGCAAGGTCAGCACCTGATGCTGGGCGTCGGTGGAAAACACCGTGCTTGTCCAGCCCGCTGCGTCCATGTCGTTGGGTGTTCCGGGCTCGAACTTGTACACCTGCGCCTGGGTGACGATCTGCACGCGGCACGTGGCCAGCGCCTTGCGCAGGTAGCTGGTGGACAGCGTGAGCTTGGCGCCAGGCACGTTACAGCCCGATGCACAGTCTCCGCAGGCAGTGCAGCGGTCCGGGTCCACCGTGAGCTTGGCTTGCGTGATCCGCAGGCCGGGGTGGTCGGGGCGGATGGCTGCGGCCACATCAAACAGCGCCTCGGTTTTGCACAGTTGTCGATCTTTCACTGGTGACTCGAACGTGTGGCCCCCCAGCGCGTCCTCTGCGGTGGTGAACGCCTGGTCCAACCACGAGGTGCCCGTGACCGGGCCAAACCCGTGCCGGATCTCAGCAGGCCATGCGTCCTGAGTGAACACATCGGCGTCCGGCCGCATCAGCACACCCGCGTTGATCAGGCTGCCACCGCCCAGCCCGTTGCCGGTGACGGCCACCATGCCCTGGCCCACTGAAATTTCAACCAGCCCCGAGGCCCGCCCCAGTGGTACGCCTCGACCGGGAATGTTCACCCGGAAGTGTTTGGGAACGCCCGAAAAATCGTTGGGAAAGTCGCCCGGCAGGTACTCACTGCCGCGTTCCAGCAGCAACACGCGGTGGCCTTTTTCCGCCAGCCGTAGCGCCGCCACGCTGCCGCCGTAACCCGAACCCACCACGATCGCGTCCACCTCGCGCTCCTGTTCAGGTCTGGCGATCCACTCTCGCCAGGTGCACGACAA
>NZ_JALHLX010000207.1 GCF_022844385.1 Hydrogenophaga sp. | reverse complement strand
AAGCTGCGGGCCAGCGACGAACGCCGCCTGCAACTGGAGCGTGAACTCGATCCGCTGCGCAACCGCATCACCGACTTTCAGCTCAAGGAACAGGCCGCGCGCCTGGGCGTGGAGCAGTACACGCAGATGCTCGAAGAGGCCCAGGCCGATCTGGCCGCTGTGGCGCAAAGCATCACGGAAGGCAACGTGCGGCTGCCCGGCATGCAGGGCGAGATCGACCGCCTGCACCGCGAGATCCAGGCGCTGGGCGCCGTCAACCTCGCCGCGCTGGACGAACTCACCGCTGCGCGCGAGCGCAAGACCTTCCTCGACGCGCAGACGGCCGACCTGGTCGAGGCCATGAACACGCTGGAAGACGCGATCAAGAAGATCGACAACGAAACCCGCGACCTGCTGGGCAGCACGTTCGAGACCGTCAACACGCACTTCGGCAAGATGTTCCCCGAGCTGTTCGGCGGTGGCAACGCGCGCCTGGTGATGACCGGCGAGGAAATTCTCGACGCCGGCGTGCAGGTGATGGCGCAGCCACCCGGCAAGAAAAACCAGACCATCCACCTGCTCTCGGGCGGCGAGAAGGCGCTCACCGCGATTGCGCTCGTGTTCGCCATCTTCCAGCTCAATCCCGCGCCGTTCTGTTTGCTGGACGAGGTGGACGCGCCGCTGGACGACGCCAACACCGAGCGCTACGCCAAGCTGGTCACCCACATGTCCAAAGAGACGCAGTTCCTGTTCATCAGCCACAACAAGATCGCCATGGAAATGGCCGAGCAGCTGATCGGCGTGACCATGCAGGAGCAGGGCGTCTCGCGCATCGTGGCGGTGGACATGGAATCGGCCGCCGGCATGCTCGAACCCACCTGAACAACAACACCATGAGCACTCTGCAAATCAGCCTGGCCATCATCGGAGGGCTTGTGCTCGCGGGTGTGGTGGCCTACAACGCCTGGGTCACGCGCAAGAGCGTGCCGCGCCTTGCGCGCGAGCGTTCGGCGCACGGCCCCGACGATGCGGCGAGCGACGAGACCGTGCCGTACTCGCCAGAAGACCTGACCGGCCACGAGATCCAGCGCATCGACCCGGTGCTGGGCGACATGCCCGGTGCGTCCACGCAGCCCGACCCGGCCGCGATTGCCGTGGCGGCTGCTGCGGTTCATGTGAACCCCTTGCTGCACCAGCCCGAGCGCAGGCCCAACCTGGACGCACTGATCGACGTGATCACACCGCTGGTGCTGGACCACGAGGTCTCCGGCGACGCATTGCTGGCGGCTCTGCCCGGCACACGCCGCGTGGGCAGCAAACCGTTTGCGGTCGAAGGCCTGTGCGATGCCACCGGCGAATGGGAGACGCCGCGCCTGGGCCAGCGCTACCGGGCCCTGCAGGCCGGTGTGCAACTGGCCAACCGGGCCGGCGCGCTCAACGACATCGAGTTTTCCGAGTTCGTGGTGAAGGCCCAGGCTTTTGCCGATGCCGTGGGCGCAGCACCCGAGTTCCCCGACATGCGCGCCGAGGTGGCCCGCGCCCGCGAGCTCGACGCGTTTGCCAGCGGACACGACGCTCAACTCGGTTTCACCCTGCGCGCGCGCCGTGCCGCCTGGAGTCCGGGTTATGTGGCGCAACACGCGGCCAAGCTGGGCTTTGTGGCGGGCGCCTTGCCCGGCCGCATGGTGCTCTCGGGCAGCGAGAGCGGGCAGGCGCCCATCCTGAGCCTGGTGTTCGATCCACAGGCCGCCATGGCCGAAGACCCGGAGCAAAGTGCCTTGCGCGAGGTGGCGCTGTCGCTGGAGGTCACGCACGTGCCGCGCAGCGAACAGCCCTTTGTGCGCATGCGCCAGGCGGCCAAGGCGCTGGCCGAGGCCATGGACGGCGTGGTCACCGACGACGCAGGCCAGCCCCTGTCCAACGACACCATGGACGGCATCGGCGCCGACCTGGAAAGCCTGTACGACGCGCTGGACAGCCGCGACCTGTCGGCCGGCTCGCCTCAGGCTCGCCGCCTGTTCTCCTGATCCGACTGTCATGACACCCGATCTTTTCGCTGCGGGGCCGAGCCCCGCCGAGCGAGCCGCCGAGTTGCGCGCCCAGCTCCACCACCACGCCCACCGCTACTACACCCTCGACGACCCGGAAATCCCCGACGCCGAGTACGACCGGCTGTTCCGGGAACTGCAAAACATTGAAGCCGCACACCCCGGGCTGCTGACCAGCGATTCCCCGACCCAGCGTGTGGGCGGCCGGGTGCTCGATGCGTTTTCGCCGGTGCGCCACCGTGTGCCCATGCTCTCGATCAACACCGAGACCGACACCGAGCCCAGCGGCGCGCGCAACTTCGACACCCGCGTGCGACGAGCCCTGGGACTCACCGAGGCCGATGCCCCGGTGGACTATGTGGCCGAACTCAAGTTCGACGGTCTGGCCATGAGCCTGCGCTATGAAGCCGGCGTGCTGGTGCAGGCCGCCACGCGCGGCGACGGCGAGGTGGGCGAAGAGGTCACGACCAACGTGCGCACCATCCAGCAGGTGCCGCTGCGACTGCCGGCCGACGCACCGCCGGTGCTCGAAGTGCGGGGCGAGGTCTACATGCGGCGCGACGACTTCGACGCGCTCAACGACAAACAGCGCGCCAAGATCGCTGCCGGCGCCAAGGGAGAAAAGACGTTTGTGAACCCACGCAACGCCGCCGCTGGCGCGGTGCGCCAGCTCGACTCGGGCATTGCGGCTCAGCGCCCCTTGAGCTTCTTCGCCTACGGTCTGGGCGAGATCACGCCGCCCGATCAAGGCGGCCCGGCGTTCGAGACCCACTTCGAGCTGCTCATGCAGCTCAAGGCCTGGGGCTTTCCTGTGGCCGAGCAGACCGTGCTGTGCAGCGGTGCAGACGCCCTGGTCGCTTATCACCAGCGCATCGGGGCCAGCCGCGACCAGTTGCCCTACGACATCGACGGCGTGGTCTACAAGGTCAACTCGCTGGCGTTGCAGCGCCAGCTGGGCTTCGTCACCCGCGAGCCGCGCTGGGCCGTGGCGC
This sequence comes from Hydrogenophaga sp., assembly GCF_022844385.1. GTDB lineage: Bacteria > Pseudomonadota > Gammaproteobacteria > Burkholderiales > Burkholderiaceae_C > Hydrogenophaga. The sequence continues at coordinate 1,034 of NZ_JALHLX010000207.1, read as the reverse complement.
ACAAATACCCCGCGCAAGAGCAGCTCACCACCGTGCTGGCCATCGACGTTCAGGTCGGCCGCACCGGCAAGCTCACCCCCGTGGCCAAACTGGCGCCGGTGTTCGTGGGCGGCGTCACCGTGACCAACGCGACGCTGCACAACGAGGACGAGGCGCGCCGCAAGGACGTGCGCGTGGGCGACACGGTGATCGTGCGCCGCGCGGGTGATGTGATCCCTGAGGTGGTGTCGGTGTTGCTCGACAAACGCGTGGGTAACCCAGAGCCTTTCAGCCTGCCCCGCCAATGCCCGGTGTGCGGGAGCGATGCCGTGCGCGAAGAAGGCGAGGTGGACTACCGCTGCACCGGCGGCCTGTTCTGCGGCGCGCAGCGCAAGCAGGCCCTGCTGCACTTTGCGCAGCGCCGTGCGGTGGAAATTGAAGGCCTGGGCGACAAGCTGGTCGAGCAGCTGGTGGACGCCGGCGTGGTCAAGGTTCTGCCCGACCTGTACCGGCTGGGCCTCGTGTCCCTGCTGGCGCTGGACCGCATGGCCGAGAAGTCGGCGCAGAACATCCTGGCGGCGCTGGAGAAATCCAAGCGCACGACGCTGCCGCGTTTCCTGTTCGGCCTGGGCATCCGCCACGTGGGCGAAGCCACCGCCAAGGAACTGGCGCGCCACTTCGGTCAGCTCGATCGGATCATGGACGCCAGCCTCGAAGCCCTGTCGGAGGTCAACGATGTGGGCCCGGTGGTGGCGCAAAGCATCCGCACCTTCTTCGACCAACCGCACAACCGCGAGGTGGTGGAGCAACTGCGCGCCTGTGGTGTGACCTGGGAAGAGGGCGAACCCGCCGAGCGCGCACCCCAGCCGCTCGCGGGCAAAACCTTCGTGCTCACCGGCACCTTCCCCACGCTCAAGCGCGAAGACGCCAAGGCCCTGCTGGAAGCCGCCGGCGCCAAGGTGGCCGGCTCGGTGAGCAAAAAAACCGACTACGTGGTGGCCGGCACTGATGCCGGCAGCAAGCTGGACAAGGCCAACGAGCTGGGTGTGGCGGTG
>NZ_JALHLX010000206.1 GCF_022844385.1 Hydrogenophaga sp. | reverse complement strand
TGCGCGAGTTGCCGCGCGCCAAGGTGCTGGGCGTGGTGAACTTCCCGACCTTCTTCCAGGCGATGGACAGCGCGCAGCACATCGTCAAGCTCGGCGAGGGCATGGCCGTGGGCCAGCTCACGGCGGTGGAGCTGGTCGACCGCACCATGATCGAGCTCTCGCTGCAGAACCCGGCGTTCGCACCCACCATCCGCACCGCGCTCTCGCCTCACATCAACGGTGGCAAACCCGCGGCTGTGTTGCTGGTGGAGTTCAGCGGCCCGAGCAAGGCCGACATCGCGCACAAGATCCGCGAGCTCGTGGAGCTCATGGGCGACCTTGGCCTGCCCGGCAGCGTGGTCGAGATGGTGGACGACGCACCGCAGAAGAACCTGTGGGAAGTGCGCAAGGCGGGCCTGAACATCATGATGAGCCTGCGCGGCGACGGCAAACCCGTGAGCTTCATCGAAGACTGTGCCGTGCCGTTGGTGCACCTGGCCGAGTACACCGATGCGCTCACCGAGGTGTTCCACAAACACGGCAGCCGCGGCACCTGGTACGCCCACGCTTCGGTGGGCACGCTGCACGTGCGGCCCATCCTGGACATGCGGCGCGAAGGTGCGGCCAAGATGCGCGCAATCGCCGAAGAGGCCAGCGAACTCGTGCGCAAGTACAAGGGCGCCTACAGCGGCGAACACGGCGACGGCCTGTGCCGCGGCGAGTGGATCGAATGGCAGTTCGGCCCGCGCATCAACGACGCGTTCGCCCGCATCAAGGCGCATCTCGATCCCACCGGGCTGTTTTCACCCAACCGCATCATCGACCCGCCGAAGATGGACGACACGCGGCTCATGCGGTTTCCACCGGGCTACAAGGTGGTGCCCATCACACCCGTGCTCGACTGGAGCGCGTGGGACGTGAAAGCCGATCCGGTGACCGAAGTGACCACCGCACCCGGCACTGGTGAAGACCCGGCGCGCGGTCTGGCCAAGGCGGTGGAGATGTGCAACAACAACGGCCACTGCCGCAAATTCGACGCCGGCACCATGTGCCCGAGCTACCGCGTCACGCGCGACGAACAGCACCTCACGCGCGGCCGCGCGAACACCCTGCGCCTGGCGCTCAGCGGGCAGATACCTGGCTTGGCGGGCAGCGACGCCCTCACCAGCGAGGTGGTGCGCGAGGCCATGGACCTCTGCGTGGGTTGCAAGGGCTGCAAGCGCGACTGCCCCACCGGCGTGGACATGGCGAAGATGAAGGTCGAGTTCCTGCAGCACTACAAGGCGAAGCACGGTCACACGCTCAAGGACCGGCTGGTCGCACAACTGCCCGACTACGCCGCCTGGGCCGCGCGCCTGGCCCCGGTGCTCAACCTGCGCAACCGCATTCCCTTGCTGGCCAAGCTGTCTGAAAAATGGCTCGGTCTCTCGGCCCGGCGCAGCCTGCCGCAGTGGCACGCGCAGCATTTCTTCAACGCGCCGCTCAAGACAGCGACGCGCGACGAGGTGCTGGCCGCCGAACGCGGCGTGGTGCTCTTTGTCGACACTTTCAACGGTTACTTCGAATCGGAGAACGCACACGCCGCTGTGAAGGTGCTGCAGGCCGCCGGTTTCACCGTGCATGTGGCCACCAAAGCCAAAGACGACGGCAAACACCTGTGCTGCGGCCGCACCTATCTGGCCAGCGGCATGGTGGAGCAGGCCAAGGAAAAAGCGCGCGAGGTGGTGCAAAGCCTGCTCCCGTTCGCGCACAAGGGCATCGCCATCGTGGGGCTGGAGCCCTCCTGCCTGCTCACGCTGCGCGACGAGATGCTGGTGATGGGCCTGGGCTCGGCGCCGCAGCAGATTGCCGAACACGCGCTGCTGTTTGAAGAGTTCCTGGCGCGCGAAGCCAAAGCTGGACGGCTTGACGGCTTGAAGGCGCAACTCAAGGCCGTGGACCAGCCGGTGCTGCTGCACGGCCATTGCCACCAGAAAGCGTTCGACGCGGTTTCACCGATCCTGGAGGTGCTGCGCTGGATTCCCGGAGCAAACCCACAGCTGATCGAGAGCAGCTGCTGCGGCATGGCTGGCAGCTTCGGATATGAAGCCTCACATCACGCCGTGTCGATGCAGATGGCCGAACTCAGCCTGCTGCCGGCGGTGCGGTCACAACCTGACGCCATCGTGGTGGCCGACGGCACCAGCTGCCGCCACCAGATTCAAGACGGCGCACAGCGCGAGGCCGTGCACGTGAGTCGATTGCTGGCGGATCTGCTCGTGGGGTGAAGGAACTTCAGAACGGTTTGAAGACCGCCTGGAAGATGGTGCCCATCAACAGCAGCCACCAGGCCACCAGCGACCAGCCGATCCAGCGCCGTGGCACCCAGACCACCAGCGGCAGCAGGGCTGTGCAGAGGATGACCAGCCCCATGTCCACCGCCTGATCGCCCACCAGCGTCACATGGCCTTTGAAGCGCGCGTATCCGCTGTGGGTTTCGGTCACGATGGCCAGCAAGCCCAAGGCTGCGATGAAGGCCGCACACAGGGTGCACAGCGTTCTGGCCCAGACTGAAGGTGATCTGGTGGGGCGTGTCATGTGGCGGGTGTCGACGATGGCTGTTCGGGCTGGCTATTTGCGTTGGAAAAACCAGCGAATCAAGCCCTTCTCCCGGATGGGCTCGGGCAAGGCCTGCCACCATCGGTTGCCCAGATGTTCAGCGAACAGCCACCCCGCCACCACGGCCAGGCAGGCCAACACCACCACTGTCCATTCCCAAACTGTCATGGCGCTCCCAAGGTTCGCAAAGACTTGGATCGCATCTTAAGCAAGCGCCACGAAAAAGGCCCCGGAGCCGAAGCTCCGGGGCCTTTTTCAGATCTTTTCAGCGCGGGGCTGAAAGGGATCAGTAACCGCCGCGACCGCCGCCGCCGCCACCGTAGCCGCCACCGCCGGAGCGATCGCCACCACCGTAGCCGCCACCACCACCACCGCCGCCGTAGCCGCCGGTACGGGGAGGACGTGCCTCCATCGGACGGGCTTCGTTCACGGTGATGCTGCGGCCGCCCAGGGACTGGCCGTTCATGCCGGAGATGGCTGCTTGCGCTTCGGCGTCATTGCCCATTTCGACAAAGCCGAAACCCTTGGAGCGACCCGTGTCGCGTTCCATCATGACTTTGGCGCTGTTGACAGAGCCGAATTCGCTGAAAGACTGTTGCAGGTCTTCGTCGCGAACGGTGTACGGCAGGTTGCCGACGTAAAGTTTGTTGCCCATGAGGACTCCTCAAAATAACTGAAAACAAAAGCGATGGGGTCCCGAAAGCACAACTAACTCTAAAAGTACCGCCGTAGCGCGCGAAACTGACCGATCACCTGACTTGCACGCGCGATTGGACACGCGAACGTGTTGATTATGCGCTACGGAAGCCTTGTCCCCCTGTCCGCGTATTTCCCGAGTCTTTTCTGCGCATCAAGTCGCAGGCCAATCGATGGCGCGCCGACTCTCGAAACGCCTGGGCATGCCGGTGACCGGGTCGGAAAAGGCGATGCTGCTCGCCAGCAGTCGCAGCGGTTCGGCAAAGTCTTCGGCGTCCTCGGGCCCGCGCAGAACCGTGGGGTAGAACTGGTCGCCCACGATGGGTGCGCCCAGCGCGTTCATGTGCACGCGCAACTGGTGGCGTTTGCCGGTCACGGGTGAAAGCCGGTAGCGCGCCCAGGTGCCGCGCACCTCGCAACGCTCGATGTGGGTCTCGCTGTTCGGATCTCCCGCCGACTCGACCATGCGGAAGAAGCTGCCGCCGTCTTCGTCGATGCGGCTGCGGCGTGTGAGGGGAAAGTCGATGTCGGTGCGGTGGGCTGCGATCGCTTCGTACACCTTGTGCACCGCGCGCTCGCGAAACAGCGCCTGGTAGGCGTCGCGGTCTTGCGGCCGCAGGCTGAACAGCACGAGCCCGGCGGTCTCGCGGTCGATGCGGTGGATCGGGCTGAGCGTCTCGATGCCGGTGCGGCGCTTCAGGCGCACCAGCAGGCTTTGCTGCACGTAGCGCCCGCCGGGCGTGACCGGCAAAAAATGCGGCTTGTCCGCCACCAGCAGGTGTTCGTCCTG
>NZ_JALHLX010000205.1 GCF_022844385.1 Hydrogenophaga sp. | reverse complement strand
GCAGACCGAATTTCCAGCGCGCTTTCAACTGGTGGGCGCCATGAACCCCTGCCCCTGCGGCTTTCTGGGCCACCCCACCCGGGCCTGCCGTTGTACGCCCGACCAGGTGTCGCGCTACCAGGGCAAGCTCAGCGGCCCGTTGCTGGACCGCATCGACCTGCACGTGGAGGTGCCCGCCTTGCCGCCCGACAACCTGTTCACCCACCAGCCGGGCGAAGCGAGCGCCAGCGTGCGTGAACGGGTGGTCGCGGCCCGAGACCGCGCTGAGGCCCGCCAGGGCTCTGCCAACCAGGCCTTGGCGGGGCGCGCGCTCGATGAACACGCCCTGGCCGATGCCTTGGCGCTCAAGTTCCTGCACACCGCCGCCGCCCGACTGGGCTGGAGCGCGCGCGGCACACACCGCGCGCTGAGAGTCGCGCGAACCATCGCCGATCTGGCCGCCAGCGACACCGTGGGCGTGGCGCACATCGCCGAAGCGGTGCAGTACCGGCGGGTGGTCAAAACGGGCGGCTGACAGGAGACGGGCAACACGCCGCATGACCTTGTGCTGTGGTGCAGCGAGGCAACTGGTATGGTTTCCGGCTTCCCCCATTTGCAGCAGGAGACATCATGAGCTACCCCCACACCCAACTGTTTATCCACGGCCAATGGCGCGACGCCGCCGCCGGCGAAACGCTGGCCGTGTTCAACCCGGCCACCGGAAAAGAAATCGGCCGCGTGGCCCACGCCCGCCAGGCCGACCTGGACCTGGCCCTGGACGCCGCCCAAAAAGGCTTTGAAGTCTGGCGCGACAAGCCGCCCATCGAACGCGCCAAGGTCATGCGCGCCGCCGCTGCGCTGATGCGCGAACGCGCCGGCGCCATTGCCGCGCTGCTCACGCAAGAACAAGGCAAGCCGCTGGCCGAGGCCAAGGGCGAGGCCATGGCCGCGGCCGACATCATCGACTGGTTCGCCGACGAAGGCCTGCGCGTTTACGGCCGTATCGTGCCTTCGCGCGGCAACCTCGCCATGCGCCAGATGGTGCTCAAAGACCCGGTCGGCCCGGTGGCCGCGTTCACGCCCTGGAACTTCCCCATCAACCAGGTCGTGCGCAAGCTGGCCGCAGCTCTGGCCACCGGCTGCTCCATGATCGTGAAGGCGCCCGAAGAAACCCCGGCCGCGCCGGCCGAGCTGGTGCGCGCCTTTGCCGACGCGGGCCTGCCACCCGGCGTGTTGGGTCTGGTCTACGGCACGCCGTCGGAAATCTCCAGCTACCTGATCGCGCACCCGGTCATCCGCAAGATCACCTTCACCGGCTCCACGCCGGTGGGCAAACAGCTCGCCGCCATGGCCGGCCAGCACATGAAGCGCGTGACCATGGAGCTGGGCGGGCACGCGCCGGTGATCGTGTGTGAAGACGCCGACGTGGCCCTGGCCGTGAAAACCGCCGGCGGCGCCAAGTTCCGCAACGCCGGGCAGGTGTGCATTTCGCCCACGCGCTTTCTGGTGCACGAGAGCATTGCCAAGGAGTTCTCGGCGGCGCTCGTGAAACACGCTGCGGGCTTGGCGGTGGGCGACGGCACGGCCGAAGGCACGCAGATGGGTCCGCTGGCCAACCCGCGCCGCGTGACGGCCATGGCCGAGTTCACCAAGGACGCGGTGGAACGCGGTGCCACGCTGGCCACCGGCGGTGAGCGCATCGGCGAGGCGGGCAACTTCTGGCAGCCCACCATCCTCACCGACGTGCCGCTGGACGCGCGTGTGTTCAACGACGAGCCCTTCGGTCCCATGGCTGCGGTGCGCAGTTTCAAGACACTGGAAGAGGCCATCAGTGAGGCCAACCGCCTGCCGTTCGGCCTGGCCGGCTACGCCTTCACGCGTTCCTTGAAAAACGCCGACCTGCTGGCGCGCCGCGTCGAGGTGGGCATGCTGTGGGTCAACATGCCCGCCATGCCTTCGGCCGAAATGCCGTTCGGCGGCATCAAGGACTCGGGCTACGGCACCGAGGGCGGCCCGGAGGCGATGGACGCCTACCTGAACGCGCGGTCCATCTCGATCATGAACGTCTGAAACCGAGCAGGGGGTGCTTCACCCCTTGTTGGGGCCCAGCTTGTTCGTGAATGCCACGACGAGCGCAGTCATCAAGAAAAACGCCTGCAGCTCCAGGCGCCAGCCACCGGTGTTGGTGATGTCCATGAAGTGGCTCGAATGCACGAGCACCAAGGCGAACACCATGTTGATCGCGATCACCAGCGCCGCCGGCACCACCCACACGCCCACCAGCAAGAGCAGCGGCGCGATCAACTCACCGAGGTACACGCCGTAGGCCAGCGCGCCAGGCAGGCCCTTGGCCACCAGCATGCCTTCGATCCCGCCCACACCCCCGGTCACCTTGGCCCAGCCGTGAAAGATCATGAGGATGGCGAGGGTCCAGCGCAGCAGGATCACGCCGAAGCGGGGTTGGTTGAAGAGGTTGTTGAGTGTGTTCATGGATGGTCCGAGTTGTTTGAAAAGAGGCCTCAAGGCTGAGCGCTTTGTACAGGAGTGGGTTCCCGGTTCTTCAAAAAGAACATAAACTTTGTCAAAACAGCCAATTTGACAATCTTTAAACATGCCCAAAATCTCGCCTTCACTGCAAACGCTGCCCCCGGAAGCGGCGGCGGCGCTCGTGCGCCTGGGTGAACATCTCGCACTCGCACGGGTGCGGCGGCAGGAATCACAGCGGGCATGGGCCCAGCGGTTGGGGGTTTCGGTGCCCACGCTGGCGCGGCTGGAGCGCGGTGACCCGGGCGTGAGCGCCGGCATCCTGGCCACTGCGCTCTGGATGGTCGGGCGCACGCAGGCGCTGGGCGATCTGGCCGCGCCCGAGCTCGACGCCGGCGCGCTGGAGCTCGACATCCGTGCCGCCCGCCGCACCCGCGCCGTGCGTTCGCAGGCCTCCATCAGTGCGCGCCTGGCGCGCAAGCCGGGGCCACCATGACCTTTGTCCCTGTCGACACGCTGCACCTCTGGTACCTCGGCCAGCCTGCCCAGCCGGTGCTCGTGGGTTCGCTGCACCTCGTGATGGGCGGGCGCGGCGTGTCGCTGCGCTACGCACCCGACTGGTTACGCCAGGGATTTGCGCTCAGTGAAGACCTGCCCCTGATCGACCGCGAGCACCTGCCCACCGAGAAAGACTGCGCCGCCGGCGCGGTGGATGATGCACGCCCTGACCGCTGGGGCGAGCGCGTGATCCGGCTCTTGCACCGACCGCCACGCCTGTCGCTGCTGGAGCTGCTGTATTTCACCGGCGACGACCGTTTCGGCGCCCTGGGTGTGTCGACTTCGGCCGATGAGTACCTGCCCCACGCAACGTCCGCCTTGCCGCAGTTGGGCGACGCGCAGGCGCTGCACGCTTTGGTGCGCCGCGTGCAACAAGGCGCTCCGGTGGATGAATCCGAGCGACGCCTGATCGCGCCCGGCGCCACCATGGGTGGGGCGAGGCCCAAAGCGTTGATAGAGATTGACGGCAAAAGCTGGGTGCTGAAATTTGGCGACGAGACCGGCTCCCACGAAGGCCTGCTGGAGCACGCCAGCCTCACGCTCGCGGCCCTGGCCGGCATCCGCGTGGCCACCACGCGCCCGGTGCCGCTGGCCAGAGGCACAGCGCTGGCCATCGAGCGTTTTGATCGCGCCCCCGGCCAGCGCCTGCATGCGTTGTCGGCCCACGTCGCCTTGCGCGCGGCGGGTAGCGAACCGGGCTACCCCGCGCTGGCACAACTGCTGCGACGGCGCGGTGTGTTGGCCCATGGCCAATGGCAGCAAGACATGCACGAGCTGTTCCGTCGGCTCGTGTTCAACATCCTGATCGACAACACCGACGACCACGAGAAGAACCATGTACTGCTGGTGCAGGACAACCAGCAGTTGCGCCTGTCACCGGCGTTCGACGTACTGCCCACTGGCCAGGCACTGGGCTACCAGTCGATGCATGTGGGGAAAGACGGCGCGGTCAGCAGCGTGGACAACGCGCTGTCGATGGCGGCGATGTACGGACTGAGCGCGCGCGAGGCGCTGGAAGAGGCCCGGCGCGTGGCCGGTGTGGTGGAAGGCTGGCAGGTCCACTTCATCGCACAAGGTGTGAGCGCTGAAGCTACCGCGCTGCTGGCCGATCAGATCGACCGGCCGTTCCTGCG
>NZ_JALHLX010000204.1 GCF_022844385.1 Hydrogenophaga sp. | reverse complement strand
CCCATGCGCTCGCGGCGCACCTTGGTCTGCGTGACTTCAACGCCGCACTTCTCGCAGATGACACCGCGGTGCTTCAGACGCTTGTACTTGCCGCACAGGCATTCGTAGTCCTTGATGGGGCCAAAGATCTTGGCGCAGAACAGACCGTCACGCTCGGGCTTGAAGGTGCGGTAGTTGATGGTCTCGGGCTTCTTGACTTCACCGAAGGACCACGAGCGGATTTTTTCAGGCGAGGCCAGACCGATGCGGATCGCATCGAAGTGGTCATCGGGCGTGAACTGTTTGAACAGGTCGAGCAAAGATTTCATGTGACTCTTTCCAAATCGTTAATCAGTTGAGGACAGAGCAAAAACGGCTGCGCAGTTTCTGGTCTGTCCCGCAAGGTCTCAGGACCGCTCAAGCTCAATATCGATACCGAGCGAGCGGATCTCCTTGACCAGCACGTTGAACGACTCGGGCATGCCCGCCTCGATCGTGTGCTCGCCCTTGACGATGCTCTCGTAGACCTTGGTGCGACCTTGCACGTCGTCCGACTTGACGGTGAGCATTTCCTGCAGGATGTACGAGGCACCGTAGGCTTCCAGCGCCCACACCTCCATCTCGCCGAAACGCTGACCACCGAACTGCGCCTTGCCGCCCAGCGGCTGCTGGGTGACGAGCGAGTAAGGACCGGTGGAACGGGCGTGCATCTTGTCGTCGACCAGGTGGTGCAGCTTCAGGAAGTGCATGTAACCCACGGTGGTCTTGCGCTCGAAAGCGTCACCCGTGCGGCCGTCGTACAGCTGCGCCTGGGTGCGGGTGGCGGTCAAGCCCTTGATCTCGGCGATGTCGTCGGGATACGCGAGCTTGAGCATGGTGCGGATCTCGTCTTCCGAAGCACCGTCGAACACCGGGGTGGCGAACGGCACGCCGGTGGTGAGGTTCTCGGCCATCTCGACCACTTCGGCATCGCTCATGTCGCCCAGCGACTCTTTTTTGCCGGCCTGGTTGTAGATGGTGTCGAGGAAACCGCGCAGCTCGGAGACCTTGGCTTCGGCTTGCAGCATGTCGCCGATGCGCTGGCCCAGGCCCTTGGCGGCCCAGCCCAGATGGACTTCGAGCACCTGCCCCACGTTCATGCGCGAAGGCACGCCCAGCGGGTTGAGCACGATGTCGGCAGGCGTGCCGTCAGCCATGTAAGGCATGTCTTCCACGGGCACAATCTTGGAGACCACACCCTTGTTGCCGTGACGGCCGGCCATCTTGTCACCCGGCTGCAGGCGACGCTTGACGGCCAGGTAGACCTTGACCATTTTCAGCACGCCCGCGGGCAACTCGTCGCCTTGCGTGAGCTTCTTGCGCTTTTCTTCGAACATCAGGTCAAAGCTGTGGCGCGTCTGCTCCATCGAGTTCTTGATCGACTCGAGCTGGGCCGCCACGGTGTCGTCGGCCGGGCGAATGTCGAACCAGTGGTACTTCTCGACATCGTCCAGGTAGGCCTTGTCGATGGTCGTGCCCTTGGACAGCTTCTTCGGGCCGCCGTTGGCCAGTTTGCCGATCAGCAGCTTCTCGATCCGGTCGAAGGCGTCGGCTTCCACGATGCGCAGCTGGTCGTTCAGGTCCAGGCGGAAACGCTTGAGCTCGTCGTCGATGATCTGCTGGGCGCGCTTGTCGCGCGTGATGCCTTCGCGGGTGAAGACCTGCACGTCGATCACGGTGCCCTGTGAACCCTGGTCCACACGCAGCGAAGTGTCCTTCACGTCGGAAGCCTTCTCGCCGAAGATCGCGCGCAACAGCTTTTCTTCAGGCGTGAGGGTGGTTTCGCCTTTGGGCGTGACCTTGCCGACCAGCACGTCGCCGGGCAACACCTCGGCGCCCACGTAAATGATGCCGGAGTCGTCCAGGCGGTTGAGCTGCTGCTCGGCCAGGTTGGGAATATCGCGGGTGATTTCTTCCGCACCCAGCTTGGTGTCGCGCGCCATCACCACCAGTTCCTCGATGTGGATCGAGGTGTAGCGGTCTTCGGACACAACCTTCTCGGAGATCAAGATCGAATCTTCGAAGTTGTAGCCGTTCCAGGGCATGAAGGCGATCAGCATGTTCTGCCCGATCGAGATCTCGCCCAGATCGGTCGATGCGCCGTCGGCGATCACGTCACCCTTGGCCAGCTGGTCGCCCTTCTTCACGATGGGACGCTGGTGGATGTTGGTGTTCTGGTTGGAACGCTGGTACTTGATGAGGTTGTAGATGTCCACACCCACTTCACCGGCCACTGCTTCGGCGTCGTTCACGCGCACCACGATGCGGGTCGCGTCCACGTAGTCGACCTTGCCGCCACGGGTGGCGGTCACCACGGTGCCGGAGTCGATCGCGGCGACGCGTTCGATACCGGTGCCCACCAGCGGCTTCTCAGGACGCAGCACGGGCACGGCCTGGCGTGACATGTTGGCGCCCATCAGCGCGCGGTTCGCATCGTCGTGCTCCAGGAACGGAACCAGCGATGCCGCGACCGACACGATCTGCGCCGGCGACACGTCCATGTACTGGATGGTGTCGGACGGGGTCAGGATCGATTCACCCTTTTCACGGGCGGAGATCAGGTCACCGGTCAGGCGTCCTTCGCCGTCGAGCGTGGCGTTGGCCTGCGCGATGACGTACTTGCCTTCTTCAATGGCCGACAAGTAATCGATCTGGTTCGTGACCTTGCCTTCGATCACGCGACGGTACGGGGTTTCAATGAAACCGTACTCGTTCAGGCGAGCGTACAAAGCCAGCGAGTTGATCAGGCCGATGTTCGGGCCTTCAGGCGTCTCGATAGGGCAAACGCGACCGTAGTGGGTCACGTGCACGTCGCGCACCTCGAAGCCGGCGCGTTCGCGGGTCAGACCGCCCGGGCCAAGAGCCGACACGCGGCGCTTGTGGGTGATCTCGGCCAGCGGGTTGGTCTGGTCCATGAACTGCGACAGCTGGGACGCGCCGAAGAACTCCTTGAGGGCCGCGGAAATCGGCTTGGAGTTGATCAGGTCGTGCGGCATCAGCGGCTCTTGCTCGGCCTGGCCCAGACGCTCTTTCACGGCTTTCTCGATGCGCGCCAGACCGGTGCGGTACTGGTTCTCGGCGAGTTCGCCCACGCAACGCACGCGGCGGTTGCCCAGGTGATCGATGTCATCGACTTCACCGCGACCATTGCGCAGGTCCACCAGAATCTTGACCACGGCCAGGATGTCTTCGTTGGACAGCACCATGGCGCCGGTGGATTCGTCGCGGCCCACGCGGGCGTTGAACTTCATGCGGCCCACGCGCGACAGGTCGTACGTGTCCGGGTTGTAGAACAGGCGGTGGAACAAGGCCTGCACCGCGTCTTCGGTCGGCGGCTCGCCGGGGCGCATCATGCGGTAGATGGCCACGCGCGCAGCGAACTCGTCAGCGGTTTCGTCGATGCGCAAGGTCTGCGAGATGTACGCGCCCTGGTCGAGTTCGTTGGTGTAGAGGCACTGCAGGTCCTGCACACCGGAAGTGCGCAGTTTCTTCAGCAGCACTTCGGTCAACTCTTCGTTGGCCTTGGCGATGATCTCGCCGGTGTCTTCGTCCACGATGTTGCGCGCCACCACGCGGCCGATCATGAAGTCTTCAGGCACGCTGATGTGCGTGGTGCCCGACTGCTCGAGTTCGCGGGTGTGGCGCACGGTGATGCGCTTGTCCTTGGCGACCACAACCTTGCCGGCCTTGTCGGTGATGTCGAAACGGGCGACTTCACCGCGCAGGCGCTCGGGCACAAAGGCCATCTGCGCGCCGCTGTCCATCACGCGGAAGTGGTCGTTGACGAAGAAGTTGGCCAGGATGGTTTCCGGCGTCAGGCCGATGGCCTTGAGCAGGATCGTGACCGGCATCTTGCGGCGGCGGTCAACCCGGAAGAACAGCACGTCCTTGGGATCGAATTCGAAGTCGAGCCAGGAGCCGCGGTAAGGAATGATGCGAGCCGAGAACAGCAGCTTGCCCGAGCTGTGAGTCTTGCCCTTGTCGTGTTCAAAAAACACACCGGGCGAGCGGTGCAGCTGCGACACGATGACACGCTCGGTGCCGTTGATGATGAAGGAGCCCTTCTCGGTCATCAGGGGCACTTCGCCCATGTAGACCTCTTGCTCTTTCACTTCCTTGATCACCTTGGACTGCGCGGTCGAGGACTCGCGGTCATAGATGATGAGCTGCACGCGGGC
>NZ_JALHLX010000203.1 GCF_022844385.1 Hydrogenophaga sp. | reverse complement strand
TGCAACAGGTGTGTGATCACTTCGCAACTCGCACGGCGCGATGCATAATGAACACAGTTTAAAAATTTGGGGTTGATTATGCTTGACAGAGAAGGCTTCAGGCCCAATGTCGGCATCATTCTGCTCAACCAGCGAAACCAGGTGTTCTGGGGCAAACGCATCCGGTCCCACTCCTGGCAGTTTCCGCAAGGTGGCATCGACAGGGGCGAGACACCTGAGCAGGCGATGTACCGCGAGTTGCACGAGGAAGTGGGCCTCATGCCTGAGCACGTGAACATCGTGGCCCGCACGCGAGACTGGTTGCGCTACGAAGTGCCGGACCGCTTCATCCGCCGTGATGCACGCGGTCATTACAAAGGACAGAAACAGATCTGGTACCTGCTCCGCCTGGTGGCGCAAGACTGGAATCTGAACCTGCGCGCCACGAGCCACCCGGAGTTCGACGCCTGGCGCTGGCACGATTACTGGGTGCCACTGGACGTGGTGGTCGAGTTCAAGCGCGGCGTCTATGAAATGGCGCTGACCGAACTCTCACGCTACCTGCCCCGCTCCGACCACCGCAACCGGTACCTGCGCGGTGGCATGCGACAACGCGACGATGGCGACGATATGCCCACGCACATGTGCGCACCCATGGGGCTGGAGCTTCCTCCCGGCGCCAGCTTTGACCCAGACCCACAGAGCGATGAACGCGCTGTGAACACGCCATTCAAATGATTGCTTTGTTTCGACGCCTCCCGAGGTCGGTGACCTCGGTCCTGGCTTTTTCGCTGCTCGGCAGCGCGCCACTTCTTGCAACCGCCCAGACTTCGTACTCCGACGAGAAAGTCTGGACCGAAGCGGTCGCTGCGCCTCCGACAACGTTCAGCACCGAGGTGCTGATCCCCTTCGAAGTGATGAAGGCTTCGGCGCTCACCTATGGCATCGACCCCAACACCCTGACCGTGGGCGAAGACGGCGTGGTTCGGTATGTGATGGTGGCGCGCAGCAGCGGCGGTGCACTCAATGTGCTGTACCAAGGCATCCGGTGCGCCACCGCGGAAACCAAAACCTATGGACGATTGAGCGACAAGGGCACCTGGAATGCCAGCCCCGATGCCGACTGGCAAGCCCTGTCGTTCCGGGGCCCCACGCGCCCCGCCATGATCCTCGCGCGGCAGGGTATCTGCGAAGGACGCACGATCACGGGGAATGCCCGGAAAATTCTGGCCGCCTTGAAGAGCGACCGCGTCGACATCCGCTGAACGGCCCACGGGCCTGAGCGCTCAGAGCCGCGCCAGCACCATGTTGTCGCGGTGGATCATTTCGGGTTCGGCGGCATAGCCGAGCAAGCGCTCGAAGTCAGCCGACGATTTGCGGCACAGCAAGCGGGCTTCCGAACTGGCGTAATTCGCCAAGCCACGCGCCACTTCCACGCCGCGGCCGTCGCGCACCGCGATCACATCGCCTCGCGAGAAGTCACCATCAACAGCGGTCATGCCGATCGGCAGCAGGCTCTTGCCCTCACCCACAATCTTGCCCACGGCACCATCGTCCACCAGTACCGCACCGCGCAGTTGCAGGTGGTCCGACATCCAGCGCTTGCGCGCCTGGTTCTTGGGCGTATTGGCCACCAGGCAAGTACCGATGGCCTCGCCTTCGCACAGGCGGATCAACACCCGTGGTTCACGCCCCCAGGCGATCACGGTGGATGCGCCCGATCCGGCGGCGCGCTTGGCCGCCAGGATCTTGGTGATCATGCCGCCCTTGCCGATACCGCTGCCCGCGCCACCGGCCATGGTTTCGAGCTGAGGGTCCCCGGCGCGCGCCTCGTGCACGAACTGCGCAGCAGGGTCGCGCCGCGGGTCGGCAGTGTAGAGGCCCTTTTGGTCCGTGAGGATCACGAGCACGTCGGCTTCCACCAGATTGGCCACCAAGGCGCCCAAGGTGTCGTTGTCGCCAAACTTGATTTCGTCGTTGACGACCGTGTCGTTCTCGTTGATCACCGGAACCACACCCAACTGCAGCAGCGTGAGAAGGGTCGAGCGCGCATTCAGGTACCGCTCCCGGTCTGCCAGATCGGCGTGGGTCAGCAAGACCTGCGCACTCCCGACGCCGTGTTCGCGCAGCTTGGTTTCGTACATCTGCACCAACCCCATCTGCCCAACGGCAGCCGCAGCCTGCAACTCGTTGATCTCCTTGGGGCGCACAGTCCAGCCCAGGCGTTTCATGCCTTCAGCCACCGCGCCGCTGCTCACCATGATGAGTTCCCGACCATCCTTGACCAAGGCCGCGAGCTGCTCGCTCCACTGCCCGATCGCCTCCTCATCAAGCCCTCGCCCTTCGTTGGTCACAAGCGAAGAACCCACCTTGACCACGATGCGGCGGGCCGTTTTCAGTGCGCTGTTGACGCGCAACGGCATCAAGCCCGTGTTGTCTGCGAGGAGCATGGTCTGCATCAAAGAAAAGCGCTTCAGGTGGGCAGGGGGGTGTCAAAACGAGGATCGATGTCCACCGGCGCCAGCGTGGCCTGGTGGACCTTGGCGATGTGCTCGTAGATCTTCTGGACCAGAAACTCGCAGCCTTCACGCGTCAGGGCCGAGATCTCGAACACAGGCCCCTTGTACTTGAGGCGTTTCACGATGTCCTTGACCTTGGCCTCGCGCTCGTCAAGCGGCACCATGTCCAGCTTGTTGAGCACCAGCCAGCGCGGCTTTTCATACAGCTTCTGGTCGTACTTCTTGAGCTCGGCAATGATGGCCTTGGCCTGCACCACGGGATCAACACCTTCGTCAAACGGCGCAACATCCACCATGTGCAGCAACAAGCGGGTGCGCTGCAGATGGCGCAAGAACTGGTGACCCAGTCCGGCGCCCTCGGATGCACCTTCGATCAAGCCCGGCACGTCGGCGACCACAAAGCTCTTCTCCGGTGCAACCCTCACCACACCCAGGTTGGGATGCAGTGTGGTGAACGGGTAGTCGGCGATTTTCGGGCGTGCATTCGAGATGGCCGAAATCAACGTGGACTTGCCTGCGTTCGGCATGCCAAGCAAACCGACATCGGCCAGCACCTTGAGCTCCAGCTTCAAGGTGCGTTTCTCACCGGCCCAGCCCGGCGTCTTCTGGCGCGGCGCCCGGTTCGTGGAACTCTTGTAGTGCATGTTGCCAAAACCACCGTCGCCGCCTTTGGCAATGGTGACTTGCTCGCCCGGCTGCAGCAATTCGTGCAGGGTCTCGCCGGTTTCAGCGTCGGCAATGATGGTGCCCACCGGCATCTTCAGGACGATGTCGCAACCCTTGACACCGAACATATCGGAACCTTTGCCGTGTTCGCCGCGCTCGGCTTCAAAGCGGCGCGTGAAACGGAAATCCACCAGCGTGTTGAGGCTGGCGTCGGCCACGGCGTACACGTGCCCTCCACGCCCGCCGTCTCCACCGTCGGGGCCGCCGAATTCCTTGTATTTCTCATGCCGGAAAGATGCGCAGCCGTTGCCGCCATCGCCCGCTGCGACATCGATGGTGGCTTCATCCACAAATTTCATGACATGCTTTCCAGGGACGCGTCCCCACTAAAAATCCAAAACAAAAAGCCCGCTGGGGCGGGCCTTCTGCATTTTCACGTCAGCACTGAGCAAACGCCCCCGAAACCTTGCAATCCGGCGGCCCCTGCACTGGCCCGATCAAACGGGTGTGATGCTGACGGTCTGGCGATTGAGCTCGCCCTTCACCGCGAACGACACGTGGCCGTCCACCGTGGCAAAAATCGTGTGATCCTTGCCCAGACCGACGTTGAGGCCGGGGTGGAACTTGGTGCCGCGCTGACGCACGATGATCGAACCTGCGCTGACCAGTTCGCCGCCAAACGCTTTCACGCCGAGCATCTTGGGCTTGGAATCGCGCCCGTTTCGCGTTGAGCCGCCGCCTTTTTTCTGTGCCATGTTGACCTACTCCTCAGCCTGCGATCGATGAGATCTGCAGTTCGGTGAAATTTTGACGGTGACCTTGCCGCTTCTGGTAGTGCTTGCGACGACGCATCTTGAAGATGTGCACTTTGTCGTGTCTGCCATGGGCCAACACCGTGACCGTTACTGTTGCGCCGGAAACCAAGGGAGTGCCGATCTTGATCTCGGTGCCGTTGCCGACAGCCAGAACCTGGTCAAACACGATCTCTTGGCCCACATCCGCAGCAATCTGTTCTACTTTAATTTTTTCGCCAGCAGCAACACGATACTGTTTGCCACCGGTTTTTATGACCGCGTACATATGAACCTCTTGTAAAAATTCCACGAATGGAAATCCAGCGGACCCAATTCCGC
>NZ_JALHLX010000202.1 GCF_022844385.1 Hydrogenophaga sp. | reverse complement strand
GCGGATGCGCTGAAAGCTCATGTTGAATGTCTCCTGGAGTTTTTGGGGAACGCGCGGGGGTATGTGCAAGATTCACACCGCACGCCGCAACCCCTTATGAATCCTGCGTCTGCGCGCCTGTCGAGAGCCACGGCAGGGTGCGTCTGTCAAAGGGTCCGACATGGGACAAACCCTCAATGGACGAGGGAGCGCCACACCACCTGCCACCTATACTTTCCACGACCCCACCAGACCCACACCCCGCCATGAAGACCCTGCTCATCCTCAACGGCCCCAACCTCAACCTGCTCGGCACGCGCGAGCCCGAGGTCTACGGCGCGACCACGCTGGCCGACGTGGAAGCCGAGTGCGTGGCCCATGGCCAGCGCCTGGGCTTTGCCGTTGAATGTTTTCAGAGCAACCACGAAGGCGCACTGATCGACAAGGTCCAGGACGCGGGGCGCCGTTTCAAAGCGGGCGAGCTGTCCGGCGTGGTGTTCAACGCCGGCGCTTTCACCCACACCTCGGTGGCCCTGTTCGATGCCATCAGCGGCGTCAAACCCCTGCCAGTGATCGAGGTGCACATTTCCAACGTGCACGCGCGCGAAGCTTTCCGCCACCACTCCTACATCTCAGCTGCGGCGGCGGGCATCGTGGTGGGCTTCGGCACCGACGGTTACCGACTGGCCATCGAAGGCCTCGCGCGCAAAGCCCAGGCCGCCTGATCGCGGTGCGAGTCCGGCGTGCGACAGCTGCGGCAGCGACACCCGCTTCGCCGCACAGCACAATCGCCAAGTGAAAACCCGCCACTTCGCCCAGCTTGTGGGCCTGTCCGCGCTCTGGGGCGCGTCCTTCCTGTTCATCCGCATCGCCAGCCCGGTCATCGGGCCCATGGTGCTGGCGGGTTGCCGCGTGGCGCTGGCCGGCCTCACGCTGGCTTTCATCATGCGAGGGCTCAAGCAAGACTGGCCGTGGGAACACTGGCGCGAACTCTTGCTGCTCGGCGCGCTGTCGGTGGCCGCGCCCTTCCTGCTCTACGCGTGGGCCGCGCTGCGCCTGCCGGCTGGCTACAGCGCCCTGCTCAACACCACGGCGGTGCTGTTCGGCACGCTGGCATCCAGCTGGTTCAAGGAAGACACGCTCACCGCGCCCAAGCTGCTGGGCTGCCTGTGCGGTTTCATCGGCGTGGGCCTGATCGTGCGGCTGGGTCCGGTGCAGCCCGACGCAGGCACCATCGCCGCAGCGCTGGCCTGCATTCTGGCGGCGGCCTGCTACGGATGCTCCACTCCGCTCATGAAGCGCGCCACCACCCGCATGCAGCCGCTGGCCATTGCCGCAGGCATCCACCTCGCGGCGATGTTTCTGGTGTTCCCGGGTGCTGTCTGGGCGTGGCCAGAAGCGAGGTTCACACCAGCGGCACTCGGTGCCCTGTTCGTCATGGGTGTGGTCACCTCGGGCCTGGCCTACTGGGCGCACCTGCGCATCATCCGCCACGTGACACCGGTGGCGGCCATGAGCCCGGCCTTCCTCATTCCGGTGTTCGGCGTGACCTGGGGCCACCTGTTCCTGGGTGAGGCGCTGTCGCCCGGCATCTTTGCCGGCGGCGCGCTGGTGCTGCTGGCCACGGCGCTGGTGACCGGATTCAACCCACTCAAACGCTGGTTCGCTGCAACGCCCACGCCCTGACCGCACACGCGCAGGCCACCGCAGCGCAGGCTGAAGACAGCCAGAACACACTGGCCAGGCCCATGGCCGAGCTGAGCAAACCGCCCGCCAGACCCCCCACCACGCCCGGCAGGCCATAGCCCACCACGGTGTAGAGCGCCTGCCCACGCCCGCGCAGTCGCCCCGGAAAATGGTGCGAGATCAAGGCGATGCACACCGTGTGGTGGGCGGCGAAGGTGATGGCGTGCAGCGCCTGGGCCAGCAGCAACAGCGGCCACACCAGTGGAAAGCCAGCGGTAAGGCCCATGCGCAACGCCATGGTGGCGGCGCACAGCACCAGCCACGCCGACAGCGACATGCGCGGCAGCCAGCGGCCCTGGGTGAAGAACCAGCCGATCTCGATCACCACCGACAGCGCCCACAGCAGACCAATCACCGTCTTGCTGTAGCCCAGCGAGTCGAGGTAGAGGGAGAAAAAGACGTAGATGAAGATGTGCGCGAGCACGTGGAAAAACACCGCCGCAAAAAACCAGCGCACCGGCGGCTGGCGCAGCACAGGCCACACAGCGGGCTGCACCTCGTCGGCATGGCCCGGTTCGCGAAAGTCGGGCAGCAGCCACACGCTGAGCGTCACAGCCGCCAGCGTGGCCAGCGTCCACGCGGGAAAGTGCACCAGGCCGAAGCGCTCGAACCAGAAGCCTGCGGCCACCACCGTCAGCAGAAAGCCGAGCGAGCCCCACAGGCGGATGCGGCCGTAGCGTTTGGCATCGAACGCGCCGCCGTGGCTCACCAGGTGCGCCAGCGCGGCTTCGCTCATGGGCATCATGCCGCTGGTGTGGGTGAACATCAGCAGCAGCACCACGAAGAGGCCCACACCACCGAGGTCGAACCACAGCCCCAGCGAGAGCAACAGGGCCACCGTGGCGCCGTAACGCAGCAGCCGCACGCGTTCGCCGGTGCGGTCGCTCAGCGAGCCCCAGAGGTAGGGTGCAAAGAGGCGCGAGGCCGACTGCACCGAGGTCAGCACGCTGATCGCCAGCAGGCTGAAGCCGAGCTCCTTGAGCCAGAGCGGGAGGTAGGGATTGAAGAAGCCGATGTGCGCGAAGTAGCTCGCGCTGAGCATGGCAAACGGAAACAGCTGTTTTTTCTGGCTCACAAGAGTTTCCGTTCGCCCTGAGCTTGTCGAAGGGCAGGCTCAGCCCGAACGGGCTGTGGCTCAGCCGCGGGTCTTGGCCGCAATGTCGGGTGTGGGCAGTTGCACGTCGCCGCACTGCGCGCGGTGGCGCAGCGCGTGGTCCATCACCACCAGCGCCAGCAGCGCTTCGGCAATCGGCGTGGCGCGGATGCCCACGCAGGGGTCGTGTCGGCCCTTGGTGATGATCTCGGTAGGCGCCCCCGCCACATCGATGGTCTCGCGCGGGATCAGGATCGAGCTGGTCGGTTTGATCGCGATCGATACCTCCAGGTCTTGCCCGGTGCTGATGCCGCCCAGCACACCGCCGGCCTTGTTGGCCGCAAAGCCCTCGGGCGTGAGGCTGTCGCCGTGCGTGCTGCCCTTGTCGGCCACGCTGGCAAAGCCGGCGCCGATCTCCACACCCTTGACGGCGTTGAGGCCGAGCATGGCGTAGGCGATGTCGGCGTCCAAGCGGTCGTAGAGCGGCTGACCCAGGCCCACGGGCATGCCCTGCGCGGTCACACGGATGCGCGCGCCGCACGAGTCGCCGCTCTTGCGCAGCGCGTTCATGTAGTCCTCGATCGCGGACACGTCGGCCACAGGAGCAAAAAACGGGTTGTGGGGCACATGCTCCCAGCTCTCGAACGGGATGACCACATCACCGACCTGCGTCATGCAGCCGAGAAACGTGGTGCCGAATTTCTCCTTGAGCCACTTGCGCGCCACGGCGCCGGCGGCCACGGTGGGCGCGGTCAGGCGGGCCGAGCTGCGGCCACCGCCTCGCGGGTCGCGGATGCCGTATTTCTGCCAGTAGGTGTAGTCGGCGTGGCCGGGGCGGAAGGTCTGGGCGATGTTGCCGTAGTCCTTGCTGCGCTGGTCGGTGTTGCGGATCAGCAGGGCGATGGGCGTGCCGGTGGTCTTGCCCTCGTACACACCGCTCAGGATCTCCACCGCGTCGGGTTCGTTGCGCTGGGTGACGAACTTGCTGGTGCCTGGGCGACGGCGGTCCAGCTCGACCTGGATGTCGGCCTCGCTGAGTTCCATGCCCGGCGGGCAGCCGTCGATCACGCAGCCAATGGCCGGGCCGTGGGATTCACCAAAGTTGGTGACGCAAAACAGGGTGCCGAAGGTGTTGCCGCTCATTCGCTGGATTATCCCTGAGGCACGCTGGTGCACCGGTGGGCCAGTCTGGTGCGTGAAGTGCGGCGGAAAACCGGTCGCAGGGGCCAGCGTTGAACAGGAACATTTCGTGCTTTGCGCTGCAGTGCAGCAAATGATGGCTGCGAAGCCCCAGAAAGGAGCACACCATGCTCGACCGCACCAGCACCTTGTTCTCGCACGTCAAAGGCACCGACAACCCCTGGGTCGGTGGTGGACTGCGGGACTTTTTCCTCTACCGCGATCTCGGCATCGCCGCGGCCACCCACGGCAAGGTGATCGCGCACCTGGTCAAGGCCAACCTGCCGCCCGAAGAAGGCACGGGCTGGCACCGGCACGAGGCGGACTTCCAGATCGTGATCATGATCAAGGGCTGGGCCAAGTTCATGTACGAAGACCAGGTGAC
>NZ_JALHLX010000201.1 GCF_022844385.1 Hydrogenophaga sp. | reverse complement strand
GCCATGGCATCGGCCCAGCTGTCTCCCGATGCCACACGGCTGAACGACGTCAAGGTGATCTTCAGCCAGCAGCCGAAGGTGAGCAGCCGCTCGCACTTCGGTTGCCGGATTGTTCAGGCGGGTGACGGCAGCCTGTTCCTGACCCTGGGTGACCGCTACTCGCGCATGAACGATGCGCAGACGCTGGACAACCACCACGGCAAGGTGGTGCGTGTGAAGGCCACCGGCGGTGCCCACCCGGACAACCCCTTTGTGGGCCGCGCGGGCGCGCTGCCCGAGATCTGGAGCTTTGGCCACCGCAACGTGCAGGGCGCCGCGCTTGCGCCCGACGGCCGGCTCTGGACATCGGAGCACGGCCCGCAGGGCGGTGACGAAATCAACCGCCCAGAAGCTGGCAAAAATTACGGCTGGCCCGTGATCACCTTTGGAGAAAACTACGGCGGCGGCACCATTGGCGACGGCATCACCAGCAAGCCGGGGCTGGAGCAGCCGCTGCACCAGTGGACACCATCGATGGCGCCTTCGGGCCTGACCTTTGTCACCAGCGACCGCTACGGCCCGGCCTGGAAGGGCAGCCTGCTGGCGGGATCGCTCAAGTTCCGCTACCTTTCGCGTCTGGTCATCGAAGGCGACCGTGTGGTGCGCGAAGAAAAACTGCTGCCCAATCTCAACCAGCGCGTGCGCGACGTACGCCAGGGTCCCGATGGGTTCATCTACCTGCTGACCGACGACCGCAACGGCCAGCTCTTGCGCCTGCTGCCCGGGCGCTGAAGGGCCCCCATGCGCCACGATTCACCCCAGTCTGCAACAGACACGCGTCTTGAGGCGGACCGCGCGGAGCTGGCCCGGCGCTACCGAGCGGTGCGCGAGCAGACCCGCGTGCTGGCAGCACCGCTTTCTCCCGAAGACTGCCAGGCCCAGTCCATGCCGGATGCCAGCCCCGCCAAGTGGCACCTGGCCCACGTCACCTGGTTTTTCGAGACTTTTGTGCTGGAGCCTTTCGAGCCCGGCTACAAACCCTTCAACCCGGCCTTTCGGGTGCTCTACAACAGCTACTACAACGGCGTGGGCGAGCAGTTCTCCAGGCCGCAGCGCGGGCTGGTCACGCGGCCCGACCTGGCCGAGGTGTGGCGCTGGCGCGAGCAGGTGGACCAGCGCATCGCGCGGTTGATCGCGCACACCGACAGCGCCGACGCGCTGCGCCTGATCGGCATGGGGCTGCACCACGAGCAGCAACACCAGGAACTGCTGCTCACCGACATCAAGCACCTGCTCTCCATCAACCCGCTCAGCCCGGTTTACCGGCGCGCCTGGCCGCTGGTGTCGGTGTCGCCCGTGCCCGCGCGCTGGGTCGAGCGCGAAGGTGGATTGGTCGAGATCGGTCACGCCGGCGAAGGCTTTGCGTTCGACAACGAGACGCCGCGCCACCGCCAGTGGCTGGAGCCGCACGCGCTCATGAACCGGCTGGTGACGCACGGCGAATGGCTGGACTTCGTGCGCGACGGTGGCTACACCGACCCACGCTGGTGGCTCGCTGCAGGCTGGGACTGGGTGCGCACGCAGGGCATTCGCGCACCGCTGTACTGGACGCTCCCTCAAGACACCACCGCCTTGCCCACGGTGTTCACCCTGCATGGCGACGTACCGCTGGACCCGCACACACCGGTGGTGCATGTGAGCTACTTCGAAGCCGACGCGTTTGCCCGCTGGAGCGCGGCCACCCACGCAGACCACGCCGGTGCCCGCCTGCCCACCGAGGCAGAGTGGGAAGCTGCGTCAGCCGCTTTGCCAGTGCAGGGCAACCTGCAGGACGCTGGCGCCCTGCACCCCATGCCCGCGCGCGCTGCCGGCGGTGGCCTGCTGCAGATGTTCGGCGACGTGTGGGAATGGACGTCGAGCAGCTACAGCGCCTACCCGGGCTATCAGCCCACCGAAGGCGCCGTGGGTGAGTACAACGGCAAGTTCATGGTCAACCAGACCGTGCTGCGCGGCGGCTCCTGCGCCACACCTGCCTCGCACCTGCGTGCGAGCTACCGCAACTTCTTCCCGACCGATGCACGCTGGCAGTTCAGCGGGCTCAGGCTTGCCAAATCGTTGCCCCCACGCTCCGCCGCTGCGCGGGTCGCTGCCCCAGGACAGGAGAGGGCCCCGGTCCAAGCCGGTCCCGGGGGCTGATCCGGCTTGGGGCGGCCCGGCGCCGGATCGCTCACCGGGTGAGCAGCCGCCGAGCGCCGTGGCTCGACGCGTCCACCACCGCCACCATGAGCAGCATCGCGCCGAGGATGGTGGCGGTCTTGTTCATCTGGAACAGGCCCATGTGAAAGGCCAGCAGCTGGCCCAGACCGCCTGCGCCCACCACGCCCAGCACGGCGGCGGCACGGATGTTGTTTTCCCAGCGGTAGAGCGTGTAGCTCATGAGCTGTGGCAACACTTGCGGGAGCGTGGCGTAGAAGAACACGCGGACATTGCCCACACCCTGCACGCGCAGTGCTTCGCCGGGGCCGGGTGGCGCGTTTTCAATCGCTTCGGCGAACAGGCGACCCAGCACGCCGGTGGTGTGAAAGGCCAGCGCCAGCGTGCCGGCGAACGGGCCCAGGCCGGCCGAGATGAGCAGGAGTGCTGCCCACACCAGCTCGGGGATGCTGCGCAGCGCGTTGAGCACCCAGCGCGTGGGGGTTCGGCTCCAGGCGGCGTCGGCCGAGTGCAGGCGGCTCGCCGGCAGCGCCAGCGCCAGACCGGCCGCAGCCGCCAGCGCGGTTCCGAGCGCCGACATGGCCAGCGTTTCCCAGGCGCCGATGGCGACCTTCTTCACGAATTCGGGCGACAGGTCGGGCGGGAAGAACTCCGCCACAAAGCGGCCCATGCTGCGCGCCGCTTCCAGCGAGAGGAACTGGCTCCACTGCAGGTTCAACGAAGCGAAGCTGGCGACCACCAGCACGATGAGGCCTGCCACGAACCAGCAGGCCTTGCAACGCGCGTCGAACAGGCGCGGGGGCAGCTTGTAGGGTGGGTTGGCGGCGGTCGGGCGGGTCATGGCGCGCGGTGCCTCCATCCCAGCCTTCCCCCAAAGGGGGAAGGGGCGAAGATCGAGCACCGGCTCCCTCCCCCGCTGGGGGAGGGTTGGGGTGGGGGCACGCGGACCAGCAATGTCACTTTCATCCGAGCGATTTCCTGAGCCACGAACTCACCCGGTCCGCCAGCGCCACCAGCAATATGAACACCAGCAGCATGGTGGCAACCTCACCGCCGTTGAACATCTTCATGGAGTTGTCGAGCTGCTGGCCGAGGCCACCGGCGCCCACAAAACCGAGCACCACCGACGAGCGGATCGCGCATTCCCAGCGGTACACGGTGTAGCTGGTGAGCTCGGCCGCGTTGGTGGGCAGCAGGCCGTAAAAGAAGGCCTGCAGCCGCCCGCTGCCGTTGCGCAAAAGCGTTTCGGTGGCGTGTGGTTCGCCGCTTTCCAGAATTTCGCCGTACACCTTGCCCAGCATGCCGCCGTAGGTGAGCGCAATCGCCAGCACGCCGGCCGTGGGCCCGAGGCCGACCACGCGCACGAACACCAGCGCCCACACCAGCTCGGGCACGCTGCGCAGCACGATCAGCAGCCAGCGAACGACCTGCCGAAACCAGAACGGCCCGCGCGCCATGCGGCCCGAGAGCGCCGAGACCGACAGCAGGCGCACCGACATCAGCGCGAGCGGGATCGCCACCACCAGCGCCAGCGTGACACCGGCGGTGGCCATGGCCACGGTGCGCCAGGTCTCGCGCGCGATCATGGTCATGAACTCCGCGTTGACCACGAGCGGCCAGAACGTGGCCAGGAACTGGCGCGTGACCTTGATGTTGTCGGGCTCCAGAAAAATCCAGGGCTTGAACTCGGTGGCCACCATCAGCGGCCACAGCAGCACCGCGCCCAGGCTGAGCCAGAACACGCGGCCCGTCCAGGCCGGGTCGTGCGCCGGAGCGCTGCGCAAGGAAGGTGCCGCCGCGTTCATGCTCAGCGGCAGTGCATCACCGCAGGCTGCGGCGCGGCGGGCTCATCCACCGGCACCTCCACCGGCACCTCGCCGCGCAGCTCGTGCTCGAACTGGTCGTACAGGCGCGCCAGGCGCTCTTGAGTCACCTCGGCGGCGGGCAGGTCAAAGGCCAGTTGGCCGTCTCTCAAACCGACGATGCGCGGGAAATGGGCGAGGGCCACATCCACCTGGTGCAGCGTGGCCACCAGCGTCACACCACGTTCGCGCGCGCCGTCCTGCAGCGCGGCCACGGCCTGTTTCGAGCGTGTGGGGTCCAGGGCCGACAAGGGTTCGTCGATCAGCCAGAGCCGGGCCGGTGCGAGCAGCGCGCGCGCCAGGCCCACGCGCTGGCGTTCGCCGCCCGAGAGCCGGTCCACGCGCTCGAAGAGCTTGTCGCCCAGATCAAAGTGGTCCAGCGCGTCGAAGGC
>NZ_JALHLX010000200.1 GCF_022844385.1 Hydrogenophaga sp. | reverse complement strand
CCTCACCCGATAATGGCCCGAGAGCAAACGCGCCCAGCGGCGGGCGGTTTGCCAGTTCCCGTTGTTGGCATCGGCCAGGGCCGGCGTGACGATACAGAGTGAAGGTTTTTTCATGGGTGTGAGCAGGTCAGCGATTGTGGGCGATGCGCCTTCGGGCGGGTGGTCTGCGGCCGACATGGCCCGCCATGCCGACCGGGCAACGCTGGCCAGCGCGCTGGTGGACGCGCGCGAGCGCACCCTCAGGCAGTTCGCGGCCTTCGAGACCGCCCTCGGCCCGGGTCTGCGTGTGCCCTGCACGCCCGAGCTCAACCTGCCGCTGTGGGAGCTGGGCCACATCGGCTGGTTTGCTGACTGGTGGATCGCACGCAACCCGCAGCTGGGCCGGGGCCTGCAGGCGGACCCGCTGGTGGCACGAAGCCCCGCACGCCAGGCCGCGCGCGGCGTGGATGCCGATGCCTTGTACGACTCCAGCGCCATCGCGCACGACCACCGCTGGCAGCTCGACCTCCCGGACGCCGAGACCACCCGCAACGACCTGTCGGTCAGCCTCGACCAGACGCTGGCGCTGCTGCGCGACGCGAAGGAAGAAGACACCGGCCTCTACTTCTTCCGCCTCGCCCTCTTCCACGAAGACATGCACGCCGAGGCGGCGGCGTACATGGCGCAGGCGCTGGGCATCGATGCAGGCCACCCCTTGTCGCCCGTTCGGACCGAGCCTGTCGACGTCCCCACGGTCCACGTGCCAGCCACCCGCTGGAAGCTGGGCTGGTCCGGCCCCGGCTTCGCGTTCGACAATGAACTCGGCGCCCACACCGTGGACGTGGAGGCCTTCGACATCGACACCGGTGCCGTGACCTGGGCGCGCTACCTGCCGATGGTGGATGCCGGTCTGGCCCCGGTCCCTCGTTACCTGCGGCGCACACCTCAGGGTTGGGAAACGCAGCGCTTCGGCACCTGGCAAACGCTGGACCTTCAGGCCCCGGCCAGCCACCTGAGTGCCAACGAGGCGCAAGCCTGGTGCCGCTGGGCCGGGCGGCGCCTGCCCACCGAAGCCGAATGGGAAGTGGCGGCGCACACCGCACCGGGCTTCGCCTGGGGCGAGGTCTGGGAATGGACTGCGAGCATCTTCGAGCCCTTTCCCGGCTTCACGCCCCACCCCTACCGGGACTACTCACAGCCCTGGTTCGACGGTCGCCCGGTGCTCAAGGGTGCGAGCAGCGCCACCCACCCGCGCATGCGCCATCCGAGGTACCGCAACTACTTCCCGGCCGCGCGCAACGACATCTTTGCCGGCTTGCGCAGCGTGCGCTCCTGAGGGATTGAACAGGCCTCAGCGACCCTTGCGGTAGCCATCGGGCGTGGTGCCGGTCAGCCGGCGAAACATGCCGATGAAGGCCGAGGTGGACGCGTAGCCCAGGTCTTGTGCGATGTGCTCCACTTTCCCGCCGGCCTCCAGCAAGGCCATGGCCTTCACTGCGCGCAAGCGCTGCCGCCATTCGGCCAGCGTCATGCCCAGCTGGCTCTGGCAACGGCGCATGAGCGTGCGCTCGGTGGTGTGCACCAACGCCGCCCACTCGGCCACTGAACGCGCATCTCCGGGTGCGGCTTCCAGCGCCTGCAACACCGGCGCGAGAAGCGGATCGGTGGACGTGGGCAGATAGCTGCCGGTCGCCGGCGCGGTCTCCAGCTGGTCCAGCAGCACCTGCAACAGCCGTTCGTGTGGCGCGCCTTGCGCCTGCGCGGGCGGCGTCTGGCGCAGGTGCTCCAGCAGGCCGTGCAGCAAGGGGCTTACCGTGAGCGCACACACCTGCTGCGGCATGCGCGCGGCGCGCTCGGGCACCACATACACCGAGCAGAACGAAGCCTCCTGCCGGTTCATGCCCGTGTGGTCCACATCGGGCGGCAGCCACAGACCGTATTGCGGCGGGATCAGGTAGTGCTCGGTGGCGAGCTGCACCTCCATCACGCCGCTGAAGGCGTAGACGAATTCACCCCAGTGGTGGCGGTGGTGCGGGTAGGCCGCATCCGCCGGCATCTGCGCTGCGCGGAACACGATGTCGCCCGGCAGAGCATCGGTGAACGGCGCAATCTGCAGGTGTTTGACGGGTTGGCGGGCGGGGGAGCGCGGCATGTTGACGGTCCGGACAAGTTTGACGGTCTGGGGAAGGGGTTTGTCTGATTTTCGTTATATGCCGCAGATCGGCCAAAGAGACAATCGGCAACCGAACCTCAACGAATGCACTTCTTGGACACCCGACAAGCCCTCGACACCCGCGCCATCGGCCTCATGGTCGTGCTCTGCCTCACCTGGAGCCTGCAGCAGATTGCGCTGAAGGCCACAGCGCAAGACTTCTCACCCATCCTGCAGATCGCGCTGCGCTCAGGGATAGCCGCCGCGCTGGTGGGTCTGCTCATGTGGCACAGGCGCGAAGGCTCGCTGCTGGCCGACGGCGCCTGGAAACCCGGCGCGGTCGCGGGCGCCTTGTTCGGTCTCGAATTCCTGCTGGTGGGCGAAGGTCTGGGCCACACCTCGGCCGCGCACATGGTGGTGTTTCTCTACACCGCGCCGATCTTCGCGGCCCTGGGCCTGCAGTGGAAACTGCCCTCCGAGCGGCTGGCACCGGCGCAGTGGCTGGGCATCCTGATGGCCTTCACCGGCATCGCCATCGCGTTCCTGCTGCGGGACACACAGAGCAACCAGGACTGGAGCCGCATGCTCTGGGGCGACCTGCTGGGCTTGCTGGGCGGTGCGGCCTGGGGCGCCACCACGGTCGTCATCCGCACCACGCGGCTGAGCAGCCTGCCGGCCACTCAAACCCTGCTCTACCAGCTGCTCGGCGCCTTCTTGTTGCTGCTGCCGGCGGCGTTCCTGATGGGCCACACCACGTTCAACCCCAAGCCGTTGGTGTGGGCGAGCCTGGCCTTCCAGTCGGTGGTGGTGGCCTTCGTCAGTTTCCTGGTCTGGTTCTGGCTGATGCGCCGCTACCTGGCCTCGCGGCTGGGTGTGCTGACCTTCCTCACACCCCTGTTCGGCGTGGTGCTGGGCGCCTGGCTGTTGAGCGAACCCATCGAGTCCAGCTTCCTCGCGGGTGCCCTGCTGGTGCTGGCCGGCGTGGTGCTGGTGAGTGGTCACGAACTCTTCGCGCAGTGGTGGCGCGCCTTCAGGCCGGTGCCCAGAACACGCTGAACCAGCCCTGTGCGTCGCTCCAGTGGCGCGCGGGGCCGAAGCCGGCGTCCCGCAAAACCGTTTCAAAGGCCTCGGGTTGCCACTTGTACGAGCACTCCGTGTGCAGCCGTTCACCCGGGACAAAAACACGCTCGCCACCGGGCCAGCACACGCGCTGCTGCGTGGTCGCCTGCAGGTGCATTTCAATGCGCGAAAGCGGTGCGTTGAACAGCCCCACGTGTTGCCATGCGGCCGGCGAAAAATCAGCCCCCAGCACCCGGTTCACGTTGAGCAGCAAGTTGCGGTTGAAGGCCGCGGTGACCCCCAGCGCGTCGTCGTAAGCCGGCTCCAGCACGGCGCGCGGTTTGACGCGGTCCACACCGATCAACAGGCCGCCACCCGCCCCGCCCGAGCGGCACACCGCGTGCGCCTGCTTGAGCAAGGCCAACGCTTCGGCGGGATTGAAGTTGCCGATGCTGGAGCCGGGGTAGAACACCACGCGCGGCGCCTGCGCGGCCGGGCCGTCGGCAAGCCAGTCCGCCACCTCGGCGCCGAGTGCAAAGCGGCTTGAAAAATCCATGCCCAGGCCCAGCATGGCCAGCGCGGGGTGTTGTTGCTGCAACTGCTGCAAGGTGTCGCGCAGGTAGTCCACCGAAATGTCGATGGCCACATAAGCCGACGGGCGCAACACCGGGAACAGGCGTGCCGCCTTCACACAGCTGCCCGCGCCCAGGTCGAGCAGGATGGAACCGCCGGGCACCACACGCGCCATGTCGGCACCGTGCTGCTGGAAGATCGCCGCCTCGGTGCGCGTGGGGTAGTACTCGGGCAGTTCGGTGATGGCGTCGAACAGGCGGGAGCCCAAAGCGTCGTACAAAAACTTCGGCGCGATGTGGGCCGGCGTCGCCAGCAGACCAGCCACGAGTTCGGCGCGCAAGGCGGCACGGTCTTCATGGTGGAGCTGGATGAAGGGGGGTGCGGAGGTCTGGGTGGTCATGGGCGCTTTCGGGAAGGGTCTTTATAGCGGAGGCGTCTTTCAAAGTCGGTGCGCTGACCCGCTTTCCCGCAGGGTCTTGCAAAGCTGACGGTCACTCGCCCGGCGCGGCGCGCGTCTGGATCAGGTCGGGTCTAATACGCCCTCCCCAATCCCTCTTGACCGGATTCACCATGTTCACAAACACCCCACGCACCCTGCGCGCACTCTTCACCTGCGCCGTGCTCAGCCTCACCGCCGCCGCCCACGCACAAACCGTGTTCCGCGTCACCACCATCCCCGAAGAAGCCGCCACCGAGCAGAT
>NZ_JALHLX010000199.1 GCF_022844385.1 Hydrogenophaga sp. | reverse complement strand
CCTGCAGATCAACGCGCAGAACTGCGTGCACTGCAAAACCTGCGACATCAAGGACCCGACGCAGAACATCGTGTGGGTCACGCCCGAGGGGGGTGGTGGACCGAACTACGCTGGAATGTAGAGCTGGCCCCCACGCTCCGCCGCTGGCGCGGGTCGCTGCCCCCCAAGGGGGCTGAGCCTGCCTTGGGGCGGCCCGGCGGCAGTCTCGGCGCCGGATCGTGAACTAGAATCTGCCGGGTCAGGAGAGCGCCACCCCCGAGGTGGCCGCCGAAGGCGCAGGAGGTCACCCACGTGGCCCTGAACGCTCAGGCAAAAGGACTGACAAACACGGGCCGAAAGGCCGGTGTACCCCCCTGGAGAGAGGTCGCTCACCGAGGCGATCCACCGAAGGAGCAAACGCGGCATCGCCCGCGTGAATCTCTCAGGTAAAGCGGACAGTGGGGCAGCGCACGGATGAACCGTGTTCCGCCCCTTGGGGCCTGCCCCTTTTGCCTGCGAGCCCTCCGTGTCCGACACCGAACTCCTCAAGACCCCGCTGCACGCCCTGCACACCGAACTCGGCGCCCGCATGGTGCCCTTTGCCGGCTACAGCATGCCGGTGCAGTATCCCGCCGGCCTGATGGCCGAACACCACCACACCCGCGCGGCGGCCGGCCTGTTCGATGTGTCCCACATGGGCCAGCTGCGGCTGGTCGGCGCGGATGCAGCGGCCGCATTCGAGTCGCTGATGCCGGTAGACGTGATCGATCTGGCCGTGGGCAAGCAGCGCTACGGCCTCTTGCTCAACGACGCGGGCGGCATCATCGACGACCTGATGTTCGTCAACCGTGGCGCGGACCTCTTTGTGATCGTCAACGGCGCCTGCAAACACGGCGACCTGGCCCACATCGTCGAGCGCATCGGCAACCGCTGCAGCGTCGAGCCGCAATTCGACCGTGGCCTGCTCGCCCTCCAGGGCCCGCAGGCCGTGACCGCCCTGCAGCGCCTCGTGCCTGGCGTCGACAAGCTGGTCTTCATGACCGGCGGTGCCTTCAACTGGCAAGGCGCCGACCTGTTCATCACGCGCAGCGGCTACACCGGCGAAGACGGCTTCGAAATCTCGGTGCCATCCAACAGCGCTGAAGCCTTCGCCCGCGCCCTGCTGGCTGAACCTGAAGTGAAACCGGTGGGCCTGGGCGCGCGCAACTCGCTGCGCCTGGAAGCCGGCCTGTGCCTATACGGGAACGACATCGACACCACCACCACGCCGGTGGAAGCCGCACTCAACTGGGCGATGCAGAAGGTGCGCCGCACCGGTGGTGCGCGCGCGGGCGGTTTCCCGGGCGCAGCCCGTGTGCTCGCGCAGCTCGACGGCACCGAGCCGCTGACGCGCAAACGCGTCGGCTTGATCGCACTCGAACGCATTCCCGTGCGCGACCACACCGAACTGCAGACCCCCGGCGGCGAGACCATCGGCGAAGTCACCAGCGGCCTGCTCGGCCCCAGCGCCGACAAGCCCGTGGCCATGGGCTATGTGAGCCCTGCGCACGCGGCCTTGGGCACGCGTCTGCACGCCATGGTGCGTGGCAAGCCGGTGCCCATGGAGGTGAGCGCCATGCCTTTTGTGCCCAACCGCTACTTCCGCGGTTGATTCCCTGTCCCTCTTTTTTTCAGGAGCCTTCCCATGACCACCAAGTACACCGAAGACCACGAATGGATCAGCGTTGACGGCGACATCGCCACCGTCGGCATCACCGTGCACGCGCAGGACGCGCTGGGCGATGTGGTGTTCGTCGATCTGCCCGAAGTGGGCAAGAGCTTCGCGCAAAAAGAAGTGGCCGGCGTGGTCGAGTCCGTCAAGGCCGCCGCCGACGTGTACATGCCGGTGAGCGGCGAAGTGACCGAAGTCAACGAAGCCCTGCGCGCCGACCCCTCGCTGGCCAACAGCGACCCGCTCAAGAGCGGCTGGTTCTTCAAGGTCAAGCTGTCCGAGCCGGCGCAGGTCGACGCTCTCCTTGACGAAACTGCCTACGCCGCACTCGCGGCGCAGTGACGAACACCCCCGCCGCGCTTCGCGCGACCCCCTCAAGGGGGCGGCACCTACGGCCCGGCAAAGCCGGTTCCATGGTGCCCCTGGTTCTGACTCCCGCCCTTGACATTTGTTTTTTGAGGTAAGCCATGCTGATGCCGTCTGTCAAACCCCTGGATGAACTCGAGAACCCGTCCGAGTTCGTGGCCCGCCACATCGGCATCGGTGAAGCCGACGAAGCGCTGATGCTCTCGGTCATCGGCGAGGCCTCGCGCCGCGCATTGATCGACGGCATCGTGCCGCGCAGCATCGCGCGCAGCCAGGGCATGCAGTTGCCCCCCGCCATCACCGAGGCCGCGGCACTGGCCGAGATGAAGGAAATTGCCGACCAGAACCAGTTGCTCAAGAGCTTCATCGGACAGGGCTACCACGGCACCCACACGCCGGGCGTGATCCTGCGCAACGTGCTGGAGAACCCCGCCTGGTACACCGCGTACACGCCCTACCAGGCCGAGATCTCGCAAGGCCGCATGGAGGCGCTGATCAACTTCCAGACCATGGTGTGCGACCTCACAGGCATGGCCATTGCCAACGCCTCCATGCTGGATGAAGCCACCGCCGCTGCCGAAGCCATGACGCTGGCCAAACGCTCGGTGAAGAGCAAGGGCAACACCTTTGTCGTGGCCGGCGACTGCCACCCGCAGACCATCGAGGTGGTGCAGACGCGCGCGAAACCGCTCGGCTTCACCGTGAAGCTCGCCAACTCGGCCGCGGAGTGGGAAACCGCGCTGGCCGGGGACGACTACTTCGCTGTGCTCGCGCAATACCCCAGCACCAGCGGCCGCATTGAAGACCTGGCCGCCGATGTGAAGACCGTGCAGTCCAAAGGCGCGGCCTTCATCGCCGCCGCCGACCTGCTGGCGCTCACCCTCATCACGCCCCCCGGCGAGTGGGGCGCCGACATCGTGGTCGGCACCACGCAGCGCTTCGGCATGCCCATGGGCGCGGGCGGACCGCACGCCGCCTTCATGGCCTGCCGCGACGAATTCAAGCGCTCGCTGCCCGGCCGCCTGGTGGGCGTGAGCGTGGACGCGCATGGCAACCCCACGTATCGCCTCGCGTTGCAGACACGCGAGCAACACATCCGCCGCGAGAAGGCCACCTCCAACATCTGCACCGCGCAGGTGTTGCCGGCGGTGGTGGCGAGCATGTACGCCGTGTACCACGGGCCTGCGGGCTTGAAGCGCATCGCGCAGCGCGTGGCGGCCTACACCGCCGTGCTCGCACAGGGCCTGGAGCAATTGGGCTGGACGCCCACCAGCGAGACGGCCTTCGACACACTCACCTTCAAGGCCGGTGACCGCGCCACCACGTTGCTGAAGCGCGCGGTGGACGCCGGCATGAACCTGCGTCTGAGCTGGGGCGAATACGTGGGCATCACGCTGGACGAGACCACGACGCGTGAGGACATCGAGAAACTGTGGGGCGTGTTCGCGTTGCAGGGACAGAGCCAGCCCGGTTTTGCCGAATTCGAGAAAGGCATCGAGCCGCGCATTCCCACCGAGCTGCGTCGCACCAGCGGCTACCTTACGCACCCGGTGTTCCACAGCCACCACTCCGAGACCGGCATGCTGCGCTACATCCGCGCACTCTCCGACAAGGACCTGGCCCTGGACCGCAGCATGATCCCGCTGGGCTCGTGCACCATGAAGCTCAACGCCACCAGCGAGATGATCCCCATCACCTGGCCGGGCTTTGCCAACGTGCACCCGTTCGCACCGGCCGGCCAGTTGCTGGGCTACAAAAAGCTGGACGAACAACTGCGCGCCTGGCTCTGCCAGGCCACGGGCTACGCCGGCATCAGCCTGCAGCCCAACGCCGGCTCGCAAGGCGAATACGCCGGCTTGCTGGTGATCCAGGCGTACCACGCATCGCGCGGCGAGCACCACCGCAACATCTGCCTGATCCCCAGCAGCGCCCACGGCACCAACCCGGCCAGTGCGCAGATGGTCGGCATGACCGTGGTGGTGACCAAGTGCGACGAAAACGGCAACGTGGACATGGCCGACCTGCAGGCCAAGTGCGAACAGCACAGCGCCAATCTGGCGGCGGTGATGATCACCTACCCCAGCACGCACGGCGTGTTCGAGACCACAGTCAAGGAGCTCTGCGCGCTGGTGCACCGGCACGGTGGGCGTGTGTACGTGGACGGCGCCAACATGAACGCGCTGGTCGGCGTGGCCGCACCAGGCGAGTTCGGTGGCGATGTGAGCCATCTCAACCTGCACAAGACCTTCTGCATTCCGCACGGTGGTGGCGGCCCCGGCGTGGGCCCGGTGTGTGTGGTCGAAGACCTGGTGCCCTTCCTGCCCGGGCATGCCACAGGCGGCCTGCCGGTGAACGGCGTCGGCGCGATCTCGGCCGCGCCGCTGGGCAACGCAGCCGTGCTGCCCATCAGCTGGATGTACAT
>NZ_JALHLX010000198.1 GCF_022844385.1 Hydrogenophaga sp. | reverse complement strand
CAGAGAAAGTCGTCAATGGATGGGAAACCAATCCAGCGCTCGACAGACTACCTCGAAGTCCTGCGGAAGGTGGCTGCTCTTCTTGTCGAGCGTCCAGAATCGGGGGTGGTGGCCCATCTGAACTTTCCCGTCCAGTGGCTCAAGTCCAGGCAGTGACCAGAACGCTCAGGAGCAACAGCACCGCAGAGAGTGCGAGCCAACCACGGCGGATGGCCCGGGCCTTTGGGGAACGTCCGCTGAAGTCGTACTGAAAGTGCTCGGACTGCACGCGGTTCATGGGCACGCCCCGCGCCAGCAAGCTGGTCTCAACCCCATCCATCATGCGGCTGGGACCGCAAATCATGAAGTGCGCCCTGTTTGACACCTTCGCCACGGCTTCGCAGGCGAGCGCCTGCGCAAAGCCCTTGGAATCGAGGCGCCCCACCATGCCTGCCCAACCCTCATGAGGCTTTTCGACCATCAGAATCTGCGCGAAATCGTCAAGCCTCTCGCTGCCACTCAGGGCCTCGACTGCCACCATCTGCGTGACGTCGCGTTCCGCGTAAATCAAACGGATGGGGCGCGTCTCGCCTTGCTGCGCACAGGCCGCCAGCAAACCCAGGAACGGGGCGATACCGATGCCCCCGGCGATCATGACGACCGCCTGCGCCTCGGCGGGAATCTGGAAGTCGCCATACGGCCCGTCCACATAGGCCAGCGCCCCGGCTCGCCAGGTGGGAATGGTTTCCGTGAAGTCGCCCGCCTCCTTGATCACGAAGCGAAGGCTGCCCGATGGGTCGGGGGCAGAGCTGATCGAGAAGGGGTGGTCTTTGTGGGGAGCGATCCCTCCCAGCTTGATCCAGACGAACTGGCCCGGCGCAAACCGCAGGGGCCGCCCCCCTGATGGAGCAAGCGAAACCTCCCATATCTTGCGGGCCAGCGGTGTCACCCGGCTCAGGCGCATCGGCTGCCTGGCTTGCAGGAAGGGGCGCAGGAGGTAGACGTTCATCCACGATGCCAGCGCGAGCAACGCCAGCACCCACCAGAACCCAGTCATCAAGGGCAGTTGCGCATACCGGCCCGACTCCAGCGTGTGGTGCAGACCCAGCCCGAGCACGGCAAGAGCAAGCAATCCGTGCCAAAGACGCCAGCGGTCATAGTTCTGCCCCGAGGCGCGGTGCACGGCATGCAGGACCATGGACAGCAGTATCCCCAAGGCGAGCAGGCCAGTGAACAAACCCCAGGAGCCCCCAGCGATCCGCAAGGCTTGTGCGTATGTAGTGTCCCACGGCAAGTGTCTGCTGCCCCAGAGGCTGTAGAGGAACGGGTGCAGCAGCAGAAAGACCAGCGCAGTGCGTGCAAAAAACTGGTGGGCCTGCATGGCGAGGTCGCTGCCCAGCGCCTGGGACACGGGGCGAAAGCGCCCCAGCAG
Source organism: Hydrogenophaga sp. (assembly GCF_022844385.1). Lineage (GTDB taxonomy): Bacteria > Pseudomonadota > Gammaproteobacteria > Burkholderiales > Burkholderiaceae_C > Hydrogenophaga. Next base: position 3,149 of record NZ_JALHLX010000198.1, on the reverse strand, counting down.
AAAAAACTCCATCAACACGGCAGCGAAAGCCACCATGGCCAGGCCCGAGGCAAGATCATCCCGAAATGGCCTGGGCTCGAGCAGGTGGCTCGGCACGACGAAACTCAGCACGAGCGGAGACACAAGCACCAGCGAATACAGGAACAAAAATGCCAGCAGTTTTCTCATGGTCTCTGGACCTCGACACATGTCACAGGTTGCGCCTCAAACACCGACCGGCCTCTGAGGGCAGACGTGCTCTGAGAAACTCCGTCGTTTCCCACGACGCTCTTGATCGTCGAGCAACGACAAACGTGCCTGGAAGTGGCGTCGTGCGCGATGGGCAATCGGCGCCAGGAAATTCGCTCTCGGCCTTGCTTTGGTGGAGGTCACGATGCGCTACCGTTCGTTGTGTCGGCCGCAGTTCCACCAGGTGTTGGCATCGATCCCCTGCCCAACAGGGAACCGAGCAGGTCCAGCGGTAGCGGCAACACGACCGTCGAGGCGCGATCCCCGGCCACCTGGGTCATGGTCTGCAGGTAGCGCAACTGCATCGCCTCGGGTTGTTGGGCCAGCATTCGGGCCGCCTCCAGCAACGCTGCTGAGGCCTGTTTTTCGCCTTCGGCGTGGATCACCTTGGCGCGTCGCTCGCGTTCGGCTTCGGCTTGGCGGGCAATGGCTCGCACCATCGACTCATTCAGATCAATGTGCTTGATCTCGACATTGGTGACTTTGATGCCCCAGGCATCTGTCTGCGCGTCGAGAATCTGCTGTACGTCAATATTCAGACGCTCGCGCTCGGCAAGCATCTCGTCGAGTTCGTGCTTGCCCAGCACGACACGCAGCGTCGTCTGAGCGAGTTGGCTGGTCGCCATCAGGTAGTCCTCCACCTGAATGATCGCCTTCTGCGGGTCGACGACGCGAAAGAACACCACGGCGTTGACCTTCACCGACACGTTGTCCCGTGAAATCACGTCTTGTGGCTCGACGTCCATGGTCACCACCCGCAGGTCCACGCGTACCATTTGCTGGATACCCGGGATCACCAGAACAAGTCCGGGGCCTTTGACTTTCCAGAAGCGGCCAAGTTGAAACACGACGCCGCGCTGGTACTCGCGCAGAATGCGCAGCGAGCTTGCCATCAGAAGAATCACCAGCGGCAAGAGCACGCCACCGAGTCCCCAATTGAAGTCGAACATCATGCTGTGTCTCCTGGTGTGGTTGGACCGGTCTCGGTACGCACCTCAAGCGTCAACCCCTGCAGGCCGACCACGCGTACCCGTTGACCTGGCTGCAGAGGATCTGTGCTGGTTGCGCGCCAGCGCTCTCCATGAATCTGGATCCAGGCTCCGCTGCCGGCCCGTTCGAGCACGACCCCTTCTGCGCCTTTCATCTCTTCGCACCCGCTGACGATCGGGCGTCGTCGAGCGCGCAGAGCCATCCCTCCGGCAAAGAGCACCACCGCAACCGAACTGGCCGCCAGGCCGAATATCAGCGTCAGCGGAAGACCCAGGCCAGGGACGTCGCGGTCGAACAGCAGCAGGCCCCCGGCAACAAAGGCCACCACACCGCCGGCACCGAGCACACCGAGCGTCGGCGTCACCACCTCTGCTGCAAGCAGCGCGAGGCCAAGGATGATCAGCGCCAGACCGGCGTAATTGACTGGCAGCAACTGCAGGGCGAACATCGCGAGCAGCAGGCAGATCGCGCCCACGGTGCCAGGCAGTCCGAAGCCCGGCGAGGAGAACTCGAACATGAGGCCGTAGATGCCAATCATCATCAGGATCAGCGCGAAGCTCGGATTCGCGAGCACAGAAAGCAAACGTTGGCGCCAGTCCGGCAGCATGGCTTGTTGAGCAAGTCCCCGTGTGGACAGTGTGATGTCCGCTCCATGGATATGGACTCGGCGGCCGTCGATCTGAGCCAGCAGGTCGTCCACATCCTCGGCGATGACGTCCACCACTTTTTCCCGCAGTGCCTCGGTGGCGGTAAGGCTGACCGCCTCGCGCACGGCGCGTTCGGCCCACTCAGCATTGCGACCGCGCTGCTGGGCCAAGCCGCGGATGAAGGCGGCGGCATCGTGCACCTGCTTGGCAGCCACGACATCAGCCGGCGCCGTTGAAGCAGGCCTCGGACCGGCTTGGTCAGGATCGTCCTTTGAGGATCCAGTTGACCCGCCGCCTTTGTCCTGAACGGGTGGCTTGCGCTCGGCACCGGGAAGGCCGATCGCCACGGGCGTGGCCGCACCCAGCGTCGTCGCTGGTGCCATTGCTGCGATGTGGGACGCATAGAGGATGTAGGTACCGGCGCTGGCGGCGCGCGCGCCTTCCGGGCTCACGAAAACCGCCACCGGCACTCGTGAGGCAAGGATGGCCTGAATGATCTGACGCATCGAAATGTCCAGACCGCCTGGTGTGTCGAGCTGTATCACCACCAGTGGTGCACCCGCATCAGCCGCCTTGGCGATGCCGCGGATCACATAGTCGGCGCTTGCCGGGCCGATCGCGTCCTTCACCTGCAGCACCGTCACCGGCGTGGCACGCGTTTCGAGCGAAGCGAAGCCGATCAGCAAGACCGCAAGCAGGCGCAGCCAGACCTTCGACAGGCAGGCATGGCTCGCCTTGACCCGAGCCTCATGCTGGTGAGCTTCACTGGTGCGCGCGAAGCGCTCGTTGGGGTGGCTCCACGAACTCAACGCGTTCAGGAAGCTGTCGATCCGGGCCATGCGCTTCTGCAAGATGCAGCTCCGGAAGTCGTGCGCCAGGGAGCTGGATCGCTAAGTACGGCTCAAGGCAGTGCCAGGGCCAGTAGCGCGGTCGAAGGCTGACGCGGCTTCCAGCCAGACGTCGTTTTGCATGAATGGGCTGCAGCAGCGCAGTATGTGTGTCTGCATTTCAAGCGTTGCTTCACACAACGCCTTCCCGTAGCGCACAGCACCGTCAACGTCACGCTGCAACAACTCGGCCTGTATGGCCAGCAGATCCCCAGGGCCGCGGACACCACCAAACTTTGCTGCGACTGCCGCGCGGTCCTGTACCGCCCCATGCACGGCGCACTCATGCACCTTGCGCACCTCTTCGAAACTGCGGAAGACTGCGGTCGCGCACTGTGTTGCGGCGCAGAGTTGCTGCAGCTCTGCATCGGCAATCGGGCTTGGCTTCGGATCCACC
>NZ_JALHLX010000197.1 GCF_022844385.1 Hydrogenophaga sp. | reverse complement strand
CGGCACGGCGCGACGCGGGCGGCGGTGGCCTGAACGTTGCGCGCGTGGTGCAGCGCCTGGGCGGACGCAGCAGCGCCCTCTTTCCCGCTGGCGGCCCGGCGGGCGACTGGCTGGTGAGCCACCTCCAGGCGGCGGGTTTGCCGGTGCGGCGCATTGCGCTGGCCGACGACACGCGCGAAAACTTCACTGTGCAGGCGCTGGACACCGGCGCCGAGTTCCGCTTCGTGCTGCCCGGCCCCACGTTGACAGAAGCCGAGTGGCGGGCATCCCTGGCCGCCATCGAGTCCCTGCCGCACCTGCCGGCGTTTGTGGTCGCCAGCGGCAGCCTGCCGCCCGGCGTGCCGACCGATTTTTATGCCCGGCTGGCGGACATCGTGCGTTCGCGCGGATCGCGTCTGGTGCTCGACAGCTCCGGGCCGGCGCTGGCGGCGGGTGTGGCCGCAGGGGTCTACCTCGTCAAACCCAATCTGAGCGAACTGCGCGACCTCACGCAACGGCCGCTGGACACCCCCGCCCAATGGCGCGCGGCTGCACAAGCGCTGGTGGACGAGGGCCGCGCCGAAGTGGTGGCGCTCACGCTGGGTGAGCAAGGCGCGCTGCTGGTCACGAGAGACGGCGCCTGGGGCGCGCAGGCGCTGCCCATCACCGTGGCCAGCTCGGTCGGCGCGGGCGACAGCTTTGTGGGAGCCATTGTGTGGGCCCTGCAGCGCGGCGAGTCCTTGCCCGACGCTTTCACCTGGGCCGTGGCCGCCGGTTCGGCCGCCTTGCTCACACCCGGCACCGGGCTGTGCCTGGTGAACGACGTGGAGCGCCTGCGCCCACAGGTACGGCTGCAGCGCTGAGCGTTTGGGCGCACAAGCCCGACGGGCAAATCGATTGCGCCACGCTCGGCGCGCACAATGGGCCACTGAATTCATCACTCGAAAGGAACAGCCATGAAAGGCGACCCCCAAGCCATCTCGCATCTTCAAGCGCAGCTCAAGAACGAGCTGACCGCGATCAACCAGTACTTCGTCCACTACCGCATGCTCAAGCACTGGGGCCTGGACAAGCTGGCCGCCAAGGAATACGAGGAGTCGATCGGCGAGATGAAGCACGCCGACAAGCTGATGGACCGCATCTTCACGCTGGACGGCCTGCCCAACCTGCAGGACCTGGGCAAGCTCAACATCGGCGAGGACGTGCCCGAGATCCTGCGCAGCGACCTGGCGCTGGAAACCGGTGCACAGAAGACCATCAAGGACGGCATTGCCCACTGCGAAACCGTGCGCGACTACGTTTCGCGCGACCTGCTGCAAGGCATCCTGGACGACACCGAAGAGCACATCGACTTCCTGGAAACCCAGATCGAGCTGATCGACAAGGTCGGCCTGCCCAACTACCTGCAAAGCCAGATGGGTTCGTTGAGCTGATCGGCCTCATGAGCCACCCCACAAGCTCCGCACCCGCGGGGCTTTTTTTGCGCCAAGGCATCCGGTATTCCCTCCCGAAAAGTCACGACGGCTGCCACGCGCTACGCAGTATTGCGGACTGGGGTTTTCCCGGGCACGGAACTAGAATGCGCAACTCGCTTTCACATAGCAAGAATTCAGCACGACCGGAGACAAGATCATGAGCATGGACAACAGCCCCGAGAACAAGCGCGCCGAGCTGCGCCGAGCCGCACTCGAGTACCACGAGTTTCCGACCCCCGGCAAGGTGGCGATTGCCGCCACCAAGCAGCTCACCAACCAGCGCGATCTGGCCCTGGCGTATTCGCCTGGCGTGGCTGCTCCGTGTGAAGAAATCGTGGCCGACCCGGTCAATGCCTTCAAGTACACCAGCCGTGGCAACCTGGTCGGCGTCATCACCAACGGCACTGCGGTGCTGGGCCTGGGCGACATCGGCCCGCTGGCCGCCAAGCCAGTGATGGAAGGCAAGGCCGTTCTGTTCAAGAAGTTTGCCGGCGTCGACGTGTTCGACATCGAGATCGACGAGAAAGACCCGGCCAAGCTGGTCGAAATCATCGCCGCGCTGGAGCCGACCTTCGGCGCGATCAATCTCGAGGACATCAAGGCGCCGGACTGCTTCTATGTGGAGCGCGAGCTGCGCAAGCGCATGAAGATCCCTGTGTTCCACGACGACCAGCACGGCACAGCCATCACGGTGGCGGCGGCCATGCTCAACGGGCTGAAGGTCGCGGGCAAGGACATTGGCCAGGTCAAGCTGGTCACCTCGGGTGCGGGCGCAGCAGCGCTGGCCTGCCTGAACCTGCTGCTCAAAGTCGGCCTGAAGCGCGAGAACGTGTTCGTCACCGATCTGGCCGGCGTGGTCTATGAGGGCCGCGAGGAGCTCATGGATGACGACAAGCGCCAGTACATGCAGAAGACCGACAAGCGCAAGCTCGCCGAGGTGATCGAGGGCGCAGACGTGTTCCTCGGCCTCTCGGCCGGCGGCGTGCTCAAGCCCGCGATGGTGGCGTCGATGGCACCCCGGCCGGTGATCTTCGCGCTGGCCAACCCGAACCCCGAGATCGCCCCCGAGGACGCGCACGCGGTGCGCAGCGACATCATCATGGCCACGGGTCGCACCGATTACCCGAACCAGGTCAACAACGTCCTGTGCTTCCCCTACATTTTCCGCGGCGCGCTCGACAGCGGTGCGACCACCATCACCGACGAGATGGAGATCGCCGCGGTGCACGCCATCGCCGAACTCGCCCAGGCCGAGCAGAGCGAGGTGGTGGCCGCCGCCTACGCTGGTGAACAGCTGGCCTTCGGCCCCGAATACCTGATCCCCAAGCCGTTCGATCCGCGCCTGATGATGAAGATCGCGCCGGCCGTGGCCCAGGCCGCCGCCGAGAGCGGCGTGGCCCTGCGCCCCATCACCGACATGGCGGCCTACCGCGAACGCCTGCAGAGCTTCGTGTTCGCCTCCGGCACGATCATGAAACCGATCTACGCCGCCGCCAAAACCGCCGCGCGCAAACGCGTGGCCTACGCCGAAGGTGAAGAAGAACGCGTGCTGCGTGCCTGCCAGATCGTGGTGGACGAAGGCCTGGCCCGCCCCACGCTGATCGGCCGCCCGGCCATCATCGCGCAGCGCATCGAGAAGTTCGGCCTGCGCCTGCGCGAGGAACTCGACTACGACATCGTCAACGTCGAACAAGACGATCGCTACCGCGACTTCTGGCAGACCTACCACCGCATGACCGAGCGCAAGGGCGTGACCCAGCAACTTGCGAAGATCGAGATGCGCCGCCGCCTCACGCTGATCGGCTCGATGCTGCTGCACAAAGGTGAGGTCGATGGCCTGATCTGCGGCACTTGGGGCTCCACCCACAACCACCTGCAATACATCGACCAGGTGATCGGCAAGCGCGTCGGCGGCAGCCCGAGCACGGCGCAAGATGTGCGCATCTACGCCTGCATGAACGGCCTGATGCTGCCGGGCCGTCAGGTGTTCCTGGTCGACACCCACGTCAACCACGATCCCACGCCCGAGCAGCTGTGCGAGATCACGGTGATGGCGGCCGAAGAAATGCTGCGCTTCGGCCTGCAGCCCAAGGCCGCGCTGCTGTCGCACTCCAATTTCGGGTCGAGCAACGAGCCCAGCGCCATCAAGATGCGCCGCACGCTGGAGTTGCTGCGTGAGCAAGCGCCCTGGCTGGAGGTCGACGGCGAAATGCACGGAGATGTGGCACTGGACCCCGAGGCGCGCGCCAGAATGATGCCGAACTCCACCCTCAAGGGTGCGGCGAATTTGCTCGTGCTCCCCAACATGGACGCGGCCAACATCGCCTACAACCTGCTCAAGACCGCGGCCGGCGGCAACATCGCCATCGGCCCGGTGCTGTTGGGTGCCGACAAACCGGTACACATCCTCACGGCGAGCGCCACGGTGCGCCGCATCGTGAACATGACAGCCCTCACCGTGGCCGACGCCAACGTTTCCCGTTGATGCCTTGAGAAAAAGCAAGTACTAACTTTTTTTCACATTCCAGGCCCTGCGATTTGCCCGATTTTTCAGCAACCGCTTGCGTTTTCGGGCCGCCTCAGGCACACTAGCGCGCTTGGAATACAGGGTTAACCCGCCCGCAACACCCCTGCAGATCCCGCGAGAAGCGGTGAGTTTGAGAGGTGTTGGTGGCGGGTTGATTGCATCAGGAGCAAGGGATTTCATGGACCTGAAGCGGATCCGGGTGCGGATCGGGAATGTCAAGGTCGTGGCCTCACTGGCCTTGGCGCTGGTTCTGACGGCATCGCTGGGCACCTTTTTGGTGCAGGCTCGAACACCGGCAAACCAGGCAACTCCCGACGCGAACGGCGTCTCCCTCACCGAATCCAGCCTGCCAGTGCAGGGCCGGAAGGTGATGGAACAGATCCGGCAAGGCGGGCCATTCCGGTATGAAAAAGACGGCACGGTGTTTGGCAACCGGGAACGGTTGCTGCCAAGCCAGCGGCGGGGGTTTTACCGTGAATACACGGTGCCCACGCCGGGTCTGAGTCACCGGGGCGCGAGACGGATCGTGTGTGGTGGATTGCAGCCCAAGGCGCCTGACGCTTGTTATTACACCGAAGACCACTACAGCAGCTTCAAGCTGATCGTGCAGTGAGTCTTGGGTGGTGTGAACGGTTTTTTAACTTTGACCTTTGAAAGAGACGCGGAGATGGACACGCC
>NZ_JALHLX010000196.1 GCF_022844385.1 Hydrogenophaga sp. | reverse complement strand
GGGTCGTCCGAGTTCACCATGGCGCAAAGGCCTGCGTCGAGCAGGCGCTTCATGGGGTGGTCGCGCAGGTCGTTCACCACGCAGAGCTTGAGGTTGGACAGCGGGCACACGGTGAGCGGCGTTCGGCGGCGGGCGAGTTCGGTTACGAGCACCGGGTCTTCGAGCGAGCGTACGCCGTGGTCGATACGCTCGGTCTTCAGGTCGTTCAGCGCTTCCCAGATGTAGGCCGGCGGCCCTTCTTCGCCTGCGTGCGCGACGATGCGCAGGCCAAGCTCGCGGCAGCGTGAAAACACCCGCGAGAACTTGCTCGGCGGGTGGCCCACTTCGCTCGAATCCAGGCCCACGCCGATGAAATGTTCGCGGAAGGGCAAGGCCGCTTCCAGCGTGGTGAAGGCGTCTTCTTCGCTCAGGTGGCGCAGAAAACACAGGATGAGTTCGGCGCTGATGCCCAGCTCGGCCTGCGCCCGCGCACAGGCGCTGGACAGGCCCTGGATCACCGTGGCCATGGGCACACCGCGCGCGGTGTGGGTCTGCGGGTCGAAGAAGAGTTCGGCGTGCACCACGTTGTCGGCCTTGGCCCGCAGGAAGTAAGCCCAGGCCATGTCGTGGAAGTCGGCCTCATGCAGCAGCACGCTGGCGCCCGCGTAGTAAATGTCCAGAAAGCTCTGCAGGTTGGTGAAGGCGTAGGCCTCGCGCAGCGCCTCCACGCTCGCGTACGGCAGGCTCAGGCCGTTGCGCTGCGCGAGTGCAAAGATCAGCTCGGGCTCCAGCGAGCCTTCGATGTGGATGTGCAGTTCGGCCTTGGGGATGGCGGCGGCGAGTTCGGCGGCGGTCATGGTCATGTCGGATCTCTCAGCATGTGCCCAGGGCGATGCCCAGGCGTTTCAAATATCGGCGGTACGCGCTGGAGACGCGGTCAGCGGGTCCGTGCACTTCGGTCACCGGCGCGGTACGGCCGATGGGCAGGGTCTGCGGCATCTGCGATTCGACCACGGGGCGGTCCTGTGCAAACACGGTGTCTTGAAACGCAACGAGCTCCTGGTCGGTCGAGCTGTCACCCTGCGTGGCCATCACGAACCAGGCCGTGCACACCGTGTCGCCGTCGGGGCGTATGAAGAGCGCAATGGCGTTGCTCACCGGGTCGCCCTCGCTCGCGTCCTTGCGCAGGATGGCGGCGAAGGGGTGGGGCACGTCGTAACGGTAATGAATCCATGCGCCTTCGTCGGCTCCCGCGTAGGCACGGGGTTGCCAGGCGCGCGCGCCGAGCACGGCCAGGCCTTGAGCGCCCTCCTCCACCTGGCCGGTGTCCACCTTGGCATGGCTGCGTTCTCCCAGCCAGCCTTCGTGCACAAAACCGAAATGGCTGAGGTCCAGAAAGTTTTCCACCAGGCGCGGCGCGCTGGTGTTGAGTTCGTAAGGGCCACAGACGACACGGCGCCACGCAGCGTCCTCGGCAACCTCGAAGACGGGAATGTCATCGAGCGCGCCGAGTGCAGTCTGGGGCGCCTGCAGCCGAACCCACACCAGGCCGAAGCGTTCACGCGCCTCGAACACGGTGGCCACATGGCCGGCAGGCGGTGTGAAATCGGGCGCGGCCGGGATGTGCAGGCACTGACCAGTGTGGCCAAACTGCCAACCGTGGTAGGGGCACTCCAGCCGCGCACCGTGCACACCGATCAGCACCCGGCCCAGCGAGAGTTGCGCGCCGCGGTGCGGGCACTGGTCGGCCCAGGCATGCACGCGCTCACCGTCGTGCGCGGGCTCGCGCCAGAGCACGAGCGGCTGGCCCAGCAGCGCGCAGGCCACAGGCGCCTCGCGCACCTGATGGGATGCGATCACGGGGTGCCAGAGTTGCTGTTCGATCATCGGAACCTCATTCAAACAGGAAAGCCGCCCGAAGGCGGCTTTCCTTGTCAAAAAACGCAGCGCTGAATCAGTTCGGCACTTTGCCTTCGACGCCTTTGACGTAGAACTTCACGCCACCCAGGAACGCGTCGTCAGCGACCACGTCCTTGGCCAGCACTTCCTTGCCGTCCTGGCCCACGATCGGGCCTTTCCAGATCGAGAACGTACCGTCTTTCAAGCCGGCGCGGATGGTGTCAACCTTGGCTTTGGTTTCAGCAGGCACGTCCTCGGCCACCGACACCATGTCGATCGCGCCTTCCTTCACACCCCACCACACGCCGCCGGTGGTCCAGGTGCCTTCCAGGGCGTCCTTGGTGGCCTTGATGTAGTACGGCGCCCAGTTGATGATGGCCGAACCCAGGTGGGCCTTGGGGCCGTAGGCGGTCATGTCGGAGTCCCAGCCGAAGGCGCGCTTGCCCAGCTTCTCGGCAGTCTGCAGCACGGCCGACGAGTCGGTGTTCTGGAACAGCACGTCGGCGCCGCCGTTGATCAGCGAGGTCGCGGCTTCGGTTTCTTTCGGTGGATCGAACCAGCCGTTGACCCAGACCACGCTGGTGGTGACCTTGGGGTTCACCGACTGCGCGCCCATGGTGAAGCTGTTGATGTTGCGGATCACTTCCGGGATTGGAATCGAAGCCACGACGCCGAGCTTGTTGCTCTTGGTCATGCTGCCGGCGATCACGCCCGCCATGTACGCACCTTCGTAGGTGCGGCTGTCGTAGGTGCGCATGTTCTCGGCGGTCTTGTAGCCGGTGGCGTGCTCGAACTTCACGTCCTTGAAGTCGGGCGCAATCTTGAGCATGGGCTCCATGTAGCCGAAGGTGGTGCCGAAGATCAGCTTGTTGCCCTGGCCGGCCAGATCGCGGATCACGCGTTCGGCGTCGGCGCTCTCGGGCACGTTCTCCACGAAGCTGGTGACGATCTTGTCGCCGAACTCGGCTTCGAGCGCCTTGCGGCCGTTGTCGTGCGCAAAGGTCCAGCCACCGTCACCCACAGGGCCGACGTAGGCGAACGCAATCTTCAGCGGCTCGGGCTTGGGCGCCTCGACCACGGCAGGCGCGGGCGCTGCTGCGGGCACGGCTTCTTCTTTCTTGCCGCAGCCGATCAGCACGGCGCTGGTCAGTGCGGTCAGCGCCGCGACCTTCATCAGGGAACGTTTGCTCAAGTCTGTCATGGGTAAACCTCAGGGTTGAGAGGGTTGATGGAACGGAAAAAAACAAGGTTTGGAGCTTCACCCCGCAGGGTATCGGAACTGCCAGATTCTTCAAAAAATTGTCATCCGAAATTATGCGCCCGGATAAAAAGGTTTCCCGATCGAGGTGGGCATGTTGATGCGGATCCAGGTCGGGTTGCGCGAGATCAGCACCAGCACCACGATGGTGGCCACGTACGGCATCATGGTCAGGAACTGGCTGGGCACGTTGACCCCGATGCCCTGCAGGTGGAACTGCAACATGGTCACCCCGCCAAACAGATAAGCGCCGAGCAACACGCGCGCGGGCCGCCAGGTGGCAAAGGTGGTGAGCGCCAGTGCAATCCAGCCCTTGCCGGCGATCATGCCTTCCACCCACAGCGGCGTGTACACGGTGGACACATACGCGCCGGCCAGACCACACAACGCGCCACCGGCCATCACCGCCATCAGGCGGATGCGCCGCACCGGGTAACCCAGCGCGTGGGCTGATTCCGGGCTTTCCCCCACGCTGCGCAGCACCAGGCCGGCGCGCGTGCGGTACAAAAACCAGATCAGGCCGAACACCAGCGCCACGCAGGCGTAGACCATGGGGTGGTGGCGGAACAGCGCCGAGCCCAGCAGCGGAATGTCGGAGAGATACGGAATGGCGAACTGGCTTTGCTCGGGCAATTTTTCCTGTACATAGCGCGCACCGGCAAAAGCCGAGAAGCCACCGCCAAACAGGCTGAGCGCGAGGCCCGTGGCGTACTGGTTGGTGTTGAGCCAGATCACCAGGCCACCGAAGATCGCCGCCAGCAGCGCACCGGCGGCCATGCCGGCCACAAAGCCCAGCGCCGTGCTGCCGGTGTGAACCACTGCGGCGAAGCCGGCCAGCGCGGCGCACAGCATCATGCCTTCGGCACCCAGGTTGACGATGCCGGCTTTCTCGTTGATGAGCAGGCCCAGCGAGGCGATGGCCAGCACGGTGCCGGCGTTGAGCGAGGCGGCGAAGAGGAGTGCAAGAGGTTCCATGGTGCGCGGTCCTGTTGTTTATCTTTTCCACACCAGTCGATAAGCGATCAAGGTGTCGCAAGCCAGCAGCGCAAACAGCAGCAGCCCCTGAAACACCCCGGTGATCGATTTCGGCAACCCCATGCGCGACTGCGCCAGCTCACCGCCGATGTAGAACATGCTCATGAGGATGGCCGAGAACACGATGCCCACCGGATGCAACCGGCCCACGAAGGCCACGATGATCGCCGCGAATCCGTAGCCCGCCGGCACATAGGGCGTAAGCTGGCCGATGGGCCCCGCCACCTCCAGCCCACCCGCCAGCCCGGCCGCGCCGCCTGAAACAAGCAGCGCTGTCCACAGCGCCCGGCGCGACGAGAAGCCGGCGTAGCGCGCCGCCGCCGGAGCCAGGCCGCCCACCAGCTGCGCGTAACCCGCGTAGGTGCGGAACAGGAACACCCACACCGCCGCTACCCCGGCCAGCGCCAGCAGCAGGCCGATGTTCACGCGCGAGCCGTCCATGAGGCGCGGAATCTGCGTGGCCGCCTCGAAGGTCTTGGTCTGCGGGAAGTTGTAGCCCTGCGG
>NZ_JALHLX010000195.1 GCF_022844385.1 Hydrogenophaga sp. | reverse complement strand
AGCCGGTTGTCGATCACGCCGGTGAGTGACGAGCACTGGCAGCTCATCACCGGGACATTGCTGGGGCTTTGAGCGCAGAAGATGTTCCATTTGTTCGTCGAATGTTTGCAATCGACGAAAAAATGGAACATACTGGCCCGCCATGTCACCCCAACACGACACCCACACCCAGCGCATTCTGGATCTGCTCGCACACAAGGGCTTGCTGCGCCCCAGCGATCTGGATGCGACCGGTGCGTCTCGCGCCGTGCTTGCGCGCATGACGGCTGCCGGACTGTTGGAGAAAGTTGATCGAGGGCTCTACCGCCTGCCCGACCAGGACCTCTCAGAAAACGAGAGTCTGATCACTGTTGCCACCAAGGTGCCACAGGCTGTTTTTTGCCTGCTCACTGCGCTGCAGTTTCATGGCCTCACCACCCAGCTTCCACACCAGATCTGGATCGCCATGCCGCGTGGCAGCCATGTGCCGAAGATCGACTACCCGCCCCTCAAGATGATCCAGGTCACCGGTGATGCTTACACGGCAGGCATCGAAATCTTCCAGTCCGATGGAGTTCCACTGCAGGTTTATGGCGTGGCCAGGACGGTGGTTGACTGCTTCAAACACCGCAACAAGATCGGTATCGACGTGGCACTGGAAGCGCTGCGCGACGCCCGTGCGCAGAAGAAGGCATCGGCCGACGACCTCTGGCGCTATGCAAAGCTTTGCCGCGTCGCCAACGTGATGCGCCCTTACCTGGAGGCCATCGAATGAGCAAGGACCGCGCGGCATCGGTGCGGGCACGCCTGCTCAACATTGCCAAGACACAAGGTGTGGATTTCAACCAGGTGTTGGTGCGCTTTGCGCTGGAACGCATGCTCTACCGCCTGAGCCAGTCAGCACACGCCGATGGCTTTTTGCTCAAAGGAGCATTGCTGTTCACGCTCTGGTACGACATACCCCACCGCGCCACGCGCGATGCGGACTTGCTGGGTTTCGGGCCCAGCGATCTGGCGTCCGTGGTTCAAACATTCCGCGACATCGTGAGCGTTGAAGTGGACGATGGCATCCACTTCGATCCCGCGTCGATCACGGTCGAAGAGATTCGCAAAGAGGCCGGTTATGCAGGAGCCAGGGTCTTGATCACGGCCGACGTGGCCAAAGCACGGTGCAAGACGCAGATCGACATCGGCTTCGGCGACGCCGTCACCCCCGGGCCTGTGGCTGCGGTTTACCCAGTGCTGCTGAGTGACCTGCCCGCACCGCGTTTGCGCACCTACCCGGTCTACACCGTGATTGCTGAAAAGCTGCACGCCATCACCTTGCTCGGCATGACCAACAGCCGCTTGAAAGACTACCTGGACTTGTCGGTTTTGCTTGAACGCGAAATCCTGAACACGAAGATGCTTGCTCGTGCGATCGCAGCCACATTCGCCCGACGAGGCATGGCTGTCCCTGTTGCATTGCCTGTGGGCCTGACGGACGAATTTGCAAACGATCCGTCGCGCCAGGCGCTTTGGCAGGCGTTTCTCAAGAAAAATCAACTGGCACCTTTGGCACTAAGCGACACCGTGGTGGCGTTGCGCATGGTCTTGCAGCCGAGCTTGCTGGAGGCGGGCTCCCAGCCCACCCCTCAATGAAAATCCCGGCTCACCGTCGACAGTCCTTTGAGCAGCGGCGTGAGGTCTTCCAGGTGGCCGGCGATCAGGTTCTTGGCTTCGCCTTCGCGCTGCCACACCCCAAACACCGCCAGCAGCCGTGATTGCGTGAGCACGGTGCGCTGGCGTTCGCGCAGGTGTTTCCACACGATCACCTGCACCACGCCAGTTTCGTCTTCCAGGCTCACGAACACCACGCCGGCGGCGGTGCCGGGTTGCTGGCGCAGGGTGACGATGCCGCAGTAGCGCACCAGGCGTCCGTTGGGTGCTTTGTTGAGTTCTTCGGCGCTCGCGAGCCGGCGTTTGGTGAGCTGGGGCCGCAGCAGCGCCAGGGGGTGACGGCGCAGGGTGAGGCCCAGGCTGTCGTAGTCCCACACCACCGCCTCGCCTTCGGGGGCTTCGGGCAAGGCCAGCGGAGCTTCGTCCACCGGCGCGTCCTTCATCAGTTCGGGTGCGGTCCTCAGCGCGGCGGCGTCCCACACCTGCTGGCGGCGGTGGCCGCTCAGGCCCGCCAGCGCATCGGCAGCGGCGAGCAGTTTCATTTGCGGTTGGTCAAGGTTCGCTCGGCGGGCGAGGTCTTGTGTGGTGGTGAAGGGTTGGTTTGCTCGCGCATCCACCAGGCGGTCGGTGGCTTCACGCCTCAAGCCTGAGATCAGGCGCAGGCCGAGGCGCACGGCACCACCCTCTTCCAGCGTGCAGTCCCAGTTGCTGTGAACCACGTCCACCGGCCGCACCTCCACCCCATGGCGCTTGGCGTCCTGCACCAGCTGGCTGGGGGTGTAGAAGCCCAGCGGCTGGCTGTTGAGCATGGCCACCAGAAACTCGGCGGGGTGGTGGTGCTTGATCCAGCAGCTCACGTAGACCAGCAGCGCAAAACTCGCGGCGTGGCTCTCGGGAAAGCCGTAGCTGGAGAAGCCCTTGATCTGTTCAAACACGCCTTGCGCAAACGCGGGCTCGTAGCCGCGCGCGGTCATGCCGTCGACCAGGCGCCGCTCGTACTGCTGCAGGTTGCCACCGCGTTTCCAGGCGGCCATGGCGCGGCGCAGGGCGTCGGCCTCGCCGGGTGTGAAGCCCGCCGCCAACACCGCGATCTGCATGCACTGCTCCTGAAAGATGGGAATGCCCAGCGTGCGGCCCAGCGCTTCGCGCAGGTCGGCGCCGTCGCGCGGGCCGGGGTAGCTCACCGGCACCTTGCCTTGCCGTCGGTCCAGGTAAGGGTGCACCGCGCCGCCCTGGATGGGGCCGGGGCGCACGAGCGCGACCTCGATCACCAGGTCGTAATAGCAGCGGGGTTTGAGGCGCGGCAGCATGCTCATCTGCGCGCGGCTCTCGATCTGGAACACGCCCACGGTGTCGGCGGCGCAGATCATGTCGTAGGTGGGGCCGTCGCCTTCGGGAATGTCCTGCAGGGTGAAGGGGCGGCCCAGTTTCGCGCTGATGAGCGTCAAAGCCTTGCGAATGGCGGTGAGCATGCCGAGCGCGAGCACGTCGACCTTGAGCAGGCCCAGCGCGTCGAGGTCGTCCTTGTCCCACTCGATCACGGTGCGGTCTTTCATGCTGGCGTTTTCAATCGGCACCAGGCGCGAGAGCGGCAGCTGCGTGAGCACGAAGCCGCCGGTGTGCTGCGAGAGGTGGCGCGGAAAACCCATGAGCTGCGCGGTGAGCTGCAGCAACTGGCGCACCGCGAGGTCGTCGGGGTCGAGACCCGCTTCAAGCAGGCGCTCGGGTTCGACCGAGTGGCCGTCCCACCAGCGTGTGCTTTTGCTCAACACATCAAGCGCGCCGTCGGCAAAACCCAGTGCCTTGCCGACGTCGCGCAGGGCGCTGCGCGGGCGGTAGCTGATGACGGTGGCGGTGAGCGCGGCACGTTCACGGCCGTACTTGGTGTAGAGGTACTGGATCACCTCCTCGCGCCGCTCGTGTTCAAAGTCCACGTCGATGTCGGGCGGCTCGTTGCGTTCGCGCGAGATGAAACGCTCGAACAGGAGGTTGGTGCGCTCGGGGTCCACCGCGGTGATGCCCAGGCAGTAACACACCACGCTGTTGGCCGCCGAGCCGCGGCCCTGGCACAGGATGTCCTTCGAGCGCGCGAAAGTCACGATGTCGTTGACGGTGAGGAAGTAGTGCTCGTACTGCATGGCGGCGATCAGTTCGAGCTCGTGTTCGATCTGCTTCGCAAAACGCGGCGGCGTGCCCCGGGGCCAGCGCCAGGCCGCGCCCTCCAGCGTCAGTTGCCGCAACCAGGACGACGGTGTCTGCCCCTCGGGCACCACCTCGCTGGGGTACTGGTAACGCAGCTCGTCGAGCGAAAACGCGCAGCGCGCCGCCACCGCGAGTGTCTCGGCCAGCAGCTCGGGCGGATAACACTGGCCCAGCGTGAGTCGCGAGCGCAGGTGCTGCTCGGCATTGGGCTGCAGCGCGAGACCACAGGCACTCAGCGGCTGGCCGATGCGTGTGGCGGTGAGCACGTCCTGCAGCGGCTTGCGCGAACGCACGTGCATGTGCACATCGCCCACGGCCACCAGCGGCACGGCGGTGAGCGCGCTGCTCTGGCGCAGCTTGTGCAGCAGCATCTCGTCGTCGAGCCGGCGCAGCTGCGTCACGCCCAGCCAGCAGCGCCCGATGAAATGCTGCAGCAGCCAGCGCGCTACTGTGTCCATCGGGTCCTGGTCGCTGTCGCGATCGGGCACGGCGATCACCACGCAGTCGGCCAGGGTTTCGGCGCGGATGGTGCCCAGCGTGAGGTGGTAGGTGCCCTTGGGAGACGTGCGCCGCAGATGCGTGATGAACTCGCACAGGTTGCCGTAACCATTGAGGTTGCAGGCCAGCACGATGAGCGTGAACGGGGCGTCGCACTGCACCCGGAACTGGCTGCCCACCAGCAGCGGCAGGCCGTGCTTTTTGGCGGCCACGTGGGCCCGCACCACCCCCGCCAGGGAACATTCGTCCACCAGCGCGAGCGCGCGGTAGCCCAGCGCCTTGGCTCGCTCGACCAGCTCTTCGGCGTGGCTCGCGCCGCGCAGGAAGGTGAAGTTGGAGA
>NZ_JALHLX010000194.1 GCF_022844385.1 Hydrogenophaga sp. | reverse complement strand
TGGGTATTTCGGACCAACGTGACCGCTGGTTTCGGTATCGTGACCGAGGATTTCGGCCCATCGTGACCGACTCCGTTGTCGGTTCATCGTGACCGGCCGTTTCGGCAACGTGACCGATCATTTCGGTCATCGTGACCGCCGTTTCAGCCCACGTTTTTGTGGGATCTGAAGCCAGGCGGTGCTGCGTAGAGAACTCAACCCGGGCGTCCTAACCTCGACGGCTTTTGCCTTCAGGAGCCGGATGCCCAAACCTCGAATTTCTCTACGCATGATCAAAGACGTTATCCGCCTGAAGTGGCAGGCCGACCTCTCTCACGAGCAAGTCGCCGCCACCCTCAACATCTCCAAAGGGGCCGTGGCCAAGTACGTTGGCCTGGCCCATGCTGCTGGCCTGGATTGGGAGACTGTCCAGGATTGGAGCGAGCAGCGACTGACCTCCGCCCTGCTGCCCAAGGCCACCACCTCCCAGCCCTACATCACCCCCGACTGGGGCCGCATCCACCGCGAACTCGACCGCAAGGGCGTGACACTCATGCTGCTGTGGCAGGAGTACGTGGAGGCCCATCCCCATGGTCGTACCTGGCGCTACACCCAGTTCTGCGGTCACTACAAGGACTTCGCCCAAACCCTCAAGCGCTCGATGCGCCAGCACCGGCGCGCCGGCGAGAAGCTGTTCATCGACTTCGCTGGCTCCACGGTGCCCTTGCGCGATGGCGCCCGTGCCCAGGTCTTCGTCTCGGCCATGGCCGCCTCCAGTTGCGTCTTTGCCTGCGCCACGCCCGCGCAGCGCCTGGATGACTGGGTCGAGGGCATGGTGCGCGCTCTGCACTTCTACGGGGGTGTGCCGCAGCTCATCGTGCCTGACAACGCCCGTGCCGTGATCGCCTCGCCAGACCGTTACGAGCCACGTGCCAACGAGACGGTGCAGGACCTGGCCCGCTACTACGGCACCTCGGTGCTGCCTGCGCGCCCACGCACGCCGCGCGACAAGGCCACGGCTGAGAGCTCGGTTCAGGTCGTCACACGCTGGATCCTGGCCAGGCTGCGCCACCAGCGATTTGAGAGCGTCGCTCAGGTTGACGCGGCCATTGCGCAGCTGCTCCCCAGCCTGAACGAGCGGCCGTTTCAGAAGCTGGCGGGCAGTCGCGCCAGTGTGTTCGCCGAGCTGGACGCCCCAGCCCTGATGCCGCTGCCGCAGCAACCCTATGAACTCGCGCGCTTCAAGACCGTGAAGGTCCATATCGACTACCACGTCGAGATCGACGGTCATCGTTACAGCGCACCGCACCCGCTGGTCGGTCAGACGCTGGAGGCTCGCATGACCGGGCGCGGCATCGAGTTGCTCTTGCGCGGCCAGCGCGTGGCCGCCCACGCGCGCAGCGACAAGCGTGGGGGTTTCTCTACCGTGGAGGCACACATGCCCGCGGCCCACCGCGCCCACATGGAGTGGACGCCACAGCGCCTGATCGAATGGGGGCAGCGCATCGGTGTGGCCTGCGGTGAGTTGATCACCCGTTTGCTGCAGACCTACAAGCATCCCGAGCATGGCTACCGGTCTTGCCTGGGTTTGCTGAGCCTGTCCAAGAGGTACGGCCCGGTGCGACTGGAGGCCGCCTGCGAGCGGGCGTTGGCCCTGGGCACATTGCGCTACAGCCATGTGCGTGACTTGCTGGCCAACAACTGTGACCAGATCACGCCCCAGTCCGAGTCGGACTGGACCAGCCCGGCGCACGCCAATCTGCGCGGCCCGGGCTACTACCAGTGAGGTGGCGCCACCGCCGCCGCCGCCGCCACTGCCACCATTGTTTCTATCTCCAATCCACGGCTTCAGGACATCATCACCATGCTCAACAACACCACCATCGCCCAGCTGCGCTCACTCAAACTCGTGGGCTTCGCCGATGCCTTGCAACAGCAACACGAACAGGCCGACTGCCTGAATCTGTCCTTTGATGAGCGCCTGGCCTTGCTGGTCGAGCGCGAGGTCTACGCCCGCAGTGACCGCAAGCGAGCGCGTCTGCTGCAACAGGCGCAGCTCAAGTACCCCTCGGCCACCTTGGAGGACGCCAGCTTCGAGGGCATCCGGGGAATGGACCGTCCGGCCCTCATGGGCCTTGCGCTGTCCACCTGGATCGATCGCGGCGAGACGGTGACCCTGGCCGGTGCCACAGGCTTGGGCAAGACTTGGCTGGCGTGTGCGCTGGCCCAATACGCGTGCCGGCAAGGTCGCTCCGCGCTGTACTTGCGCGTGCCTCGACTGGCAGAAGAGCTGCGCATCTTGCATGGGGCCGGCAGCTTCCGACGCTGGCTACAGCAACTCGCCAAGATCGACGTGCTGGTGCTGGACGACTGGGGCATCGGACACCTGGACGCCGCCACGCGTGCCGATTTGCTGGAGGTCATCGATGACCGGGTGGGGCAGCGCGCCACCATCATCGCCCACCAATTGCCCATCGAGCATTGGCACGCCTGGCTGGGCGACCCCACCGTTGCCGACGCCATTCTGGACCGGTTGCTGCAGAGTTGCCGGCGCTTCAGCCTGGACGGCGAGTCGCGACGAACGGGCCGCACGGCGCGCACTGCAACCGTTTCAAAAACGACCATCAAGGACCCCCATGAAGACCTGACAGCCTCTCCAAAACCGTAAACTCAACCCCCTACGCAGCACCGCCAGCATCACGGCGGTCACGATCGCCGAAACGGGCGGTCACGTTACCGAAACGGCGCTGAGAACATCGCTCAGCCCACCGGTCACGATGCGCCGAAATGACCGGTCACATTCGCCGAAATACGCACCGCGTACTACGAGCGCGTGGTGCGCCTGCTGGCCGACCTGGAAGACGCGGACACCAGCCTCTCCAGCGCTGTGGCCTCGCCCCGTGGGCGCTTGCGCGTGGATGTGCCCAGCCCGCTGGCTCGCATGATCCTGATGCCGGCACTGCCGGCGTTTCATGCACGCTACCCGGAGATCCAGCTGTACATGGGTGTGAGCGACCGCATGGTGGACCTCATCGGTGACAACGTGGACTGCGTGCTGCGCGGCGGTGAGATCACCGACCCTTCGTTGATCGCCCGTCACGTGGGCGATCTGCAGATCGGTGTGTACGCGGCACCCAGCTATCTGGAGCGCGTTGGCACGCCGCTGCACCCGGCTGAACTGGACGATACGCACCACCGCACGGTGGGTTATCTGCGCGCCCGCAGCGGCACGGTGGCGCCCATCGGCATGCACCGCGATGGCGAACGCATGGAGGTGCAGGGGCGCCATGTGGTGGCGATGGACGACGGCAACGCCTACCTCGCGGCTGGCGTCGCTGGCATGGGCGTTCTGTGGCTGCCGCAGTACATGGCGAACGACCATGCGGCACGGGGCGAACTGCTGCCGCTGTTCGACGGTTGGAGCTTCGATGCGATGCCGATGTATGTGGCGTTCCCGTCCAACCGCCATGTGAGTGCGAAACTGCGAGCCTTCATCGACTGGGTAGTGGATCTGATGCCCGAGCACGTGCCTGTGGCTTCGAGGCACGAAAACTCATTTCATGACAAGCACTGCACTGATGGCGCTCACCGTGACCAGCACGCAAACGTCCAACAGATTCAGGCGGTGTGATGAGCTGAACAACTTCATCCGTCGTAAGTGCATCCCAGTCGCCTAGGAACTGCCCTGGTGACAACGAACTGGTCAGAAAGCGATGCCCCGTCTATATCGGACATCCCCGAGGACAATGAAGCTTAGGGCCCAGATGCCTTTCGCTGCAACCCTTCCAAGGCGGTGAGAAGGCCACTCAGATCCATCCTATGAGTTTCACCAGCATTGATTTCGGCGTACACGATTGTCTGCTGCCGATCAATGAGGAAGCGCGCGGGTATCGGCAGCACCCACCCACCTTGCCCATTGAACTTCTCAAGGTCCACGTTCAAATCAAGATATAGCTTCCTAAATTCAGCTGGAACTTGCCATTCCACACCGAACTGAGCCGCCACGTGACCACCAGAATCATGCAGTATCGGGAAATCTAGCCTGCGCCTTCGGATGTGCCCGCGGCTGAATACTGGTAACTGAGGAGAAACGGCAAGCACCGATGCACCAAGCAGCTTGAACCGCCCGGTAACCCCCTGCAAGGCATTCAATTCCTTCCGGCACCAAGGACTCCATTCGCCGCGATAAAAAACCACCACCACGGGCCCATCGCGAAGCATTTCTGAGAGGGAGACAGTTTGACTTGTCGCGTCCGGGAGGGAAAAAGCTGGTGCGCGGCTAGGTGCCTGCAATGCTCTGGTAGCGCGGTCGCTGGAGACGGCGTCTTCCATCACTCTGAGCATCGCAACTAACGCATTCGAGCGTGTCCCCACCTCCAAGTGGGTACGCAACGCGTCAAGCTTCTGCTGCAAAGACATTTAGGGCTGGGCCAGCCGCGATCAAAAGTGCGAAAACCGCAAGAAGAAAGCGTACTGAGTTTTGTCTGCATTCTTGCACGTCAGCGCGAGTGCGCACCAATGTAGGGCCTGTCAATCTTGCGCAGCGGACAAGCGGCTGAAATTACGAGGACAAGGGCGCGATGTAGGGCTACTTTGAACTGGGCGGCACATCCGGAGGGTCACGCGCGATTTCCGAAATAATGAACTCAGTCAAGGCCCGTGCAGAAGGCTTCGCTTGACGTCCAACAGCATAGACTGGGCTTCCCCCAGTTTCCCGGAC
>NZ_JALHLX010000193.1 GCF_022844385.1 Hydrogenophaga sp. | reverse complement strand
CGTGATCACCACGTCGCAGTCCTTGATGCCTTCTTCCAGCGTGTGGCACACGCGCACACCCATCTGCGAGAGGTCGCTCGGCACGAGGGTGCGCGGGCCGACCACGCGCACGTCGGGGCAGCCCAGCGTGGTCAGGGCGTGGATGTCGGAGCGCGCCACGCGCGAGTGCAGCACATCACCCACGATGGCCACCGAGAGCCTGGTGAAGTCCTGCTTGTAGTGGCGGATGGTGTACATGTCGAGCAGCCCCTGCGTGGGGTGCGCGTGGCGCCCGTCGCCGGCGTTGATCACGTGCACATGCGGCGCCACGTGCTGCGCGATCAGATACGGCGCACCCGACTCGCTGTGGCGCACCACAAAGATGTCGGCAGCCATGGCGCTGAGGTTGGAGATGGTGTCGAGCAGCGACTCGCCCTTGGCGGTGGAGCTGCGCGCGATGTCCAGGTTGATCACGTCGGCGGAGAGGCGCGTGGCCGCAATCTCGAAGGTGGTGCGGGTGCGCGTGCTGTTCTCGAAAAACAGGTTGAACACGCTCTTGCCCCTCAGCAGCGGCACCTTCTTCACCTCGCGGTTGCTCACGCTCACGAAGTTGGCGGCGGTGTCCAGGATCTGCGTGAGGATGTCGCGCGACAGGCCCTCGGTGGAAAGCAGGTGAATGAGTTCACCGTTCTTGTTGAGTTGGGGATTGCGTCGCACGGTCAGGTTTCCTTGGTTTCCAGCACGAAGCTCAGGCGGCCAGCGTCGTCTCTCGCGAGTTCCAGCGACTGGCCGGCGGGCACCTCGACGCGGGCGGCGCACACGTTGGCTTCGATCGGAAGTTCGCGCCCACCCCGGTCCACCAGCACCGCCAGGCGCACGCTGGCCGGGCGGCCATAGTCGAAGAGTTCGTTGATCACCGCGCGCAGCGTGCGCCCGGTGTAGAGCACGTCGTCAACCAGCAGCACATGCGCGCCGTTCACATCGAAGGGCAACACCGTCTGCGCGCTCGATGCGAGACCGCGCTGGGCGAAGTCGTCGCGGTGCATGCTCGACGAGATCACACCGGCGCTGCCCGGCAGGGCCAGATCGTGCTGCAGGCGCTCGGCCACCCAGGCGCCGCCGGAGGTGATGCCTGCGAGCACCACAGGCGTTGCAGAGGTTTCCATGAGGGCCTTCACGGCCGGCACGAGTTGCGCGTAAAGCGCCTCCGCGTCCAGCGGCAAAGGCGCGTTCAACTGGGTCAAGGCAGGCTCCTCAAAAATTGTTCCAGGATGATGCAGGCCGAAGCAGCGTCGGCGTCTTTCGCGCCCAGGCTGTGGGCTTCGGTGGTGCTGTAGCGCTCGTCCACTTCAAACACCGGCAGGCCGTGGCGCCCGCGCAGCTGGCGGGCGAATTTCAAAGCACGCGCGGTGTTCTCGTGCGCTGCGCCGTCGGGGTGGTAGGGCACGCCGACCACCAGCGCGTCGGGCTGCCACTCCTTGAGCCGCTGCGCGATCAAGGGGAAACGTGCGTCACCTTCTGCGTTGATGGTGGCCTGCGGCGTGGCGCTGCGGGTGATGCGGTTGCCGGTGGCGACACCGGTTCGTTTGAGCCCGAAGTCGAAAGCAAGAAACATCTGGCAATGCGCCGGGACTTCAAGGGTCGTGGGCGCAGTTGCTGGTGCGCTCATGCGTGGCCTGCGTCGGGTGAGAGCATCCAGGGCTGCAAGCCCAGCAGTGCCATCGCGCGCTCGTAACGCTCGGCCACCGGTGCGTCAAAGATCACCGCAGGGTCGGCCTCCACCGTGAGCCAGCTGTTTTCGGTGATTTCCGATTCGAGCTGACCCTGGCCCCACGAGGCGTAGCCGAGCGACACAAACACCCGGCGCGGGCCGGCGCCCGAAGCCATGGCTTCCAGCACGTCCTTGGAGGTGGTCATCTCCAGACCACCAGGGATCGACAACGTGGAGGCGTAGACCGATTCACCCTCGCCCGACACCGCCTCGTGCAGCACAAAACCGCGCTCGGTCTGCACAGGACCGCCCTGGAACACCGGGTGCTCCAGCAGGTCGTCGCGGCCCATGGGCAGGTCGACCTTTTCAAACAAACGGGGCAGCAGGATGTCGCTGGGCTTGTTGATCACCAGGCCGAGCGCACCACGTTCGCTGTGTTCGCACATGAACACCACGCTGCGGCCAAATAGCTCATCGCTGAGGCCGGGCATCGCAATCAGGAAATGATTGGTCAGGTTGATGGGGGCAAAATCAGCTGGCATCGGCCGATTTTAAGCCGCTGACCTTACCCCCCGGGGGTGGCCACCGCCATCCCCCCAGCACCACCCGCCCGGACGCATGAACACCTACGACAAAGGCCTGATGTGGTTCCGCCGGGACCTGCGCGCCGAGGACAACGCCGCGCTCTACCACGCGCTCAAGGTGTGCCGGCAGGTCTGGTGCGTGTTCGTGTTCGACGCCGACATCCTCGACGCCCTGCCCCGCGCGGACCGGCGTGTGGAGTTCATCCGCGAATCGCTGGTGGAGCTGGACGCTGCGCTGCGACAGCTCGGTCGCGACAACGGCGTGGAAGGCGTGGGTTTGATCGTGATGCACGGCCCCGCAACCAAAGCGGTGCCGGCGCTGGCGCAGCAGCTGGCGGTGCAGGCGGTGTTTGCCAACCACGACGACGAGCCCGCGGCCAAGGCGCGCGACGCGCACGTGTTCGGTGATCTCGCGCACGCCGGCATCTTGTTGCACAGCCACAAGGACCATGTGATCTTCGAGCGGCGCGAGGTGCTCACGCAGATGGGAAATGCGTTCGGCGTGTTCACGCCCTACAAGAACGCCTGGCTCAAGGCGCTCACGCCTGAGCACCTCAAAGCCTACCCGGTGGCGCAGGTCGCGCGAACGCTGGCCTCTGTGCCAGCGCCTCTGGTCAAACCCGTGCCGAGTCTGGCCGACATCGGCTTCGAGCCCACCAACCTGTCGCAACTGCCGCTGCCCACGGGCGCCAGTGGCGCGCACCGCCTGTTTGAAGACTTTGTGGAGCGCATCGACCGCTACGACGAGACGCGCAACTTTCCCGCGGTGAAAGGCCCGAGCTACCTCAGCGTGCACCTGCGCTTCGGCACCATCTCGATCCGCCACCTGGCCTCGGTGGCGTACCAGATGCACCTGCAAGGGATCGTGGGCGCGAGCACGTGGCTGTCGGAACTGATCTGGCGCGACTTCTACCACCAGGTGCTGGCCAACTTTCCTCATGTGGTGGAGAAGGCCTTCAAGCCCGAGTACGACCACATCAAGTTCGAGCACGGCAAACACGGAAAGGAGCTGTTCGCTGCCTGGTGCGAGGGCCGCACCGGTTACCCGCTGGTGGACGCTGCCATGCACCAGATCAACCAGACCGGCTACATGCACAACCGCCTGCGCATGGTGGTGGCGAGTTTCCTGGTGAAAGACCTCGGCATCCACTGGCAGTGGGGCGAGCGCTACTTTGCCGAGAAACTGATCGACTTCGACCTGGCGGCCAACAACGGAGGCTGGCAGTGGGCCAGTTCGAGCGGGTGTGATGCCCAGCCCTACTTCCGCATCTTCAACCCGGTGAGCCAGAGCGAAAAGTTCGACCCGCAGGCCAAGTTCATCCGGCGCTATTTGCCCGAGATCGCGGGCCTGCCGGATGCCGCGATTCATGCGCCTTGGCTGGCGCGCGAGATGGAGTTGCTGGGTGCGGGCGTGGAACTGGGCAAGACCTATCCACGCCCGGTCGTGGACCACGCCGTGGCGCGAGAGCAGACGCTGCTGCGCTACGCGGTGGTGAAGAAACCCGGAAAAATCCCTGGCTCCGGGACCCGGGCCGTCGATTAAGCGGTGCCGCCGACAGTCAGACCGTCGATGCGCAGCGTGGGCTGACCCACGCCGACCGGCACGCTCTGACCCTCTTTGCCGCAGGTGCCCACGCCGCTGTCGAGCTTCATGTCGTTGCCGATCATGCTCACGCGGGTCAGCGAATCGGGGCCGTTGCCCACCAGCGTGGCGCCCTTCACCGGGTACTGGATCTGGCCGTTTTCCACCCAGTAGGCCTGGCTCGCCGAGAACACGAACTTGCCCGAGGTGATGTCGACCTGGCCACCGCCGAAGTTGGTGGCGTACAGGCCCTTCTTGATGCTGGCCACGATTTCCTCGGGCGCCTTGTCGCCGCCCAGCATGTAGGTGTTGGTCATGCGCGGCATGGGCACGTGCGCGTAGCTCTCGCGCCGGCCATTGCCGGTGGGCTTCACGCCCATCAGGCGCGCGTTCATCGAGTCCTGGATGTAGCCGCGCAGGATGCCGTCTTCGATCAGCACATTCTTCTGCGAGGTGTGACCTTCGTCGTCCACGTTGAGCGAGCCGCGGCGGTCGGCGATGGTGCCGTCGTCGAGCACGGTCACGCCCTTGGCGGCCACACGCTGGCCGATGCGCCCGGCAAAGGCGCTGCTGCCCTTGCGGTTGAAGTCGCCTTCCAGCCCGTGGCCCACGGCCTCGTGCAGCAGGATGCCCGGCCAGCCCGAACCCAGCACCACCACCATCTCGCCGGCCGGTGCGGGTCGCGCGTCGAGGTTGGTCAGGGCCGACGACACGGCTTCGTCCACGTAGGTCTGCACCATCGCGTCGTCAAAGTAGGCGAGGCCAAAACGGCCGCCGCCGCCCGACGAGCCCACCTCGCGGCGGCCAGCCTGCTCGGCGATCACGGTGACCGACAGGCGGATCAGCGGGCGCACATCGGCAGCCAGCGTGCCGTCGGCACGCGCCACCA
>NZ_JALHLX010000192.1 GCF_022844385.1 Hydrogenophaga sp. | reverse complement strand
TTGTTCGTCGGTAACGAGACCCCGGTCGACCAGTTCGTGTGAGCGCGAACGCAGCAACGCCGGGTCCTCACTTCGAAGCAGATCCACCTGCGCGGGAGCCAGACATCCCAGCGCTGCGAATGCGTGACCAAGGTCCAGAATGGGCTGCGAGCGCAGCGTCCGCGCCACGTCTTCCAGGGCACCCAGCTCGCGCGCCGGGCTCAGGTGAGCCAGCGGCGCCTGGCGAGGCGCTTCAAAGGGAACGCGGCTCACGCGAGCCGGCCCTGAATCGCTCCCCGCTCACCCCACACAAGCAACACCGAATGGCCCGTGACTGTGCACAGTTGGCGCAGTAGATCGTCGCTGGTGGGCTTCCAGGAGGCGACGATGAAGTGGTCCAGCGCCGGTCCCAGGGGCAGCACGTCGTGCCAACGGGCTTCACGCAGGGGCAACACGTCAAAGGCGTGCCGATCCAGTTCGAATCGGGCGGCATCCACCTCGACCAGCCCGGCCACGCGTGCCAGCGCATGGTGAAAATCATCTTCGCTGATGAGCACCTGCTCCACCAGTTCGTGGGCCCGCGCTCGCAGACGTTCCGGGTCGGTGGCCCTGATCCGGTCGAGCGTCTGAAGGTCCATCGCGCCGAGTGCCAGCAGGGCTTGGCCCAGATCGATCACCGGCCGACGCCGTGCCAGGTCCACCGCCTCAACCAGTTCCGGCAGGTTCGTGGCGAGGGCTTCAATTGCGTTGGAGGACGGATCCGAAGGAGGGATGGGCAGGGACGGCATCGACTGGAACCTTTCAATGGCAGGATGGCAAGCTCACAAGGACACTGTAAAAAGAACGCCTTTCCACTTGTTGACTTAAAGCAAAGTCACCCACCGCCCCGGCGCCCGGAGGCCATGGCTTGGTCACTTTCGTGCTGTAAATCACACTCCATGTTCACTTCAAGCTACACGGCCGATTGGCGAAAGACGTCTGCCATCCTGCTCTTGCTGGCCGGCCTGGCAGGCTGCGCCTCGCCCCCCGGCACCCTGCCCACAGGGCCCCTCCTGCAGCCCGAAACGGGGTCTGGCCTTGGCACACAGGCCGGCTGGACCTTCCAGCGCCAGGCCGTGGCCGCCGCCAACCCGCTGGCCACCGAAGCGGGCGCGCAGATCCTGCGCGCCGGTGGCAGCGCGGTGGACGCCGCCATTGCGGTGCAGATGGTGCTGACGCTGGTGGAGCCCCAGTCCAGCGGCATCGGCGGCGGTGCCTTTCTGTTGCACCACGACGGCCGCAAGCTGCAGGCGTTTGATGGGCGTGAGACGGCGCCTGCTGCGGTGGACGAAAGGCTCTTCCTGAACGCGCAGGGCGAGCCATTGCCCTTCCCCGCCGCTGTCAACAGCGGACGCTCGGTGGGGGTGCCGGGCGCGGTGATGATGCTGGCCCAGGCCCACCGCCAGCACGGCAAGCTGCAATGGGTCCGCCTGTTCGAGCCAGCCGTGCAGCTGGCCGAACAAGGTTTTGCGATCAGCCCGCGTCTGCACACCCTGCTGGCGGCCGACGCGGCCCTGAAAACCGACCCGGTGGCTGCCGCCTACTTCTACCGCGCCGATGGCCAGCCCCACCCCGTGGGCCATGTGCTGCGCAACCCCGAGCTGGCCCAGGTGCTGCGCAACATCGCGGCCATCGGCCCGCTCGCCTTGCACGACGGACCGGTGGCGCGCGCCATCGTGAACAAGGTGCGCCAGCACCCCACGCTGCCCGGCACGCTGAGCCTTGAAGATTTGAAGCAATACCAGCCGCGCGAGCGCGAAGCGATCTGCGTCGATCACACCGCCGCGCTGCGTGCGCTGCGCATCTGCGGCTTTCCGCCGCCGAGTTCCGGCGCCATCGCCATCGGCCAGATCCTCGGCCTGCTCGCTCGCACACCGCAAGCCGCGGCCCTGTTGAGCAATGGCCTGCCCACAAGCGACTGGCTGCACAACTACAACGAAGCGTCCCGGCTGGCGTTTGCCGACCGCGCGCAATACCTGGCCGACCCGGACTTCGTGGCGCCTCCCGCCGGCCGCTGGGCCAGCCTGCTGGAGCCGCGTTACCTCGACGATCGCGCCCGGCTCATCACACCCGCGCGCATGCCGCAGGCGCCCGCTGGCCAACCAGGCGGCGTGCAAAGCAGCTGGGCGCCCATGCCCGAGCAGCCCGAACACGGCACCAGCCACATCAGCATCGTGGACAGTTACGGCAATGCGCTGGCCATGACGACCACCATCGAATCCGCCTTCGGATCGCGCCTCATGGTCTCCACCGACCCATCCCGTCCCGGCGGTTTCCTGCTCAACAACGAACTCACCGACTTCAGCTTCGCGCCGCGCGACGCCCAGGGCCAACCGGTGGCGAACCGGGTCGAACCCGGCAAGCGGCCGCGCTCGTCGATGTCGCCCACGCTGGTGTTTGACAAGACCACCGGCGAACTGCTCATGAGCACTGGCAGCCCGGGCGGCGCCTTCATCATTCACTACACGGCCAAGGTGCTGCACGGCGTGCTGCAGTGGGGGCTCTCGCCGCAGGCCGCCGTGGACCTGCCCAACTTCGGCACGCTCGGCGGGCCGCTGGTGCTGGAGCAAGGCCGCTTCCCGCCGGCGACTGTGGAGGCTTTGCAGCGGCGTGGTCACACCGTGCAGCAGGGCGAACTCACCAGCGGGGCGCAGGCCATCGTGCGAGGACGCGGAGCATGGCTCGGCGGCGCCGACCCGCGGCGCGAAGGCATTGTGGCCGGCGACTAGGGCCTGCTCACACTGTTTTTCCAAGATGCGTTGCGGATCAAAAGGGCCATGCGCAAGGCGCGAAACGCAGACGGGCCGGTGGCCCGGCGAGGCTTCGCAACGCGGCGCATGGCCTTTTTGGCCGCAACCCGAAGGGAATGGGTTGAAAACAGCGCCACTCTTCGTTGCACTCCTAGGCCAGACGCCCAGTCTGGCCGTCGTCGCGCGCCTTGATTGGCGCTGTTTTCAACCCATTCGCAGTTGGAAAAACAGTGTGAGCAGGCCCTAGACGTCGATGGCAGCGGCCGAGCCGGCCAGCTTGCGCAGTTCGAACTTCTGGATCTTGCCGGTGCTGGTCTTGGGCAGCTCGCCAAACACCACCGCGCGCGGCACCTTGAAGCCGGCCAGGTGTTGCTTGCAGTGCGCCACGATGGCCTCGGCCGTGGTCTCGGCACCGGCCTTGAGCTCGATGAAGGCGCACGGCGTCTCGCCCCACTTCGCGTCGGCCTTGGCCACCACCGCCGCCGCCAGCACCGCAGGGTGGCGGTAGAGCACGTCTTCCACCTCGATCGACGAGATGTTCTCGCCACCCGAAATGATGATGTCCTTGCTGCGGTCCTTGATCTTGAAGTAGCCGTCGGCGTACTGCACTGCGAGGTCGCCGCTGTGGAACCATCCGCCCTGGAACGCTTCGGTGGTGGCCTTCGGGTTCTTCAGGTAACCCTTCATGGCGATATTGCCCTTGAACATGATCTCGCCCATGGTCTCGCCGTCCTGAGGCACCGGCAACATCGTCTCCGGATCGAGCACGCGCACGTCGCGCTGCAGGTGGTAACGCACGCCCTGGCGGGCATTGAGACGCGCACGCTCGCCAATGTCCAGCGCGTCCCAGGCTTCGTGTTTCGCACACACCGTGGCCGGACCGTAGACCTCGGTCAGGCCGTACACGTGCGTGAGGTCAAAGCCCATCTGCTCCATGCCCTCGATCATCGAAGCCGGTGGCGCTGCGCCCGCCACCATGGCCTTCACGCCCGCGGGCAGCCCCACCTTCATGGCGGCCGGCGCATTCACCAGCATGCCGTGCACGATGGGCGCGCCACAGTAGTGGGTCACCCCATGGTTGCGCATGGCATCAAAAATGGCCTGCGCTTCCACCCGGCGCAGGCACACGTTCACTCCCGCGCGCGCGGCCACGGTCCATGGAAAGCACCAGCCGTTGCAATGAAACATGGGCAGCGTCCACAGGTACACCGCGTGCTTGGGCATGTCCCACTCCATCACGTTGGACACCGCGTTCATCGCGGCACCCCGGTGGTGGTAGACCACGCCCTTGGGATTGCCCGTGGTGCCGCTGGTGTAGTTCAGCGCGATCGCATCCCACTCGTCGGCCGGCAGGCTCCAGGCGAAGGCCGGGTCACCACCGGCCAGAAAAGCTTCGTACGTGCTGCTGCCGATGCGCTCGGTGGTGCCGGTGAACAGCGCATCCTCCACGTCGATCACCAGCAGCGGCGTGCCGGCCTGGCGCAGCGTCAGCGCCTTCTTCAGCGTGATTGAAAACTCCGGGTCCACGATCACCACCTTGGCCTCACCGTGGTCGAGCATGAAGGCAATGGCCTCCGGGTCCAGCCGCGTATTCAGCGCGTTGAGCACGGCGCCGGCCATGGGCACACCGAAGTGCGCCTCCACCATCGGCGGCGTGTTGGGCAGCATCACGGCCACGGTGTCGTTCTTGCCGATGCCCGCGCGCTGCAAGGCGCTGGCCAGGCGCCGGCAGCGCGTGCAGGTCTCGCCCCAGGACTGCCGCAGCTCACCGTGCACCACCGCCAGACGGTTGGGGTAGACCTCGGCGGTGCGCTCGATGAACGACAGCGGAGAGAAAGGCGCGAAGTTGGCCTCGGTGCGCGGGAGGTCCCGGTCGAAGATGCTGGTCATGGCGGTTGTCTCCTGATGTTCTGGGCCCGTGCGAGAGAATACCCCCGTGGCCATCCCCCAGACCTTCATCCAGGAACTGCTCAACCGCGTGGACGTGGTCGACGTGGTGGGTCGCTACGTGCAGCTCAAGAAGGGTGGCGCCAACCT
>NZ_JALHLX010000191.1 GCF_022844385.1 Hydrogenophaga sp. | reverse complement strand
GCGGCTTCCACCGCCATCACGGCGTCGGCCGGTGACGCGGCGGGCGCGCGCGTGGCCACGCTGCCGTCGAGCGGGTTGCGGCGTTCGAAGGTGGCGCCTTTTTCGGCGGTGACCTTGAGGCCGTTGATGAGCATGGACATGTCGGACATGGGGTTCTCCTTGGGTTCAGATGGAAGGGTTGTCAGGTGGTGGCCACGGCCTTGCGGCGCTGCACGGCATCGGCCGCGCTGGTGGTGCCGGTGGCGGGGTCCTTGTCGGCGCCGAGGTAAGCCTCGCGTATCACGGTGGAGCGCGCGAGCAGCCGGGCCGGGCCGCTGGCCACCAGCGTGCCGCGCTCAATCACATAGCCCCGGTCGGCCACGGCCAGCGCCTTCTTGACGTTCTGCTCGACCATGAGCACGGTGGTGCCGCTGTCGGCAATGCGGCGCACGATGGTGAGCAGCTCGTCGACCATCTTGGGCGCGAGACCGAGCGACGGTTCGTCAAGCATGAGCAGGCGCGGCGCGCACATCATGGCGCGCGCCACGGCCACCATCTGCTGCTCGCCGCCGCTCATGGTGCCGGCCAGTTGCGTGGCGCGTTCCTTGAGTTTGGGAAAGTCCACAAAGGCCTGGGCCAGACGCTCGGCGCGCTGCGCCTTGGGCACCAGCCAGCCGCCGAGTTCCAGGTTTTCCGTCACCGTGAGCTGCGGAAACAACTGCCGGCCTTCAGGCACGAGCGCCACGCCGGCCTGCACGATCTCGTGCGTCTTCTCGGGCATCTCGGTGCCGTCGAGCAGCACCGAGCCGCCGCGCGGGATCAGACCGTTGAGCGCCTTGAGCAGCGTGGTCTTGCCGGCACCGTTGGGGCCGAGCACCACGGTGAGACCGGGCTGGATGTCGAGCTGGATATCTCGCAGCACGAGGAACGCGCCGTAGCCGGCCGAGAGGCCGTTGACCTTGAGGCGCGCACGCGCGCCGCCGCCGAGTTCAAAGGGGATGGGGCGGTACCACATCATGCGGCGGCCTCCTCGGTTTCGTTCATCTCGTCGCCCAGGTAGGCCTCGATCACCTCGGCGTTGCGCACCACTTCTGCAGGCGTGCCATCGGCGATTTTTTTGCCCTGGTGCAGAACGATCACGCGCTCCACATGGCGCAGCAGCGTGGTCACGGCATGTTCGATCCAGACCACGGTGAGGTCGAGCTCGTCGCGCAGGCGGCGGATCAGGCGGGCCATCTCTTCCACCTCGTTTTCGGTCAGGCCGGCGGCCACCTCGTCGAGCAGCAGCATGCGCGGGCGCGTGGCCAGCGCCATGCCGATTTCCAGCAGGCGCTGCTGCGACGGTGTGATGGCTGCGGCTGGCAAGTCGGCCTGGGCACTCAGACCGATGAGGCCGAGGATGCTCTCGGGCGTGCGCAGCACCCACGGCACCGTGGTCTCTTCGCCCCACCAGATGTACTTGCGTGGGCGGCGTCCGGCGAACTTCAGGCCGAAGGCGATGTTGTCGCGCACGAGCATGTCGGCAAAGGTGCGCGGGGTCTGGAAGGTGCGCGCCAAGCCATTGGCGGCAAAACGGTGCGGGCCCTTGCCAGCCAGCTCGCGCCCCTGCACCGTGAGCGCGCCGCTGGTGGGTTGGGTCACGCCCGAGATGGCGTTGAAGAAGGTGGTCTTGCCCGCGCCGTTGGGGCCGATGATGCCGACGAGTTCGCCCGGCATGAAGCGCGCGCTGACCGCGTCCACCGCGATGAGGCCACCGAAGCGCACGGTGATGTCGCGGGCGTCCAGCAGGGGTTGGCGATCAGAAGACATCGCGGCGCTCCCTGAGTTGTTTGTCACGGAGCTTTCGGCGCTTGGTTTCACCACTCAGGTCGTCGCGCGTTTCGGTCCACCAGGCCTTGGCGCCATCGCGCCAGCCCCGGAAGGTCTCGGTGCGCAGCGAAGCCAGCCCACCCGGCAGGTACAGCACCGACAGGATGAGCAGCAGGCCGAGCGACATCATGTAGATCTGCGGCACCTGCAGGCGCAGCGTTTCGGCCAGCACGCTGAAGACGATGGCCGCGATCAGCGGGCCCCACAGCGTGGCCGCACCGCCGATGAGCGCGATCAGCACGGTCTGGAAACCGATGAAGGGATTGAACACCGTGTGCGGGTCGATGTAGGTCCAGCGCACCGACATGGCCGCGCCCACCGCACCCGCCACCGCGGCGGTGAGCGCAAAGCCGGCGATCTTGATCCAGCGCGTGTTCACGCCCAGCGTCTGGGCGCGTTGCTCGTCGGCGCCGATGCCGAGCATGGCCAGGCCAAAGCGCGTGCGCCGGATGGTGATGGACAGCGCCACCGTGATCACCGCGAGAGCCAGCACGGTGAGGTAGATCGTGTCGCGGTCGGGCACCACCATGAGCACGCGGCCCACAGTGCCGGTGACGCTCTTCTCGAAGTAGCTGATGGCGTGGCGGATGAGCTCGGTCATGCCAAAGGTGAGCACCGCGAAATAGGTGCCGCGCAGGTGCAGCACGGCCGCGCCCATGACCACGGCCACGGCGGCGGCAATGAGGGAACCCATGGCGATCGCCTGCACCCACGACAACTGCTCCAGCAGGATGGCGCTGGTGTAGGCGCCGATGCCGAAGAAGGCCGAGGTGGCGAGCGACAGGTAGCGCGTGGTGCCGCAGAACAGCGCCCAGCTCGACGAGAGCGCGATGTACATCAGGCAGGTGAGCGCCATGGACACGGCGAACTCGCTGGCGAAGCTGGGCAGCGCCAGCGCCCAGCCGGTGAGGCCGAAGAGGACCAGCAGGTCGCGGATGAGGAATTGACGGGAGTTCATGCTTTGCGTGACTTGCGAGAAAACAGACCTTCAGGCCGCAGCAACAGCACGCTGATGAAGACCACGTAGCTCAACAGGGCCTTGAGCGAGGGGTTGGTGAAGTGCATGCCCAGGGCTTCGATCACGCCCAGCAGCAGACCGCCGGCCAGCGCACCGCCCATGCTGCCGAAGCCGCCCAGCGTGATGACGATGAGCGCGGTGATGGTGTAGGGCTCGCCCATCGAAGGCGAGATGGTGTAGGCCATGGAGATCAGGCAACCGGCCACGCCCGAGAGGCCCAGACCGATGCCGAACATGAGCGGGTGCAGGCGCTGGGTGTTGATGCCCATGAGCTGCGCGCCGGTGGGCGACTGCATGAGCGCGCGCACACCCTTGCCCAGCAGCGTGGTGCGCATGAGCACGATGAGCGCGCCCGAAAACAGCAAGGCCAGCGCAAACACCAGCAGCTTGTTGCCGGCAAACTGCGCCTCCCCGGTGGGCAACGGAATCTGAACCGGCTCGGTCAGGAAGTCGTAGCCACGCAGATCGCCGCCCCACATCCACGAAGCGAAGTTCTGCACCAGGAACATGAGACCGAAGGCGACCATGAGCCCGCGCGCTTCAAAGATGTCGAGGTTGGGCGAGGTGACGGTGAGGCGGCGGAAACACAGGCGGTGGATCACCCAGCCCAGCACGAACAGCATGGCAAACGACACCGGCACCATGAACAGCGGGTTCAGGCCGAGTGTGGTTTGCGCCATCCAGGTGAGGTATGCCCCCACCATGAGGAACTCGCCATGCGCGATGTTGAGGATGCGCATCAGCCCGTACTGCAGGTTCAGCCCGAGCGCGACGAGCGCATAGATGCCGCCGGTGATGAGACCGGAGGCGAGGAGTTCGAGCCAGGCGGAGAAGGACATGCTTTATGAAGATTGGACCCTGGAGGGGGCTGAGGGCTGCGGCTCCGAGCCCGCATGCGCGGGCTCGGACAGACCGAAGAGGCATTGCCTCTGGCAATGCAGCGGCCTGCAAGGCACGCGCCGCAGGCGCGGCGCGGGGTGACCCTTATTTCCAGGCCGGTTTATTTGGGTTCAAAGCAGCCGTGGCCACCGTCTTCGGCCACACCACCTCGAACTCCCCGTTCTGCCATTGCCCCACGGTGCCCGGTGTGCCCACGTTTTCGCTGCCATTGAACTTCACGTCGCCAATGATGGTCTTGTGGGTCGTGCCGGCCACGTAGTCGCGGATCGCCTTGCGGTCCAGGCCCTGGGCCTTCACCGCGTTGGTGAGGATCTCCAGGCCAGCCCAGCAGGCGCCGCTGGCCCAGCGGTCGGGTTCCTTGCCGGCGAACTTCTTGGTGTGTGCGTCGAAGTAGGCCTTGGCCGCCGGACTGGTCTTGCCGTTCCACGAGCCCATGCCCAGCACGCCTTCGGCGCCTGCCGGGGTCATCACGTTGCGGTAGAGCTGAAAAGCCGTGCCCACCGAGGCGTAGAAAAACTTGGGGTTGAAGCCCACTTCCTTGGCCTGGCGGCTGGCCAGGATGGTGTCGGGCGGGTAGGTGAAGCCCACGAAGGCGTCGGGGTTCTTGTCCTTCATGGAGCGCAGCACGGGCGAGAGGTCTTTCACGCCACCGGGGTAGCTCTTGTCTTCCACCATGGTGATGCCGCTGCCCTGCAGCGCCACCTTGAAGGCGGCGTAGTTCTCCAGACCAAACAGGTCGTCCACGTAGATCAGCGCCACGGTCTTCACACCGTTGGCCTTGAGCATGTCGACCAGCGCGTTGGTCATGGGCGCAGGCTGCTGCAGCAGCAAGAAGAAGTACGGCAGGCGCATCTCGACCAGGCGGCGCGAGAGTGCGGTGGGCGCGAGGAACGGGTACTGGAAACGGTTGGCGAGCGGCGCCACGGCGAAGTTGGCGTTGGAACCCCAGGGTGGCAGCACCAGGTCGACCTTGTCGCTGCCCATGAGTTTTTCGTAGGTGCGCACCACGGTCTCGGTGTCGCTGCGGTCGTCGCTGCTGATGAGCTCGATCTGGCGCTTCACACCCTTCACGTCAAGACCACCCGCGGCGTTCTGCTGCTCGGCCCAGAGCAGGTAGTTGGG
>NZ_JALHLX010000190.1 GCF_022844385.1 Hydrogenophaga sp. | reverse complement strand
GCCCTGCCCGCGCAGGGGCAGCAGGCGTTGCTCCATCCAGTCACTCAAGCTGGCCGACAGGCCGTCTGCGCTCTCAGGTGCAGGCAACACGAGCGCAATGGTTTCGGCCAGGTCGCCCACGGTCTGGTAGCTCGCGTCAAACAACCACGCGGGCAGACCTGAAGCTTCTTCTGCGAGCGCGCGCAGCTGCGCGGTCTTGATCAGCTGACGCGGTTTTCCGCCCGAGAGAAAGTACACGGCCCACGCAGCGTCGGCATCGTCCACGGCGCCCAGGTAGCGCTGCAGCGCCGTGACCTTGGCGCTCGTCGAGGTGGTCGCATCAAGCTCGGCGAACAGGTCGGCGAATCGCTTCATGGCGCAGGAGAATCCATGGTTGCCGGCGCGGTCTCGGCGCGGGTTTCGTGCTCGTCGCCATACTCGGTGTCGAAGCCCTCGGCCTGCAGTCCTTGTTCTTGCAGGTAGCGCACCAGCACCGGAATGCTGCCGTGCGTGACGATCACGCGCTCGGCGCCGCTGGCACCGATGGCCCCCAGCAGCCCGGGCCAGTCGGCATGGTCGCTGAGCACGAAGCCGCGGTCGTGCCCACCGCGGCGGCGCTGGCCGCGCACCTGCATCCAGCCGCTGGCGAACGCGTCGGAAAAATCACCAAAACGTTTGATCCACGGTGTGCCCAGCGCACTGCCCGGACAGAGCACCAGCGCGCGTTGCAGGCTGGCCTTGTCGGTCACGTCGCTCACCATCAGCGTGTCGGGCAGTTCCACGCCCACCGCGCGGTAGGCGCGGTTGAGCGGCTCCACCGCGCCGTGGCAGACGATGGGGCCGATGGACGCATCGACCCCGCCGAGGATGCGCTGCGCCTTGCCCAGGCTGTAGCACACCAGCACGCTGGCTCGCCCGGCCGCGGCGTTGTCGGCCCACCACTGGTTGATCTGGCCGAACAGCTCGGCGTCGGGCCGCCAGCGGTAG
Source organism: Hydrogenophaga sp. (assembly GCF_022844385.1). Classification (GTDB taxonomy): domain Bacteria; phylum Pseudomonadota; class Gammaproteobacteria; order Burkholderiales; family Burkholderiaceae_C; genus Hydrogenophaga. The sequence goes on along the minus strand of NZ_JALHLX010000190.1, from coordinate 3,958 downwards.
ATGGGCAGGCCGAAGGTGGACTCGGTGATGAAGACATCGCTGCGCACGGACTCAAACGGCGTGCAGGTGCGGTCGGGCGTGGCGCCGGCCGGCGTGGTGCGGTAGTCGCCGCTGGCCACCCACACACGGCCGCCATGCTCCACGCGCACCTGCGCCGAGCCGAGCACGTGGCCGGCAGGATGCAACGAAATGCGCACGCCGTTGTGTTCCACCGCTTCGCCGTACGCCACGCCCTGCAGGGTGATGCCCTGCCCCAGACGCGAGCGCAGCAGGCCTTCGGACACCGCCGTGGCGAGGTAGTGCGCATGGCCGGGGCGGGCGTGGTCGGCGTGTGCGTGGGTGATCACCGCGCGCTCGACCTTGCGCCAGGGGTCGATGTAGAAGTCGCCCGGCGGGCAATACAGGCCTTGTGGGCGCTGGACGATCAGGTCGTCTTGCATGGCCAGTTCAATAGCGATGACCGGTGACGAACAGGGTGGCTCGCATGATGCCGAATGCAATGCGGTCGAGCACACGCTGCGTCCAGTGCCGGCTGCTCAGGGCCTGCACATCGACCATGTCGCCGGCGTTCTGCACCAGACCATCGAGATGGCTGCGCAGCAACTCGGCAAAGCGCCGGTCGGTGGTCATCACGTTGGCCTCGCGCGCCAGCAGCAAAGAGAGCGGGTCGAGGTTGGTGGAGCCGACCGTGGCCCAGCGTTCGTCCACCACCGCCACCTTGGCGTGAAACGCACTGGGTGCGTATTCGTGGATCTCGATGCCGGCGTTCACCAGGTGCTGATACACCGGGCGCGCGGCCCGGTACTGAAAGAAGTTCTCGTACTTGCCTTGCGACAGCAGGCGCACCCGCACACCCCGCGCAGCGGCCAGCATGAGTGCGCGGCGCAGCTTGCGTCCGGGGATGAAGTACGCGTTGGCGATGATGATCTCGCGCCGCGCTGCGCCGATGGCCTTGAGGTAGGCGCGCTCGATGTCGTGGCGATGGCTCACGTTGTCGCGCAGCAGCAGCGTGGCGCGCGCGCTGTCCACGCCCAGCGGCGCGGCGCTGCTGTCGCCGAACGTGCTGTCGCTGACGGCACCTTGCACGCTGGCGCGGGTGGTGTCCAGCTTCTGCAGCAGGCGCGAGAAGTCGCCCACCGGGCGCGACTCGCGCAAAGCTTCCCACGCCGCCTTGAACTCCCGCCTGCGCGCCTTGCGAGCGGCCTGCAGGCGCCACCAGAGCTGCTCCATCGTGTCGCTCATGTCGTGCACCAGCGGTCCGGCCACCCGCAGGGAGAAGTCCAGCCGTGGTGCGTCCAGCCTGCCCAGCGCCACATCATCCTGGTCGTCGATGATGTTGATGCCGCCACAAAAGCCCACTGTGCCGTCGACCACGCAGAGCTTGCGGTGCAGGCGCCGCCAGCGGCTGGGCAACAGCAGCCCGAAGCCGCCCAGGGGGGCGTAGATGTGCCAGTGCACGCCGGCGGCATCAAACCGGTCTCGCCAATCCAGCGGGATGGCCGGCGTGCCCACGCCGTCGATCACCAGCCGCACCACCACGCCGCGCTGCGCCGCGCGCTCCAGCGCTTCGGCCACGCTGAGCGCAGAGCCGGCGAATTCGAAGATGTAGGTTTCCAGGTGCACCACGCGGCGCGCTGCGTCCATGGCCTCCACCAGGGCTGGAAAAAACTCGGCACCGCCCTGCAGCAGCAGCAACTGATGGCCACCTCGCAGAGCGCCGTGCACGGCACGCGAGCGGCGCAACGAGGTGCCTTGGCCCTTCACAGCTCCAGCTCGGCGATCAGCGGCAGGTGGTCGGACATGCGCGCCCAAGCGCGACCGTGCGGCACCTGCGCCGACACGGGCCGCAGACCGCGCACGAAAATGCGGTCCAGGTGCAGCAGTGGCAGGCGCGAGGGATAGGTCGGCAAGCGGATGCCTTCGAAGGTGCGCAGGTCCAGATCGGCCATGGGCTTGAGCAACTGCGCACCCCAGTCGTTGAAGTCACCCGCCACGATCAGCGGAGCAGCCTCGGGCACGCCGGTGGCGATGTACTCGCCCAGGCGCTGCACCTGGCGCGAGCGGCTGGCGTGAATCAGGCCCAGGTGCACCACGACCACGTGCACCTCGATGCCATCGATCAACAGCTGCACATGCAGCAGTCCGCGCTGCTCGAAGCGGTGGTCGGACACGTCGGAGTGCTGGCTGCCGATCACCGGCCACCGCGACAGCAAGGCGTTGCCGTGCTCGCCGTGGCGCGTGGTGGCGTTGGTGCGGTAAACCGCCTCGTAGCCGTCGGGTGTGAGGTAGTTGGCCTGGTCCAGGTCGGGCCAGCGGGTGAAGTGTTTCTCCAGCTTGCGGTTGTGTTGCCGCACTTCCTGCAAACAGACGATGTCGGCATCGAACTGCTCGACCGCATGAGCGAGGTTGTGGATCTCCAGGCGCCTCCCGGGACCCAGGCCTTGAACGCCTTTGTGGATGTTGTATGTGGCGATGCGAAGAATGCTCATGAGGCAAATCATGCCACCAACCCTGCGCGCGCCACGTGTCAATCAACTCAAACTTGCGGCCAATCTGGGTAACCAGGAAATGGCCTCGGCATTCGAAGGCGAGAAGCACCGCTCGGCCGCTTGGGCCCAAGGCAGCCACACCTGGTCTCGGTGCTCGCGCGGGCTGAGCAGCACCGGCACAGCGCGCGGAATGCACAGGCCGAACAGGTGCTCGGTGTTGTGCGTCACGCCGTCGGCATAGCGGTGGCGCCACTGCGGGTAGATCTCGTACACGTTTTCCAGCGCCCAGTCGGTGAGCACATGGCCGGGCACTCGCACGTCCAGCCCGGTTTCTTCGGCCACTTCGCGCGCGGCGGTGAGTTCGAAGGGCTCGTCCAGCGAGTCCTTCGAACCGGTCACCGATTGCCAGAAACCCGGGGCGTCGGCGCGTTCGATCAGCAGCACCTCCAGCGCCGGTGTGTGGATCACGACCAGCACCGATTGAGGAATCTTGGGCGGCATGAGGTCAGAAAAGGCGGGACGCGGTGCTGCCCACCGAACGGGCACGCTGCAACAGCTTCCAGCCCGACCACAGCCGCAGCGCCAGCCCCAGCGAGCGGCGTGGCCGCCAGACCGCCACGGCGAGCACACCGCCTGCGACCGCCAGCGGGTTGGCGCGCAGCCAGATCCAGGCGTCCTGCAACCGGTCGGCCCAGACCAAGGCTGGCTGCATGACCTGCATCTGCTCCGCCACCTGGCCACGCAACCGGCCGGACCGCAGCACCAGCATCTGGCGCCGGCGGGCCAGTTGCCCGGCGCGGTCGGCTTTTTCCTTGCTCATGAACGCAATTCCTCGCGGTCCTGCTTGAGCTCTTCGACGGTGGCCGAAAACAGCCGGGTGCCGCTGCGCAAGCGTTCGCGCGCCAACCAGGCGGCCACACCACCGAGAACGATGAACACACCAGCGAACACCGCGAGCGGCAACAGGCGGTGCGTGTCCCACAAGGCGACGGTGATCAACATGGCCAGAAAACCCAGTCCCAGGCTGAGAAAAGCCACGGCCACGGCGCCATAGACCAGCAGGCCGCCCACGCGCAGCACCTCTTCCTGCGCCTCCACGCTGAGCAACTCCAGCCGCAGCTGGAGCAACTCGAGCACGGTGGCGGTCAGCCCCTTGAGCGAGGCCGACAGGCGGGTCGGTGGCGCAGACATGCCGCGCCCGTTCAACGACGGCTGATCAGCAGGCCGATCACCAGACCGATGCCGGCGGCGGTGCCCACGGCGCGCCAGGGGTGCTCGTGCACATAGTCGTCGGTGGCGCGCGCCATCTCGCGGGTTTTTTCCTTGATGGCGTCTTCCGCGTCCAGCAGCTTGTGGCGGGCCAGGCGCAGGTTTTCGTTGATGCGCTCGCGCAGCTCCACCACCTTGCCTTCGGTCTGGTGGGCGGTGGCCACCATCAGCTCTTCGGCGTCGGCGATGACGCGCTGCAG
>NZ_JALHLX010000189.1 GCF_022844385.1 Hydrogenophaga sp. | reverse complement strand
AGCAGCAGGTCGCGCAGCGTGCCGCCACCAAAGGCGGCCAGGAAGCCGACCACGCACACGCCCACGGCATCGAGCTTCTTGCGCGCGCCGGCCATCACGCCCGACAGTGCAAACGCCGCCGTGGCGCTGATCTCCACCAGCAGGCGCAGGCCTTCGCCCCAGAGGGCCACGTTGTTGAGGGTCGGGTTCATGCGCTGCCTTTCACCGCCAGCAGGGCCGAAATCTGGCGGGTCGCGTCCAGCAACGGCGGCAGCAGCGTGTCCTGCACCACGCGGGCGCTGGTGCGGTTGGCCTGGCCGCTCAGGTTGAGCGCGGCCACGGTGCGGCCACTGGCGTCCACCAGCGGCGCGGCCAGGGAGATGAGGCCTTCTTCCAGCTCCTGGTTCACCAGGCACCAGCCTTGTTTGCGCGCCTGCTGTACGCGGGCGAGCAGGGCAGTGGGATCCGTGACGGTGTGGCGCGTGAGCGGTTTGAGGTCGGACACCTTGAGGCGTTCAAGCACTTCGGCATCGCTCAAACCCGCGAGCAGCATGCGGCCCAGCGAGGTGCAATGGGCCGGCAGGCGCGAACCGATGCCCAGCGAGTTCTTCATGATCTTGTGCGTGGGCACCCGCATCACATAGACGATGTCGGTGCCCTCCAGCACGGCGGCCGAGCTGGATTCCTTGACCGCTTCTACCAGCGCCTCGACCACCGGCTCGGCCAGGTTCCAGATCGGCATGGATGACAGGTAGGCAAAGCCCAGGTCGAGGATGCGGGCGGTGAGGCGGAAGTCGCGGCCATCCGTTTCCACATAGCCCAGCGTTTGCAGCGTGAGCAGGATGCGGCGAGCGCCGGCGCGCGTGAGGCCGCTGCGCGCCGCCACTTCGCTCAGCGTCTGGCGTGGCGCCTGGGCGCTGAAGCTGCGAATGACTTCAAGCCCGCGCGCGAACGATTGCACGTAGCTGTCGCCCGGGCGGGGTGGGGTGGAGGTGGCGGAGGGCATGGGTGGATTCGGCGGATGCCTGTTTATAATTCAATCTGCGAACATTTGTTCTTCAGACGAACAAAATTTCACGGCCTTGCAAAGCGGCCGCACAGGAGATAACGTGATCAACAAGATTTCCCCGTCGATCGCCGACGCGCTTTCGGTGGTGCGCGACGGGCACACCGTGCTCATTGGCGGTTTCGGCACCTCGGGCATTCCCGCCGAACTGATTGACGGCCTGATCGAACACGGCGCGCGCGAGCTCACGGTGGTGAACAACAACGCCGGCAACGGCGACACGGGCCTGGCCGCGCTGCTGGCCGCCGGGCGCGTGCGCAAGATCATCTGCAGCTTCCCGCGCCAGGCCGACAGCCATGTGTTCGATGGCCTGTACCGCGCCGGCAAGATCGAACTGGAACTCGTGCCCCAAGGCAACCTGGCCGAGCGCCTGCGCGCGGCCGGCGCGGGCATCGGCGGCTTTTTCACCCCCACCGGTTACGGCACGGCGCTGGCCGAGGGCAAGGAGACGCGCGAGATCAACGGCCGGCACCACGTGTTCGAGTCGCCGCTGCCCGGCGACGTGGCCTTGATCAAGGCCGAGCGCGGGGACCGCTGGGGCAACTTGACCTACCGCAAGGCCGCGCGCAACTTCGGCCCGGTGATGGCCATGGCCGCGCGCCACACCATCGCCACCGTGCACCACATCGACGAACTCGGTGAACTCGACCCCGAGACCATCGTCACGCCCGGCATCCACGTGGGAAAGATCGTTCGCATCGACCGTGTGGCCACCCAAGCCGGCGGCTTCAAAGAATCTGTATGACTTACCAGAAACGCAGCAAGGCCGAACTCGCGCAGCGCGTGGCGCGCGATATCGACGACGGCGCCTATGTGAACCTGGGCATCGGCATGCCCACCCAGGTGGCGAACCACCTGGCCCCGGGCATCGAGGTGGTGCTGCACAGTGAAAACGGCATCCTGGGCATGGGCCCGGCGCCGGCCCCAGGGCTTGAGGACTACGACCTCATCAACGCCGGCAAACAGCCGGTGACGCTGCTGCCCGGCGGCTCGTACTTTCACCACGCCGACAGCTTCGGCATGATGCGCGGCGGTCATCTGGACATCTGTGTGCTCGGTGCGTTCCAGGTGTCGGCAACCGGCGATCTGGCGAACTGGAGCACCGGCGAGCCCGGCGCCATTCCCGCCGTGGGCGGCGCGATGGACCTGGCCGTGGGCGCCAAGCAGACCTGGGTGATGATGGACCTGCTCGACAAACAAGGCCGCAGCAAGGTGGTGCCCACCTGCAGTTACCCGCTCACCGGTGTCGCCTGTGTGAAACGCATCTACACCGATCTCGCCACACTCGCGTGCACGCCGCAGGGCCTGCAGCTCATCGACAAGGTCGATGGCCTGGAGCACGCCGAACTCGAACGCCTGGTGGGCCTGCCCATCGCCGCCTGACCCCACAACACCGGAGACCTTCATGACCCAAGCCTTCATCTGCGACGCCATCCGCACCCCCATCGGCCGTTACGGCGGTGCGCTCTCCAGTGTGCGCACCGACGACCTCGGTGCCATCCCGCTGCGCGCGCTGATGCAGCGCAACCCGGGCGTGGACTGGGCCAGCATCACCGACGTGATCTTCGGCTGCGCCAACCAGGCTGGTGAAGACAACCGCAACGTGGCCCACATGGCCAGTTTGCTGGCAGGCCTCCCGCTGGAAGTGCCCGGCGCCACCATCAACCGCCTCTGCGGTTCTGGCCTCGATGCGCTCGGTACGGCGGCACGCGCCATTCGTGCGGGCGAGGCCGGCCTCATGATCGCCGGCGGCGTGGAAAGCATGAGCCGCGCGCCATTCGTGATGCCCAAAGCCGAGACCGCCTTTGGCCGCAACAACGCCGTCTACGACACCACCATCGGCTGGCGCTTCGTCAACAAGCTGATGAAGGAAAAGTACGGCGTGGACTCCATGCCCGAGACCGCCGAGAACGTGGCCACCGAATTCAAGATCGAGCGCGAAGCGCAGGACCGCATGGCCCTGGCCAGCCAGACCAAGGCCGTAGCCGCACAGAAAGCCGGGCACCTGGCACGCGAGATCGTGGCGGTGACCATTCCCCAGAAGAAGGGCGACGCGATCGTGGTGGAGCACGACGAACACCCGCGCGCCACCACCATGGAATCGCTCGCCAAGCTCAAGGGCGTGGTGCGGCCCGACGGCAGCGTGACCGCCGGCAACGCCAGCGGCGTGAACGACGGCGCCTGCGCCCTGCTGCTGGCCGATGAAGCCGGCGCGAAGAAAAACGGCCTCACACCGCGCGCCCGCGTGGTCGGCATGGCCACGGTGGGCGTGGCCCCGCGCATCATGGGCATCGGCCCGGCGCCGGCCACGCAGAAGGTGCTGGCGCTCACCGGCTTGTCGCTGGCGCAGATGGACGTGATCGAACTCAATGAGGCCTTCGCCGCGCAGGGCCTCGCCGTGTTGCGCATGCTGGGCCTGCAGGACGACGACGAGCGCGTGAACGCCTGGGGCGGCGCCATTGCGTTGGGCCACCCGCTGGGCGCCAGCGGCGCGCGCCTGGCGACCACGGCGGTCAACCGCCTGCACGCCACGGGCGGGCGCTACGCGCTGTGCACCATGTGCATCGGCGTGGGGCAGGGCATCGCGCTGGTGATCGAACGCGTCTGACGCGGGCGTTTTCCGGCGCGCGCAAAACTGATTTGCGCGGCGCCGGTTGAAGTGGCGCGGCAGGCCCGCGACACTGCCTGAAAAGCTGGGCATTGCACCGTGGCACGCCCCCGGCCTCCAGGAGACATCACATGCGATTGCACTTCATCGGCGTGGGCAAGATGGGCCTGCCCATGGCCCTGCACCTGCGCGCCAGCGGCGCTGAGCTCAGCGTGAGCGACTTTGATGCGGCGCGCTGTTCGCTGGCCACCGAGCAGCGGCTCACCGTCGCAACCGACACCGCGCAGGCACTGAAACAGGCCGACGGCGTGTTCTCCTCATTGCCGCACGATGCGGCCCTGCTCAAGGTGGCCGAGCAGGTGGCGACCCACGCGAAGCCCGGCACGTTCTGGGTCGACACCAGCACCGTCTCGCTCACCGCCTCCGCCACGGCAGCCCGGATCTGTGCCGGTGCGGGCATCGAACACGTGCGCACCACGGTCTCGGGCAACAACAAGATGGCCGAAGCCGCGCAGCTCACCGTGCTGGCCTCGGGCCCACGCACCACGTACGACCGTGTGTTGCCGCTGCTGCAGCGCTGGGGCCCGAACCAGTTCTACCTGGGCGAGGCCGAGCAGGCGCGCCTGATGAAACTGGTGATCAACCTCATGATCGCGCAGACCAGCGCCATGCTCGGCGAGGCGCTCACGCTGGGCCGCAAGGGCGGGCTCGACTGGCACGACATGTGGCGTGTGATGGGCGCCAGCGCCGTGGCCTCACCCATCGTCAAGGCCAAATCGGCACAGCTCTCGGAGCGCGATTTTTCCGCCACCTTCACCGTGAACCAGATGATCAAGGACCTCGACCTCATCCTTGGCGCGGGCAGCGAACACCAGGTGCCGCTGCCGCAGACCGCCCTGACCCGCCAGCTCATGGACGCTGCGCGCGCCCACGGCGACGCAGAGGCCGACTACGCCGCCATCATCAAGGCGGTCGAACGCAGCGCGGGGTTGTCCACATGAAGCGCTTCACCTACCAGAGCCTGCCTTCGCGCGTGGTGTTCGGTGCCGGCTCGCTGGCCGAGCTGCCGCGCGAAATCGAAGCCATGGGCGCGCACCGTGCGCTGGTGCTGTGCACGCCCGAGCAGCGCGGCATGGCCGAGCGCGTGGTGGCCCTGCTGGGGGACCGGGCGGCCGGCGTGTTCGACCGCGCCGTGATGCATGTGCCCGTCGAGACCGCGCGCGAAGCGCGCGAGGTGGCGCGCCGGCTGGGTGCCGACTGCGCCGTGGCCATCGGCGGCGGCTCCACCACCGGCCTGGGCAAGGCCATCGCGCTCGACTCCGGCCTGCCCATCCT
>NZ_JALHLX010000188.1 GCF_022844385.1 Hydrogenophaga sp. | reverse complement strand
GTGGTGCCACGCTCGTCCAGCGCCACGATGCGCGAGCCACGCGGAATCGCGGCCTCGATGCGTTCGCGTTCGGCCGAGAGCAGCGTCTCCAAGGTCTTGGAGCCACGCGGTTCGGTCTTGACGGCTTTGAGTTCCACCCGAAGCTCGGGTGGAAAGCGTTTGGCGTAATCGTCGTAGGCGGTCTGGGCCCAGTCGGGCACCCGCTGCCCGACCGCGACGATCAGCAGCTTCATGCCTTGCGGGGGGCAGCGGCCTTGGTGGTTTTGCGAGCAGGCGTCTTGGCAGCGGGTTTGACCGCAGCCTTCGGTGCTGCTTTGGCGGCCACTTTGGGCGCTGTCTTTGCAGCGGGCTTCGCACTGGGCGCCACGCGTGGCTTGACCACCAGTTTCTGCAGCGCGGTCTTCGGAACGGCCACGGGCTTGCGGGTGGTCTTGGCGGCCGTGGTTTTGGCCGGGGCCGCCTTGGCTGCCGACTTCACCGCGGGCTTTTTGCTCGCGGTCTTGGCCACGGGTTTGACCGGTGCTGCGGCCGCCGTGCGGGCTGCCGACTGAGCGGCCTTGCGCGCCGTGCTCTTGGCGGGCTGGGCGGCAGCGGTGGCCACCGGCTTCTTGCGGCTCTTGGCAGCGGGCTTGGTCTCGGCCACCACAGGCTTCTCGGCTCCGTGTTTCAGGCGAATCGGCTTGGCTCCCCAGATCTCCTCGAGCCGGTAGTACTGGCGGATCACGGGTTGCATCACGTGGGCCACGGCAGCGCCGCAGTCCACGATGATCCATTCGCCGTTGTCTTCACCTTCGATGCGGGGTTTGTCGAAACCGGCTTCGCGCACGGCGTCTCGTACGCTGGCGGCCAGGGCTTTGGTCTGGCGGTTCGAGGTGCCGCTGGCAACGATCACACGCTCGAAGAGCGGTGAGAGGTGTTCGGTGTTGAAAACCACGATGTCCTGACCCTTGACGTCCTCCAGCCCGTCGACGATGGCGCGCTGGAGTCTCTGGATGTCTTTTTTGGCAATGGTTTCGCTGGTCATGAAGGATTCTGATAAAGGTGATGGGTTGAAATGTAGCCTGCGACGGCCTCGGGCACCAGAACCTCCAGGGCGGCGGTGCTTTGCGCCGCCTGTCCCAGTCGGGCCCGCACGGCGGTCGCGCTGATGTTCTTGAGCGGCATGTCCAGACGCTCGAAAGGAAGATCCACCTGCGACAGATCGGTTTCCACCGCCTGGTCGAGCGGGGCGTCGGCACCGATGTTGGTGGCGCGATTGGCCACCGCCAGCGTGGCCAGCTCCAGCACTTCCTGCCAGCGCACCCAGGTGCGAAAGGCGAGCAACTGGTCGGCGCCAAGCACCAGAAACAGTTGGGCGCCAGGGTACTCCCGAGCCAGCTCGCGCAGCGTGTCGGCCGTGTAGCTCGGGCCCTCGCGGTGGATTTCCCGTTCGTCGATCTTCACGCGGGCCAGGTCGTCGAACGCGAGATGGCACATGGCCACACGGTCGGCGGCGGGCGAGAGCACCCGGGCCTTGTGCCAGGCATGGCCGGTGGGCAGGATGTGCAATGCGTCCAGACCGAGCTGCTGCAAAGCGGTTTCGGCCAGCGCGCGGTGCGCCCAGTGCGGTGGATCAAACGCGCCACCGAACATGCCCACGCGCTGCGAGCTCGCGGCATCCTGCTTCAAAGCCAGTCCTTGCGCACCAGAAAGTCCTTGTAGAGCCGCTCTTCGGGCGTGCCCTTTTTCGTCTTGCGGTTGTAGGCCCAGCTGACCAGCGGCGGCATGGACAACAAAATGGATTCGCTGCGCCCGCCCGACTGCAGGCCGAAATGCGTGCCCCGGTCCCACACCAGGTTGAATTCAACGTAGCGCCCGCGGCGGTAGAGCTGGAAGCTGCGCTCGCGTTCGCCGTACGGCGTGTTCTTGCGGCGGTCGACGATGGGCAGGTAGGCATCGAGAAAGGCGTCGCCCACCGAGCTCATCATGGCGAAGCTGCCGTCGAAGCCGAGTTCGGAAAAATCGTCGAAGAAGACACCACCGATGCCACGTTGCTCGTCGCGGTGTTTCAAATAGAAATATTCGTCGCACCAGGTCTTGAAGCGGGGGTACTTGTCCACGCCGAACGGGTCGAGCGCGTTTTTCGTCGCGCGGTGGAAGTGAACCGCGTCCTCTTCAAAACCGTAGTACGGCGTGAGGTCCATGCCGCCGCCGAACCAGCACACCGGCTCACCACCCGCCGGCGTGGCCGCGAGCATGCGCACGTTCATGTGCACCGTGGGCACGTAGGGGTTGCGCGGGTGGAACACCAGCGACACGCCCATGGCTTCAAACGGCGCTCCGTTGAGCTCAGGCCGATGCGCTGTGGCCGAGGGCGGCAGGCGCGGGCCCGTCACGTGCGAGAAGCCGCAACCCGCGCGCTCGAAGACGGCGCCGTCTTCGAGGATCTGCGTGATGCCGTTGCCCTGCAGGGTTTCGCCCGGCGGTTTCGTCCAGCGGTCCACCACAAAGCTGCCACCGTCCACCATGGCCACGGTGGAGGTGATGCGGTCCTGCAGGTCGATGAGGAACTCGCGCACGGAAGACAGGGAAGTCTGTTTCATGGTTTGACCGAATCGTCGGAAAAGGAGCGCTGGCTGTAAAGCAGGCGCCGGTGTCGCGGGCCGGGATCAGAGTGCACGGTAACCGATGTCGCGGCGGTGCTGCATGCCATCGAAGTGAATGCCGTCCACGACCTCGTACGCGCGATGCTGCGCGAGCGCAACCGTCTCGGCGAGGGCAGTCACGCACAACACCCGCCCACCCGAGACCTGCACGGCTTCTGCAGACCCCGACGTTCCGGCGTGGAACACCATGCGGTCGGCGGCATCGGCGGGCAGACCGGTGATGGCGTCGCCCTTGCGCGGGTTCAGAGGGTACCCGGCGGCGGCCAGCACCACGCCCAGCGCCACGCGCGGGTCCCAGTCAAGGCTCACGCGGTCCAGCTCGGCCCGCGTGGCCGAGAGCAGCACCTGCGTGAGGTTGCTCTTGAGGCGCATCATGATCGGCTGGGTTTCCGGGTCGCCCATGCGGCAGTTGAATTCCAGCGTCTTCACGCGCCCGTCGGGCGTGATCATCAGACCCGCATACAAAAAGCCGGTGTACGGAATACCGTCGGCGGCCATGCCGCGCAGCGTGGGCATGATCACCTCGCTCATGGCGCGCTCGTGCACCGCGGGCGTGACCACCGGCGCGGGCGAGTACGCGCCCATGCCGCCGGTGTTGGGGCCTTGATCGGCGTCCAGCAGGCGCTTGTGGTCCTGGCTGGTGGCCAGCGCCAGCGCGTGCTCACCGTCGCACAGCACGATGAAGCTGGCTTCTTCGCCTTCGAGGAATTCTTCAATGACGACGCGTGCGCCGCCTTCGTTGTGTGCCACGCCCAGGGTGTTGTCGAGCAGCATGAAGTCGATGGCTTCGTGCGCCTCGGTCGCCGTCATGGCCACCACCACACCCTTGCCCGCCGCCAGGCCATCGGCCTTGACAACGATGGGCGCACCCTCGGCGTCCACGTAGGCATGGGCCAGGGTCGGGTCGGTGAAGGCCTGGTATTTGGCAGTGGGAATGCCGTGGCGCTCCATGAAGGCCTTGGAGAAGGCCTTGGAACTCTCCAGCTGTGCGGCGGCCCTGGTGGGTCCAAAGATCGGCAGACCATGCGCGCGGAACTCGTCCACCACACCGGCGGCCAGGGGGGCTTCAGGCCCCACCACGGTGAGCGCCACACCCTGGGCCTGAGCCCATTCGCGCAACGCCACCTTGTCGGTGATGTCAAGGTTGATCAGATCGGGGTCGCGCGCCGTGCCGGCGTTGCCGGGTGCCACGAAGACCTGGCTCACGCCCGCGTCGTGCTTGAGTTTCCAGGCCAGCGCGTGTTCGCGGCCACCGCCGCCAATGACGAGAACTTTCATTCGTGAATTTCTGCGTTGTGGAAAACGCCTTGCACGTCGTCCAGGTCTTCCAGCACATCCAGCAGCTTCTGCATGCGCGCGGCGTCCTCGCCGGTGAGCTCCACCGTGTTTTCGGCGCGCATCGTCACCTCGGCAATCTCGGGCTTGAGGCCGGCGGCTTCCAGTGCGTTCTTCACGGCTTCGAATTCGGTGGGCGAGGTCAGCACCTCGATGGCGCCGTCGGCGTCGGTGATCACGTCGTCGGCGCCGGCTTCCAGCGCCACTTCCATCACCTTGTCTTCCGATGTGCCGGGCGCAAACACGAGCTGCCCGCAGTGCTTGAACTGGAACGACACCGAGCCGTCGGTGCCCAGGTTGCCGCCGTGTTTGCTGAAGGCGTGGCGCACCTCGGCCACGGTGCGCACCTTGTTGTCGGTCATGGTGTCGATGATCACCGCCGCGCCGCCGATGCCGTAACCCTCGTAACGGATCTCCTCCAGGCTCACGCCTTCGAGCGTGCCGGAGGCTTTCTCTACGTTGTATTTGATGCGGTCGGCCGGCATGTTGGCCGCCTTGGCCTTGTCGATGGCCAGGCGCAGGCGCGGATTCATGGCAGGGTCGCCGCCACCCTGGCGCGCGGCCACGGTGATCTCACGGATGACGCGCGTCCAGATCTTTCCGCGCTTTTCGTCCTGGCGTCCCTTGCGGTGCTGAATGTTTGCCCATTTGCTGTGTCCGGCCACGAAATTGTCCTTTTGCCTGCTTGGGCTTTGATCTAATAAGCCTGCGATTTTACGTTTTCACCCGCCCTCCCCCGAACCCGCACACAAGGAAGCTCTGCCATGGCCGAACCGATGCTGATCGCCCAGAACGCCACCACCACCTGCCAGTTGCTGCCGGGCCTGGCCAACCGCCATGGCTTGATCACGGGCGCCACGGGCACCGGCAAGACGGTGACGCTGCAAACGCTGGCCGAACAGTTCTCCAATATCGGCGTGCCGGTGTTCATGGCCGACGTGAAGGGCGACCTCTCCGGCATCAGCCAAAAAGGCAGTTTCGGCGAAAAGATCAGCAAGGTGCTGCAGGAGCGCGGCATCACCCTTCCCCCCTCGCAGGCCTGCCCCACCACGCTGTGGGACGTGTT
>NZ_JALHLX010000187.1:2399-5050 GCF_022844385.1 Hydrogenophaga sp. | reverse complement strand
CTGCAGCCGCCGGTACAACATGCCGCGCGACACCCCCAGTGCCCGCGCCGCCTTGGCGATGTTGCCGTCGCAGTCGGCCAGCGTGGTTTCGATCAACCGCTGGCTGTGGTCCACCAGCCTTGCCGGTGCCTCGTTGGGGACCGACTTGTCCACGGGTTCGGCTGCGAGCGGCGCTGCGGGTGCGGACAGCGCCACCGCGTGGTTGAAGTCGGTGCCATCGCTGGCGTTCAGATTTCCCTTGATCCACACCGCCAGGCCGTTGGGCAGGCGCAGGGTCTGTGCTGGTTTCTGGCGGTGCAGCGCGAGCAGGCCGTCCAGCGTCAGGCCGAACACTTCGTGAACCTCCGGCCGCCCTTGCACGCTGCACCCTGTGAGGCGTTGGGCCACCCCGTTGAGCCAGAGCACGCGGCCGTCGGCGTCGATGCCGGCGAGGGCTTCCAGTGGCGTGTCCAGCAGGCTTGGGCTGGTCTGGAACTGCAGCACGAGGTGCTGTGTGGACTGCAACTGCAGCAGCCGGTTTTCGATCGTGGCGGCGTACATGCCGACCACCGAGGTCGGGTCGAAATGGAAACGGCCGGCCTCGACCGAGACGTCGAGCACGCCGGCGAGCTGGCCGTGAATGTCGCGAATGGGCGCAGCTGCGCAGTGGATGGTTTGCAGGCACTGGAAGTAGTGCTCGCCGCCCGCCACCGTGCAGGCCTCGCCGGTGCGCACCACGATGCCGGGCGCGGTGGTGCCGATCTGGTGCTCGGCGATGTTCACGCCCACGCGCGATGCGGTCTTGAGCAGGGGCTGTTGTGCTGCCGACGGCAGTTCGGTGGCGTGGATGATCACGCCCTGCGCATCGGTGAGCAGCACGCGACAGTCGGTGCCGCGCAGCGCGGCCTCCAGCTGGTGCAACTCCACGTTGCCGGCCTGCAGCAGCTGGCGGTTGCGGTTCAGGCTGGCGTGTGCGCGGCTGCGGCTGACCTGCTCGAAGCTCACCGGCTCGACGGGATCGCGGTGCGACAAACGGCAGCGCATCCAGGACTGGAGAACCGCTTCGCCCACCAGCCCCGAAGGTCGTGCGCCTTCGTCAAAGAACCGCTGGCGTGCGAGCGCGGTTCGCTGCTCCGGCGTCTGGAAAAAGAGCTGGCGCGGCATGTTCGGGTGGCCAGACGACGTCGTGGGCATGGCGTGTTTCCTCGGGCGGCGGGATCAACTTTCAGTATCCCGTTCATCGGCTGCGCAGCGATGCGGGTAAGCCCGAACCTTCCGGCCCGGCTTCCAGGTGTCCCGATCACCGGTGTTCCACCGCGGAACACTTGCGGTTCAGGGAAATCCCGAGGATGAAACCGGCGGGCGAGAGGAAGAACATGCAAAAACTCGCCGAGGTTTCGCGCTGGCTGCGCATGCCCGAGCGGGTGCCCCACAACAGGCCTGCCTGGAGCAGGTTGCACAGGAGACACGATGAACAACTCAACCCTGGCCCGTCTCGGGTGGCGGACGGCCGCCGGCCTGCTCGCTTCCCTGGCACTGACTGCAACCGCGCTCGCCCAGGCACCCGCCAAGGGCTCGGCCGCGCACATCACCGCCACTGTCAACAAGGTCAACGCCGCGTTCATGAAGAGCAACGCGCAGCAAACCGCCGACTGGCCCAGCTACGGCCTGGACTACGCCGAGACGCGCCACTCCAGGCTCAACCAGATCAGCACGGCCAACGTGAAAGAGCTGGGCCTGGTGTGGTCGTACAACCTCGAGTCCAAGCGCGGTGTGGAGTCCACCCCGCTGGTGGTCGACGGCATCATGTACGTCACCGCGTCCTGGAGCGTGGTGCACGCGGTGGACGTGCGCACGGGCAAACGCATCTGGAGCTACGACCCCAAGGTGCCGCGCGAGGCCGGCTACAAGGGCTGTTGCGACGTGGTGAACCGTGGTGTGGCGCTGCACGAGGGCAAGGTGTTTGTGGCGTCATACGACGGCCGCCTGATCGCACTCGACGCGGCCACCGGGAAGGTGGCCTGGGAAAAAGACACCATCATCGACCGCAAGTTCAGCTACACCATCACCGGTGCGCCGCGCGTGTTCAAGGGCAACGTGATCATCGGCAACGGCGGCGCCGAGTACGGTGTGCGCGGCTACATCACCGCGTATGACGCGAAGAGTGGTGCACAGAAGTGGCGCTGGTTCACCGTGCCGGGCGACCCGAGCAAACCGTTTGAAGACGAGTCCATGGCCAAAGCCGCCAAGACCTGGGACCCGGCCGGCAAGTGGTGGGAAGCCGGTGGCGGCGGCACGGCGTGGGACGCCATGGCGTTCGATCCCGAACTCAACCTGATGTACATCGGCACCGGCAACGGCTCGCCCTGGCAGCGGGACAAGCGCAGCCCGGCCGGCGGCGACAACCTGTACCTGGCGTCCATCGTTGCGCTCAACCCGGACACCGGCAAGTACGTCTGGCACTACCAGCAGACCCCCGGCGACAACTGGGACTACACCTCCACGCAGCCGATGATCCTGGCCGACCTGACGCTGGAAGGCAAGCCGCGCAAGGTGATCCTGCACGCGCCCAAGAACGGCTTCTTCTTCGTCATCGACCGCGTCACCGGCCAGTTCATCTCGGCCAAGAACTTCGTCGATGTGAACTGGGCCAGCGGCTACGACAAGAACGG
>NZ_JALHLX010000187.1:0-2299 GCF_022844385.1 Hydrogenophaga sp. | reverse complement strand
GCGCCGGCCTTCGTGAAGTACCAGATGGACAAGCTGGTGGCGGGGGTGAAGTACGACCCGGCCCATGTGCCCACCGGTACCGCGCTGTACGTGAGCAACTGCGTGTTCTGCCACGGCGTGCCCGGCGTGGACCGCGGCGGCAACATCCCCAACCTGGGCTACATGGACGCGGGCTACATCGAGAACCTGGACAAGTTCGTCTTCAAGGGCCCGGCCACCGAGCGCGGCATGCCGGATTTCACGGGCAAGCTGAGCATGGATGACGTGCAAAAAATCAAGGCGTTCATTCAAGGAACCGCCGACGCGATCCGACCGAAGAACTAGGAGCACCCCCCGCCGCGCTGACGCGCGACCCCCCTCAAGGGGGGCGGTACCTGCGGCCTGGCAAAGCCAGTTCCGCGGTACCTCTGGGTGGGAAAGGCGCTTTCGCTCGTTCAGCCTTTCGCGCGCTTGAGCATCAGCTCGGTGTTGGTCTTGCGGTCGGCGTTCACCGTCTGCACCGCCGGGCGCTCACCCAGCAGCTTCAAGTAGTCCCGCACCGGCAGGTCGGCCAGGCAGTCGCGGCCGTAGATGATCTTGGTGGCGCTGCTCACCAGCGGCAGGTGCACGGCGGCGGCGCAGTCCGCCAAGGTGAAGGCATCGCCCGCTATGAAAGGTGAGAACTTCACCAGTTGCGAGAAGGCCGCCACGTTCTTGGTGAGCTGTTCGCCGGTTTTTTCCTTGGCCGCGTCGCTCACCTTGCCGCCAAAGAAGGCCTCGCCATACAGGTTGCGCGCGACCAGCTCCAGGTGCAGTTCGAGGTAACGCACAATCTCGCGAACCTTGGCTTTCTGGAAGGCATCGGCCGGCAGGAGCGGGCGCGCGGGATAGGCGTCTTCGATGTATTCGAGGATCACGGTGGACTCGGAGAGCGGTCCCGCGTCGGTCTTGAGGTAGGGCACCTTGCCTAGCGGGCTGGCGGCCGTGTCGGTCTGGCCGACCCAGGCCAGTTCTTCGTCGAACGCCACGCCCTTTTCGAGCAGGGCGAGCTTGACCTTGTTGTAGTAGTTGCTGGCTGCGAAGCCGCAGAGTGTGAGCATGTCTGTCTCCGTTGTTGGGGTGGCGTGATGGTAGTGGGGGCACACGTTGGCTGTGCGTCTCGCAGTTGACCCCGCTGATAAACTCGGACCCATGTTTGCGCGCCCCTTTCACCGTCGTTTTGCTGCCTGGCTGGCCTTGCTGGCCGTGCTCTGGGGCGCGCTGATGCCCACGCTGGCGCAGGCGGTGGTGTCCCACTCAGACCGCCAGGGCTGGGTGGAGGTGTGCAGCGCCAGCGGGGTGCTGTGGGTGCGGGTCGACGGCGGGGCCGAGTCACCTCCAGGGACGTCAGGCTCCATGGCGGACGCCGCTGCCCACTGCCCCTGGTGCCCGATGCAGGGCGCAGCCGGCCTTCCGCCCGAACCCGCGCTGGGCACTGTTCCCGACGCCCAGGGCCCCGCACCCGCCGCTGCATTCACCTCGGCCCGACCGGCTGCAGTGTGGTCCCCGGCGCAGTCTCGCGCCCCACCGGCCGCCTGAGTCGCCTGTGGTCTGGCCCGCGCTGCGCGCGGAGCTTTCTGTTTCTTGTGTCCGACCCTGCGGTTGCACCGCATGTCGCTGGTCTGTCGGGCCGCTTCACATTCTCTGGATTCCCTCATGAAAAAAATCATCATCGCCACCTTGCTGTCCCTCACGGCCAGCGCCTGGGCACAAGCGCCCGCCAACGTCGAAGTCAAGGACGCCTGGGTGCGCGCCACCGTGGCGCAACAAAAAGCCACCGGCGCCTTCATGCAACTCACCGCCCAGGCCGACACCCGGGTGGTGCAGGCCAGCTCGCCCATCGCCGGTGTGGTCGAGATCCACGAAATGGCCATGGACAAGGACGTGATGAAGATGCGTGCCGTGCCCGCACTCGCCTTGCCCGCCGGCAAGACCGTGGAGCTCAAGCCCGGGGGTTATCACGTCATGCTGATGGACCTCAAGGGTCCCGTGAAAGCCGGTGATGTAGTGCCGGT
The DNA here is from genome assembly GCF_022844385.1 of Hydrogenophaga sp. Lineage (GTDB taxonomy): Bacteria > Pseudomonadota > Gammaproteobacteria > Burkholderiales > Burkholderiaceae_C > Hydrogenophaga. The sequence goes on along the minus strand of NZ_JALHLX010000187.1, from coordinate 266 downwards.
CACGCTGGTGCTCGAAGGCAAGGACGGCCAGCGCTCCACACTGGAAGTGAAAGCCACGGCGCGCCCGCTGGGCAGTTCACCCGCCGGCGGAATGACCCACGGAGCCCACAAGCACTGATTGCCGTCCGTCAGATCGCTGAAGGCACGGCGCGGGCCACGCCCGGCGCCGGCGGGCTCGACGCACCCGATCCGCGCTCGAAGGTGACCACGTGGTCCACCTCGGCGCGGATGCCGATCCACTCGCCCACCGCGTGGTTGTGGTGCGA
>NZ_JALHLX010000186.1 GCF_022844385.1 Hydrogenophaga sp. | reverse complement strand
ATCACGCTGGTGAGCAGACCTTCAAACACGCGCGGCGGGGCGAAGTAGTAGGTGGGCCCGACTTCCTTCAGGTCGATGGTGACCGTGGCGCCCGACTCCGGGCAGTTCACCACGTAGCCGGCCACCAGCCACTGCGCATACGAAAAGATGTTCTGACCGATCCAGGCCGGCGGCATGTAGGCCAGCACCTCGTCGGCGGGGCTGAGTTTGTCGAAACGTGCACCCACGTCGGCGCGGTTGATCAGCGTGTGGTGGGTGTGCACGACACCCTTGGGGTTGCCGGTGGTGCCGCTGGTGAAGAACATCGCCGCCACGTCATCGGGCTGGCAGGCCGCCACCTGCTCGCGGAACAATTGCGGGTGCACCTTGGCGTGTGCCTGGCCCGCGGCGATCAACTCCTCCAAACCAGCGAGGCCGGGCTGGTCGTAGTTGCGCAGGCCGCGTGGGTCGTCGTAGTAGATGTTGGAGAGCTGCGGGCACTGCTCGCGGATTTCCAGCATCTTGTCGACCTGCTCCTGGTCTTCCACCACACAGAAACGCACGTCGGCGTTGTTGATGGGGAAAACGCATTCACCGCCCACTGCGTCCTGGTAGAGCGGGATCGGAATGGCGCCGAGCGATTGCGCGGCCAGCATGGTGGCGTAGAGCCTGGGCCGGTTGGCGCCGATCACCACCATGTGCTCACCGCGCTTCAAGCCAGCCTGGTGCAGGCCGCAGGCCAGTGCCTCGACCAGGCGCGCCATGTTGGCCCAGCTCGTGGTTTGCCAGATGCCGTATTCCTTCTCGCGCATCGCCGGCGCGTCGGGGCGGCGCTGGGCGTGGTCCAGCAGCAGCTGGGGGAACGTGGTTTGCATGTGTGTCTCCTGGGGCCGCTCGTTGGCCGGCATCTGAATGTCCCGCACAGGACACTCTTCAATGAACCGGATCGTATGACTTCGTTTGACGTCGTGTTGTCGGTACGACGACAATTGCGGGTCATCCCTCCTAGGACTTTCCCCTACGGGTTTGCGCCCGGCACACCGACATGAACCCCTTCAGCCCCCACCGCTCCGGCAGCGATCTGCGGGAGCGCGCGCGCGCTCCCACCGAGGCAGAACTGGCCGAGATCCCCTGGTTGCAACGACTCACGCCGAGCGAGCGCCAGCGTGCGGTGGATGCGCTGGTGGTGGGCGAAGCCGACGCGGGCGACACCATCTGCCGCTTCGGCCGACCGGTGACCTATTGGTTTGGTCTGGTGGACGGCCTGCTCAAGATGAGCAACGACGATTCACAAGGCCCGGTGGTCACCTTCACCGGCGTGGCGCCGGGCGGCTGGTTTGGCGAGGGCACGGTGCTCAAGCACGAGCAGTACCGCTACAACATCCAGGCGCTGCGCAAAAGCCGCGTGGCCGGCCTGCCAGTGGCTACGTTTGACTGGTTGCTTGACCACTCGATCGGCTTCAACCGTTTTGTGATGCACCAGCTCAACGAGCGCCTGGGTCAGTTCATCGCCGCGCGCGAGATCGACCGCCTGAACAGCCCCGACCTGCGCGTGGCGCGCAACCTCGCCTCGCTGTTCCACCCGCTGCTCTCGCCCAACGTGGGTGGCGTGCTGCGCATCACCCAGCAGGAACTGGCCTACCTGGTGGGCCTGTCGCGCCAGCGCACCAACGAAGCGCTGACCACGCTGGCGGCCAAGGGCTGGATCCGGGTGGAATACGGTGGTTTGCGGGTACTGGACCTCGCGGCGCTCAGGTCCGGGCAATTGGATGAATCGTGACCCCCACGCTCCGCCGCTGCGCGGGTCGCTGCCTCCCACGGGGGCTGGCCTTGCTTGGGAGCGGCCCAGCGCGGCGGCCCATCTGGGATGATCGACCCATGACAACCGACAAACCCGCCCGCACGCTCAAGCTCACGCCGGGCGCAGCACCCAAAAAACCCGCCGATCCCTTTGCGCCGCGCCGCGCGCCAGTGCGCCCACCCGGCCCGGCCCGCGCCAAGAGCGTGTCGGCCTCGGCACCCAAGCCGCCGCGTGAACCCTCAAAGCCCTACGGTGCCCAGCGCGGTGGCCCTGAAGGTGATCGCAGCGAGCGCCCGCGCTACAACGCCGACCGCCCGCGCACAGGCCCCGGGACTGCACCACGCGGCGACGACCGCGGCTGGAATGAGCGCCCGGCACCGCGCCGCGCGGACGACCGTTTTGCGGCGCCCGATCGCCCGCAGCGCAGCCCGTCCGCCGCACCGCGCCCACCACAACCCCACCGGCCCGACCTCGCCCGCGTGGGCAATGTGCGCGGGGAAATCCGCCTCAACAAACGCATGGCCGACCTCGGCCTGTGCTCGCGCCGCGAGGCCGACGAATGGATCGCGCGCGGCTGGGTGCTGGTCAACGGCGAGCCCGCCGTGATGGGCATGCCGGTGGCGCCCGACGCGCAGGTGGAGGTGTTGCCGCAGGCGCGCCACCAGCAGGCCGGGCAGGTCACCATCCTGCTGAACAAGCCGGTGGGCTATGTGAGCGGCCAGCCCGAAGACGGCCACGAAGCCGCCGCCACGCTGATCGGTGCGCCCAGCCAGTGGCGCGGCGACGCCAAGAACCCGGCGGACGGCCGCCGATTCGCGCCCGAACACACGCGCGGCCTGGCGCCGGCGGGCCGGCTCGACATCGACTCCACCGGCCTGCTGGTGCTCACGCAGGACGGCCGCGTGGCGCGCACGTTGATCGGCGAGAGCAGCGGCGTGGAAAAGGAATATCTGGTGCGTGTGCAGTTCGCGCCCAACGGCCCGATGGGCGCGGGCGTGGTCGCCGAGAACGTGCAGGCGATCTTTCCGCCGCACCAGCTGGCCCGGCTGCGCCACGGCCTGAGCCTGGACGACCAGCCCTTGAAGCCCGCGCAGGTGGAGTGGCAAAACCCCGAGCAACTGCGCTTCGTGCTGGTGGAGGGCAAGAAGCGCCAGATCCGCCGCATGTGCGAGCAGGTGGGGCTGCACGTGGTGGGTCTGAAACGTGTGCGCATCGGGCAGGTGGTGCTGGGGAATCTGCCGGTGGGGCAGTGGCGGTATTTGCGGACCGACGAAAGCTTCTGAGCTTGCGGGTTTCGCTCTGAGGCCTCGCCGGAACAGCGGTGCGAAACCCGAGCAAGCCGATCACTTTCACGCAAAAGGCGGGACACCAGGGTCACAATGCCCCATGACCCGTGCAAAACCTTCCGCCACCCGCCAGGCTCTGCTGCGCCACCTGCGACCCAGTGACCTGCAGGCGGCGGTGCGCCTGGCCACGCAGGCCACCACCGGCGTCATCGGTATTGCCGAGGGTGTGCACCAGTCGGTGCGCCGCAAGATGGGCATGTCGGCCGGCACCGAGCCCGATCGCACCGGTGGCCTCACCGGGCAGATTTACCGGGGCATCCGCGGCGTGACCGCCATGGTCGGCCACGGGCTGGACGGTGCCCTGTCGACCCTGCTGCCGCTGCTGGACGACCCCGCCACCCACCCCGAGCCCTCGCCCGGGCGCGAAGCCGTGCTGGCCGCGCTCAACGGCGTGATGGGGGACCGCCTGCTGGCGCAGAACAATCCGCTCGCCCAGCGCATGGAGCTCCGCCTGGCCGGGCTGGCCCTGCCTATGGAGCGGCCAGCGCCGTTGCGTGAGCGCCTGGCCGGTGCGTCGCCCCACCTGCTGCTGATGCTGCACGGCCTGTGCATGAACGACACGCAGTGGCTGCGCGCCGGTCACGACCACGGCGCGTTTCTGGCGCAGGCGCTGGGCTGCACACCGGTTTACGTGCGCTACAACAGCGGCCTGCACACCTCCCTCAACGGCCGCGAACTCGCTGGCCAGCTTGAACGTCTGGTGGCGCAATGGCCGACCCTTGAATCCATCACTGTGCTCGGTCACAGCATGGGTGGCCTGCTGGCGCGCGCCGCCGTGTTCTACGGTCGCCAGATGGGCCACCGCTGGCCCGCGCAACTCAAACACCTGGTGTTTCTGGGCACGCCGCACCACGGCGCTCCGCTGGAGCGTGCCGGCCACGGGGTGGACGTGTTGCTCTCCGCCTCGCCCTTCACCTTGCCGTTCACCCAGCTCGGCATGTTGCGCAGCGCCGGCATCACCGACCTGCGCCATGGCCATGTGCTGGACGACGACTGGCAGGGCAGGGGCCGGTTCGACTCCCCGCATGACCACCGCGTGCCGCTGCCCCTGCCCGAAGGCGTGGCCTGCTTCACCGTGGCGGCCACGCTGGCGCCGCAGCGCGGCCTGATGGCCGACCGCCTCACCGGCGACGGCCTGGTGCCGCTGCGCAGCGCCCTGGGCCAGCACGACGAGGCTGCGCGCCGGCTGGTGTTTGCCAAAGACAGCCAGCGCACGGTCTACCGCACCGGGCACCTGGAACTGCTCTCCAGCCCGGTGGTGGCGCAGCAGCTGGTGCAGTGGCTGGCGCCTGTGGTGGTTGAAGCCGACTGAGGTCAACGCGCGGCCCGGCTTGAAATCGCCGCTGCCGCCCATAATTCCGCCTCGCGAACACTCCCGCCCCGGGAGCTCCCCCCATTTTCTTTTCCAACGAAATCCCATGAGCAAACAAACCCTGTCGTTCCAGGCCGAAGTGGCACAGCTGCTGCACCTGGTCACCCATTCGCTGTACTCCAACCCCGACATCTTTCTGCGCGAGCTGGTGTCCAACGCATCGGATGCCTGCGACAAGCTGCGGTTTGAGGGCCTGAACAACGCCGCCTTGTTTGAAGACGCGCCGAACCTGGACGTGCGCGTGGGCTTCGACACCGAGGCCCGCACCATCACCATCACCGACAACGGCATCGGTATGAGCGCCCAGGAGGCCATTGATCACCTGGGCACCATTGCCAAGAGCGGCACCAAGGATTTCATGAGCCACCTCAGTGGCGACCAGAAGCAGGACGCGCAGCTCATCGGCCAGTTCGGCGTGGGCTTCTACTCGGGCTTCATCGTGGCCGACAAGATCACGGTGGAAAGCCGCCGCGCCGGCCTGCCAGCGGTCGAAGGCGTGCGCTGGGTCAGCGGCGGCACGGGCGACTTTGAAGTGGAGACCATCGAGCGCGCCGCGCGCGGCACCAGCGTCACGCTGCACCTGCGCGAAGACGCGGGCGACTACCTCGACCGCTGGAAGCTCAAGTCCATCATCGGCAAGTACTCCGACCACATCAGCCTGCC
>NZ_JALHLX010000185.1 GCF_022844385.1 Hydrogenophaga sp. | reverse complement strand
ACCAGCCCGTTGCGCCGCTTGTAGGGCTCCAGCCGTTCGGACAGATCCTCGCGGCTGAGCGACTGCCCGGTGAAGGGGTCGATCACCACCTGCCCGTTCGGCAAGTTGACCTTGACCATGAAGTGCCCGGGGAAGTTGACACCGCGCGCCTTCAGATCCATGCCCTGGGCCAGCTCCAGCCAGAGCACGGCCAGCGAAATCGGAATGCCGCGGCGCGTGCGCAGCACCGCGTTGATGTAGCTGTTGTCGGGGTCGTAGTAGTTGTTGACGTTACCGCCAAACCCCATGTCGCGAAAGAAGAACTGGTTGAGCGTGCGCAGCCGCTGCAGCGGGCCGGCGTCGGCGTTGCAGCGCCGCTTCACGCGAGAGAGCATCTGATCCACGTCGCCGAGCACCTGCTGGATGTCGAGGTCGGGGTACTCGTCCTGCGCGATGGAGGCCGCCGCCTCGAACAGCGGAAACGCGTCCTCTTCCCCGACCAGGGCTGCAAAGTAGCCCAGCGGCGTGGGTGCGGAGAATTCGTATCCGGTGGACATGGCGATCAGGCTCGTGAATGCCGCAGATTACGTCATTTTCGAACGAACTGGCGCAGGTTCAAGCCCGCCACCAGAAGGGTAAGAAAATAGACCAAAACACCGCCCAGCACACACAGCGTCAGCAGGCCCACGCGCTGCAGCGCCTGGCCTTCGAATCCGAGCCAGTTCACGCGCGCAGCCACCCACATCAGGAACACCGCCAGCAGCGCGCTGGCTGCCACCACCTGCGCGCCAAAACGCGCCCATCCCGGCGAAGGTTTGTAGGCGCCGCGCCGCATCAGGCCGATCAGCAGGAGCAAGGCATTGACCATGGCGCCGATGCCGATGGCCAGCGCCAGACCGGCATGCGCCAGGTGCGGCACCAGCAGGTAGTTCAGCACCTGCGTGAGGATCAGCACGACGATGGCGATCTTCACCGGCGTTCGGATGTCTTGCCGCGCATAGAAGCCTGGCGCGAGCACCTTGATGGCGATCAGGCCGATCAGGCCGGCGCCGTAGCCCATGAGCGCCGAAGCGGTGCGCTGCACGTCGGCGGCGGTGAACGCACCGTAGTGGTACAGCACCGCCACCAGCGGCTGGGCAAACGTGAGCAAGGCCACCGCGCAGGGCACAGCCAGCAGCACCACCAGGCGCAAACCCCAGTCGAGCAGGCCGCTGTAGCGCACGGCGTCCTCGGCCGCCTTGGCCGCGGCCAGCTGCGGCAGCAGCACCACACCCAGCGCCACACCGAGCATGGCGGTCGGGAACTCCATCAAGCGGTCGGCGTAGGTGAGCCAGCTCACGCTGCCGGTGGCCAGGTGCGAGGCGATCTGCGTGTTGATCAGCAGCGACACCTGCGCCACGCTCACGCCCAGCAAGGCCGGCAGCATGAGCGTGGTCACGCGGCGCGTGCCCGGGTGGGCCCAGGCCGCTTTCAGACCCGACCAACGCAGGCTCACGCGCGGAAACATCCCGATCTTGCGCAGCGCAGGCAGCTGTACACCGAGTTGCAGGGCACCACCCAGCAACACGCCACCCGCCATGGCAAAGATCGGCTCGATACCCAGCGTGGCGAACCAAGGTGCACCCCAATACGCGGCGGCGATCATGGCCACGTTGAGCAGCACCGGCGTGGCCGCCGGCACGGCAAAGCGCCGCCAGGTGTTCAAAATGCCGGCGGCGAGCGCCACGAACGACATGAAGGCGATGTAGGGGAACATCCAGCGCGTCATGAACACGGCGGCGTTGAAGCCCTCCTCATTCAAACCACTGGCCATGGCCCACACCAGCACCGGTGCGCCGATCACACCCAGCACGCAGGTGAAGGTGAGCGCCCAGGCCAGCACGGTGGCGATCTGGTTGACCATGGCCCGGGTGGCATCGTCGCCCTCTTTCTCGCGCACGCCAGCCAGCACGGGCACAAAGGCCTGGCTGAACGCGCCTTCGGCAAACAGGCGGCGCAGCAGGTTGGGAATGCGGAAAGCGACGTTGAACGCGTCGGTGAGCGCACTGGCGCCGAAGGTGGCCGCCATGAGCAGCTCGCGCACCAGTCCCGTGATGCGGGAAGCCAGGGTGAGCAGGGAGACGAGGGAGGCGGATTTGAACAGGGTCACGGCGCGAGTGTAGCGACGCGCCGCCCGGCGGCCATGTCCGGCCTTGCCAGCACCCAGGCCCGTGCTAAAATCGCGGGCTTTGCTGGCATCATCCCCAAACATTGAAGGAATCACATCATGGCAACCAAGCCGAAGAAAAAGAACCCCCGTCTGGCGTCTGGCCGCAAGCGCGTACGCCAAGACGTCAAGATCAACGCAGCGAACACCTCGCTGCGTTCCAAGTACCGCACCGCTGTGAAAAACGTCGAAAAAGCCGTTCTGGCCGGTGACAAGGACAAGGCGACTGAACTGTTCGCCAAGATGCAAAAAGTGGTGGACATCGTTGCCGACAAGGGCATCTTCCACAAAAACAAGGCCGCTCGTGACAAGAGCCGCCTGTCGACCAAAGTCAAGGGCCTCGCAGCAGCCGCTGCCTGAACCCCACCGGTCTGGCCCAGCCAGACCACCAGCCCGGACCTGAAAAGGTCTGCCGTTTGAAACGGGTGCGCTGCCAGCAAAAGCAAAAAAGCCGTCGCAAGACGGCTTTTTTGCGTCTGGGCTTCTTCTGGTTGTTGTTTCTGGCCGGCGTCGTTCGAATACACCTCTTGCCTGCACCTCGCGGGCTCGCGAACGCATGGCGCTCTGCTCCGCGAATGTCCCCCGGCGGCTGGAGCCGCCTCCGCCTTTATTTCGCTGCGCAGAGCGCCATGCGCCCGCGAGCCTGTGGCGGGGTGGGAGTGAGACCTGCCGAGAGCAACGAGGTCATCGGCGGCCATGGGGCACGGCGCAGCGAAATAAAGGCGGAGGGGCCAAAGGCCCCGGGGGACATTCGCGGAGCCGTGCCCCGTGGTCGCCGATGACCGGCGTAGCCTGGGAAAAACTTCAGGAAGAACGAGGCGGGTCGGGCAACAAACAAGCTTCTGCCACCTGCAGATCGTTGTCGCGCGCAAAGTTCATGCAGAAGTCCCAGGCCATGGGCTCGGCTTCGCGCAAATCAATGTGGACCACCACGCACTTGATGCCGTTGATGGTGTTGGGCACGCACCAGGGGGAATAGCTCAGGTGGCTGCCAGGCTGGGCGCCGCCGGGGCGAAAAGCGCTCATGACGCCGGCCAGACGCTCGGCCCAGTCGCTCGGCCGGAAGGTGCGGCCGTTCTGGGTGATGCCCTGGATGAAGACTTGTTTGGCTGTCGGTGAAACCATCGGGAGAAGCCTTCGGATGGAGGGCCGTGCAGAGGAGAAAACCGCCACGGCGACGAGGATCGCTCGGCCGTGGAAGCCTCAGGTATTCTATCTTATATAAGACTTGAAACGAGGGATAACCCGAGTCTGCAAGACCCGGTCACCGCGCATTTCAGCGATGCCCAACAAGCAATGATGATGCCCGGCTGCTGCGCCTAAAATCGCGCTTCGACGGCTCAACCTGCGTTGAGCCGCTTTCTTTTTGGCCCTCCAGCGCCCCACTTTCCCGGAGTCACTGCATGAACGCCGCCCTCAATCCCGCCACCTCGCCCCATGTGATGAACACCTACGGCCGCCTGCCGATCGCGATGTCGCACGGCAAGGGCGTGCGTGTATGGGATGTGAACGGCAAGGAATACATCGACGCGCTGGCCGGTATCGCGGTGAACACCCTGGGCCACGGCCACCCCAAACTGGTGCCTGCCTTGCAGGACCAGGTGGCCAAGATGATCCACTGCTGCAACTACTACCACGTGCCCGACCAGGAACGCCTGGCGCAGATGTTGGTGGAGCGTTCGGGCCTGACCAATGTGTTCTTCTGCAGCACCGGCCTGGAAGCCAACGAAGCCGCCCTGAAATTGGCGCGCAAGTACGGGCATGACAAGGGGATCGAGCGCCCCGAGATCGTGGTCTACGAGAAGGCTTTCCATGGCCGCAGCATTGCCACCCTCTCGGCCACCGGCAACCCCAAAGTGCAGGCCGGCTTCGGCCCGCTGGTGGAGGGTTTCATCCGCGTGCCGGCCAACGACATCGAGGCCTTGAAGAAGGCCACCGTGGGCAACCCCAACGTGGTGGCTGTGTTCTTCGAGACCATCCAGGGCGAAGGTGGCGTCAACCCGATGCGCGCGCAGTACCTCAAAGACGTGCGCGCCCTGTGCGATGCGCAAGACTGGCTGCTCATGATCGACGAGGTGCAGTGCGGCATGGGTCGCACCGGCAAGTGGTTCGCCCACCAGTGGGCGGGCATCCTGCCCGACGTGATGCCGCTGGCCAAGGGCCTGGGCTCGGGCGTGCCCATCGGTGCCGTGGTGGCCGGTCCCAAGGCGGCCCACATCTTCCAACCGGGCAACCACGGCACCACCTTCGGCGGCAACCCGCTGGCCATGCGCGCCGGTGTGGAAACCATCCGCATCATTGAAGAAGATGGCCTGCTGGCCAATGCGGAGCGTGTGGGTGCGCACATGCACGACGCGCTGGTGAAAAGCCTGGGCGGCCACCCGGGCCTGAAAGAGATCCGGGGCCAGGGCCTCATGATTGGTGTCGAGCTCAACCACCCCTGTGGCGTGCTCACCCAGCGCGCCGCCGACGCCGGCCTCCTGATCAGCGTCACCGCCGACAGCGTGATCCGCCTGGTGCCGCCGCTGATCATGACCATCGCCGAGGCCGACGAGGTGCTCGCCATCCTGCTTCCGCTGATCCACGCCTTCTTCAAAGAGCAGAGCCCGACATGACGATCCGCCACTACCTGCAGTTCAAGGACCTGAGCGCGGCCGAATGCGCCCACGTGCTGGAGCGCGCGGCACACATCAAGAAGAAGTTCAAGGCATTCGAGAAGTACCAGCCCTTCGCCGACCCCGACCGCACGCTGGCCATGATCTTCGAGAAGGCCAGCACGCGCACCCGCGTGAGCTTCGAGGCCGGCATGTACCAGATGGGCGGCTCGGTGGTGCACCTGACCACCGGCGACAGCCAGCTCGGCCGGGCCGAGCCGATCGAAGACAGCGCCAAGGTGATCAGCCGCATGGTCGACCTGGTGATGATCCGCACCTACGAGCAAAGCAAGATCGAGGCGTTTGCCGCGCACTCGCGCGTGCCGGTGATCAACGGCCTGAC
>NZ_JALHLX010000184.1 GCF_022844385.1 Hydrogenophaga sp. | reverse complement strand
ACGACCTAGCTCCCCGCTACAAGGGTCTCTGGATGCCACTCGCTAACTCCGACTTGCCAGTAGCCACTGCGTTGCTGCTGCAACAGGTGCGCGCCTGCACCCTGTGCGCACCCAACTTGGCCCTCGGCGTTCGACCAATTTTGCAAGTGCACCCGGCAGCGCGCATTCTGGTGGTAGGGCAGGCACCGGGCATCCGGGTCCACAACAGCGGTGTCCCTTTTGACGATGCCAGTGGCGACCGTTTGCGGGAGTGGATGGGTATTACCCGTGAGGTGTTTTATGACCCCACGAAGATGGCAATTGTTCCAATGGGCTTTTGCTACCCTGGCACTGGCAAGTCCGGCGACCTACCGCCCCGCCCCGAATGCGTCCCGCGCTGGCGACAGCAGGTGCTGGGGCATCTGCCCGACGTCGAACTCACACTGGTAATTGGCCAGTATGCGCAGGCCTGGCATTTGCCCAAGTCGTACAACAGCAGTGTGACTAGCACGGTGGAACGCTGGCAGCAATATGCACCCAGCGTGATACCTTTGCCACACCCCAGCCCGCGCAACAATATATGGCTTAAACGCAATCCGTGGTTCTCCGAGACGCTGTTACCGGAACTAAAAACGCTGGTAGCGCGGGCGCTTGACTAGACTAATTTGCGAACGATCATGCTGCAGACTTGGTCATGCACGTCGCGCAAATCTTGCGGTGCCTTGGAGAAATTCATTTTCTGATCCAGGCGTACCTTGGCTGACGTAAGTGACGCAGCCGTAGGTTCTTCAAAATCAGCCGCACCCATCACACTGCGCATGGAGGCCCGGGCCTGGCGCTCGGTCTCTTCATCGCTGAGCTTCTCACCCAACAGCATGGCACCGCGCTTGAGTGTCTCGCCGTGTATGGTGACGAAACAACCCAGCATGGCCTCGCGGGCTTCCAACGGCGTGACGCTGGTAGCAGATTTGGCTTTGTTCAATTGGTCTTTGACTTGCATACTTTTCTCTCAAACGTTTTAGAGCGGGCGGCAGGTTCGGGCCGCCCGTGGTGAAGCAAGAGGCTTAAACGGTTTCGTCCGCGCGAGCCTTGACCAGTGGAAAATCGATGACGGTGCCAGAGGCGTTGTTGACGAAGTTGGTGTAGACCGTGGCCGCCACGTTGGCGATGATTTCCATTACGGCAGCATCGTCATAGCCAGCTTCTTTAACTGCCTGAACGTCGGCTGCACTCACATGGCCTTGCTTCTCCACCATCAGTTTGGAAAATATCAATGCGGCCTGCACCTTGGCGTCATTCGACTGACCGATAAGGTTCACGGCCAACTCTTCCATCGGCAAACCAGTGCCCTTGCCCATCAGGGTGTGAGCGGAGGCGCAGTAGTCGCAATTGTTGACATTGGAGGTGACCAGTGCAATCTGGTGGCGCAGCCCTGCGGAGAGCTTGCCAGTGGCCAGTGCCTCGCCTTGGCCAAAGTAAAACTTCAGCGCGGCGGGGGAATGTGCAATGGTCTTAAACAGGTTGGGCACCATGCCCAGTTTCTTTTGAACGCCTTCGAGCAGGGTTGCAGATGCGGCGGGGGTGTTGGCAGAGGTGGCGGCTTCAATACGGGGCATGAGAATCTCCAGAAGTGTTGTGTGCGGGTTTGCACAGAATCTAATGTCGCGCTTCGGGCGATACTTGCGGGCACTGAAAGTCCAGCTTTCAGCACCATTCGTATCGAAAGCACGCCATGGACCGCCTCTCCCCCCTGTTCGCCCGCTTCTCACTCAGTGCCAATGTGTTCTACAGCGGCGCGCTCTGCGGGGTGGTGGATTTTCCGAATGACCGGGGGATTGGCATGCTGCATGTACTGCGTCGGGGCCAGTTGCGGGTCATCCATGCCAACGGTGAGCGCGTGGAAATCGTGGCGCCGACGCTGCTCTTTTACCGTCAGTCCAGTGTGCACCGTTTTGAAGTGGACGATCCTGCTGGCTGTGATCTGGTCTGCGCGCACATTGAATTTGGGGCCGGCATGGGGCTGCAGATTTTGCGCGGTTTGCCGGAACTGCTCCTTGTGCCCATGGATGACATTGCCGGCGTGCAGCCGACGCTGGAACTGCTGTTTGCCGAGGCCTTCACATCGCGCACCGGGCGCAGTGCGGCCATTGATCGTTTGATTGAATACTTCACCATCCTGCTGTTGCGTCATACCGTGGAGGCCAGTCTGGTCAAGGCGGGCGTATTGGCGGGGCTGGCAGATGAGCGTCTGGCCAGGGCGATAATGGCCATGCATGCACAGCCGGAAGAAGCGTGGACCCTCGAGACACTCGCGGGCGTTGCTGCCATGTCGCGCTCACGTTTTGCCAAGGATTTCCTGGACACCGTGGGAGATACTGCGATGGACTACCTTACCGATTGGCGCATTAGCCTTGCGCAGGGATTGCTCAAGCGCGGCAAGCCACTTAAAGCAGTTGCACCTGCCGTGGGTTATACCAGCGAGACCACCTTTGCCCGAGCGTTTTCGCGCCGCACTGGAGTATCGCCAACGAACTGGGTTGCAAGACTCAAAGTTGGCGGGTAACTTCAATGCACCCCAATGGAACTTCCAACTTCTTTAGTGACTTAACAAGTAGGAAGGCGACCTCGAAAAGCGCATCAAGATATCCCTTCGCTTACTCAGCCCCAATGAATACCAGCTGAGCCTTGGAGTCACGGCATAAACCAGTCCAGGTTTTACTCCGCCCCCCAGAGGATCAGTTTTCGACGGAAATCCACAGGCCATCAACAAAATCAGGCCAATGCCCATTCCAAGTTGCGTTCCAACGGTTAGCTTTGGGCCAAAGCGTCGAGGTAGTGCCGGCGGTATTGGGAGCGGCTGCGAGCACGCTGCACAACTGGATCAAGGCGCAGCTGAGGATGGAGCGTGGCATCTTAAAAGAGCGACGGCCATGCGCAGATCAGTAGGTGCTCTGCCTTACTTTCCCCGGCTGTCTCGCATCCCCGCAGTCCGATTGAACACAAGTTTGCCATCGTCAGCCGCTTTTACATCCACCACGAAATACCCGTGCCGCTCGAACTGAAACCCCACGCTGCCAACCTTCGCGACGGCCAATGACGGCTCCGCGAACGCCGCACATGTCATCAGACTCTCCTTGTTCAATTCCTCCAGCAATTCCCCGCTACCCGGCTGCGCCGTGGCAAACAGCTGTTCATACAGGCGCACCTCGACCGGCACCGCATCGGCTACCGCAACCCAGGTGATGTTGCCCTTCACCTTTACCGCATCCGCACCGGGTGTGCCACTCTTGGTGTTGGGCACCAGCGTTGCTTGCACTTCGACCACCTTGCCGCCGGCGTCACGCGTGGCGCCCGTGCATACGATGGTATGGCCGTATTTCAGACGCACCTTGTTGCCGGGGAACAGGCGGAAAAAGCCCTTGGGTTGCACGTCTTCGTAGTCGGTGCGTTCGATCCACACCTCGCGGCCGATCTTGAAGCTGCGCAGGCCACTTTCGTGGTCGCGCGGGTTCACAGGGGCTGTGCAGTCGTCGAGCAGGGCGTCACTGTCCATCAGCTCGGCCCAGTCGGTGATGACCAGCTTCACCGGGTCGAGAACGACCATGGCGCGCGGGGCGATGGGGTCGAGCGTGTCGCGGAGAGCTGCTTCGAGGCTCGCATAGTCGATCCAGCCGCCGGACTTGGTCACACCGCTGCGTTCGCAGAACAGTTTGAGTGCTTCAGGCGTGTAGCCGCGGCGGCGAAGGCCCGCGAGGGTGGGTATACGCGGGTCGTCCCAGCCGTCGACGTGGCCTTCTTCGACCAATTGGCGCAGCTTGCGCTTGCTGGTGATCACGTGCGTCACGTTGAGCCGCGCGAATTCATACTGGCGCGGATGCGGGCTGGCGATCAAGCCGCCTTCTGCCAACCGGTAGAGCAGCCAGTCGTAGAACGGGCGCTGGTCTTCGAACTCCAGCGTGGCGATCGAATGGGTGATCTGCTCCAGCGCGTCCTCGATCGGATGTGCAAAGGTGTACATCGGGTAAATGCACCACTTATCACCGGTGTTGTGGTGCGTGGCCCGACGGATGCGGTAGAGCGCCGGGTCGCGCATGTTGATGTTAGAGCTGGTCATGTCGATCTTTGCACGCAGGGTGGCGGCACCGTCTTCGAGCTCGCCGTCGCGCATCTGACGGAAGCGCGCCAGGTTTTCGTCGGAGCTGCGGACACGAAACGGGCTGTCAGTTCCGGGCGTGTTGAAGTCGCCGCGCGTGGCACGCATCTGGTCGGGCGTCTGCTCGTCCACGTAGGCGAGCCCGGCGGTGATCAGGTACTCGGCCGCGCGGTACATGAAGTCAAAGTAGTCGCTGGCGAAGTATTCGTGCGGCTGCATGGTGCCAGGCGCGCTGGGGCGGTCGGCCAGGTAGGTTTCGTAGCCGAGCCACTTCACCGCGTCGCGGATGCTATCGACGTATTCCTGCTCTTCCTTCTCGGGATTAGTGTCGTCGAAGCGCAAATGGCATACGCCGCCGTATTCCTTCGCAAGTTCGAAGTTGAGCCAGATGCTCTTGGCATGGCCGATGTGCAGGTAGCCGTTAGGTTCAGGCGGGAAGCGCATGCGGACCTTGGCCGGATCTTGCATGCCTTTCGCATGGTGTTGTGCGTCGCCGGGGCTGCCTCCCCATTTCCGCGCTTCATAGACACCTTGCTCAAGGTCGTTTTCGATGACCTGGCGTAGAAAATTACTTGGCTTAGCGGAATCTTTTTCAGCGAAAGAGGTCATCCGTTCATTTTAGGAGTAACGCCTACGATGCGTGGCGCGGTCCAGCTTTGCAGCGTGGTCTCGTCGCCGAACTTCCAGGCGATGACGCGCCGGCCCACCGGCGGTCAACTCAGCGGGGCGAGCATGCCGCCGGTGCGCTCGGTTGCGAGGCCGACGCAGGTCGGGAAGCCGTCTGGCCGAGCGGAAGGTGACGTTCTGTCTTGGGCACGATCACAAATGTGCTGTCGCCCGCTGTCATCTCAATACCAGTGGTGCTAGGGCACACGTCGGCGAGCTGTAGAACCGCGTGGAATAGACAGCCCACTGACTCCAACAACAGATCGCCAACGAATGGGGTCTCCTCGTTTTCAGTGCAATAAGTGACGGTACGCAAAGCTAGCACTGGCGCGGGGGTGGTCTGGGTAGACCGTTGATTTCATTGACTTTCCTGTTCGCTTTGTAAACGGGT
>NZ_JALHLX010000183.1 GCF_022844385.1 Hydrogenophaga sp. | reverse complement strand
GGTGAATGGAACAATGGAACCGGCCGTCGCAAATCCAGCGTCGCCCGTGTTTTCCTGAAAAAAGGCTCTGGCCAGATCGTGGTCAATGGCAAGGACATTCAGGCCTACTTTGGCCGTGAAACCTCCATCATGATTTGCAAGCAGCCCCTGCTGCTGACCAACCACGCCGATACCTTCGACGTGATGGTGAACGTGCATGGCGGTGGCGAATCCGGTCAGGCCGGCGCTGTGCGCCACGGCATCACCCGCGCCCTGATCGACTACGACGCCACGCTCAAGCCGGGCCTGTCGCAAGCCGGTTTCGTGACGCGCGATGCCCGCGAAGTCGAACGGAAAAAAGTCGGTCTGCGCTCCGCGCGCCGTCGCAAGCAGTTCAGCAAACGCTAATCTGTCTGGCCTCAACTGCAAAAGCCGCCTTCAAGTCGAACTTGGGGCGGTTTTTGCTTTCTGGGCCTGGGTTGCGTTTGCTTTCACTTTGAAAGGTTTGCATGCGGTTTCGGCTACTTCGCAGAAAACTCACCGTCAGTGCACCGCGCATGGCGGTCCGCAGTGCGTTGCCGTGGCCGTTTCGCTGGTTGTTGGGAGCGGTCGTGCTCGGCTTCTCGGGTTCGCTGGCCATGTGGGCCTTCGAGTTCGGTCGCGACATTGCCGGCCTGGACCGCGAGTCCAAGCAGGAGCTCAGCCGCCTGCGTGGCGAAGTTCAGACCTTGCGTGCCGACCTTCTGGTGGCCCAGTCCGTGGCCAACACCTCAGAGAGCCTGCTCACCACCGAACGCAGCGCGCAGGAGCAGCTGGCCATGCGCATTCGTCAACTGGAGGTCGACAACGAACTGCTGCGCAGCGACCTCGGATTTTTCGAGCGCCTGATCCCGGGTTCGGGCGGTGATGCGCTGAGCATCCGCGGCCTGCAGGCCGAGCAGGTGTCCGATACCCAATGGCGCTGGCAGGCGCTCATGATGCAGGCCACCAAGAACGCACCTGACTTCAAGGGTGCGCTTGAAATCACCTTCACCGGCACGCTCGACGGCAAGCCGTGGTCACTGGCCCAGGCGCCTGCGCCCCAGCCGGTGTTGATCAAAGGCTATCTGCGCATGGAAGGCATCGTCGATGTGCCAACGCAGGCCATGGTAAAAAACGTGACGGCCAGAATCCTGCAAGGGACCTCGGTGCGGTCGGTACAAACATTCCAGCTGTGACAAACAGCGATCCGTCGTTTGGAGAATCCCCATGTTTGGCAAGAAAAAACAACCGCCCATCAAGAGCCTGATTGCACAGGGCACCCGCATTGAAGGCAATGTGCTGTTTCACGATGGCCTGCGTGTCGACGGTGAGGTGGTGGGCGACATCCGCGCCAGCGACGAACAGCCCAGCATCCTGGTGATCAGCGAAGTGGCGGTGGTCACCGGCCAGATCCTGGCCGACCACGTGATCATCAACGGGCATGTCAAGGGCCCGGTGCAGGCCTTTGAATTGCTCGAGCTGCAGCCCAAGGCGCGCATTGAAGGCGACGTGTCGTACAAGGCACTCGAAATGCACCAGGGCGCCACCATCACCGGTCAGCTAAAACCCATGGCCGTCGACGTGGAAGACAAACCCACACTGAAACTGGCGGCAAACAACGGCTGAGCACAATCCCGAGCGTTTTGATTTAGTATCTTTCAACGTTCCGGACGCAGCTTGCGTCCTGCCTTATCCCTGTGGTCCTGATCAAGGGCCACACCATCCCAAGAGGTCATCCATGAGTGCAGTGGCAGAAAACATCCAGACCGACATGCCGGCCCCGCTGGTGTTCACCGACAGTGCCGCCGCCAAGGTGGCCGAACTGGTGGCCGAAGAGGGCAATCCCGACCTGAAGTTGCGCGTGTTCGTGCAGGGCGGCGGATGTTCCGGTTTCCAGTACGGCTTCACTTTCGACGAAGTGGTCAACGAAGACGACACCACCATGTCCAAAAACGGCGTGTCGCTGTTGATCGACGCCATGAGTTACCAGTACCTGGTGGGCGCCGAGATCGACTACAAGGAAGACTTGGAAGGCGCACAGTTCGTGATCAAGAACCCGAACGCCAACAGCACCTGCGGCTGCGGCTCCAGCTTCAGCGTCTGAAGCCACCCGCGCCGTCGGCGCGAACGAAAAAAAGGGAGCTTGGTGCTCCCTTTTCTGTTTCTGCAGCGTGCAGTCTTACTCGGCGCTGGCCTGCTGAACGCTGGCGGCCGCGTCGAGCTTGACGCGCTGCAGTTGGGCCAAGACATCAAAGCGGGCACGAGCCGACGGATTGATCGGAATCGATTCACTCTGGCGGGCGATGACCAGTGGATCCTGATGGACGCCGTTGTCGCGGAACTCAAAGTGCAAGTGTGGGCCGGTGGAGGCGCCGGTGGAGCCCACGGCACCGATCCAGTCGCCCTGGTTCACCTTCTGGCCCTGGCGCACGCCAATGCGGCTCAGGTGGGCGAACACCGTGGTCTGGTTGCCCCGGTGACGGATGTAAATGACATTGCCGTAACCGCGCTGCACGCCTGCGAATTCGACCACGCCATCACCGATGGTTCGCACAGGCGTGCCGGTGGGGGCTGCGTAGTCGACACCCAGGTGGGCCTTGCGGGTGCCGGAGATGGGGTGGAAGCGCATGCCGTAACCGCTGCTCACGCGCGAGAACTCCAGCGGCGACGACAGGTAGAACTTGCGCGAGCTTTCGCCGTTGAAGCCGTAGTACGCGCCGCGCTGGCCAGGTTCCTCGAACCACACGCCTTCGTGTTTGCGGCCGTTGTTGATGAACTCGGCGCTGAGCACACGGCCGGTGCGCATGCTTTCACCGTCGGCCTCCAGGCTTTCGTAGACCACGCTGAAGCGGTCGCCCTGGCGCAAGTCGCGGCGGAAGTCGATGTCGTTGGAGAACATTTCCGCCAGCTGCACCGCCACGGGATCGGGGATGTTGGCCGCGTCGGTGGCGGCGAACAGCGAACTGCGGATGGTTCCGCTGGCCAGGCGTGCCGAGGCGGTGAGATCACCGGTCTCCAGGCGAGACTTGAAGCCTTCAGGCCCGTTCTCGATCACCAGGCGGGAGAACTTGCGGTCGTCGCCTGCGAGCCAGCGCGAGGTCAGCCGTTGCAGTTCCTGGCGGTCGTTGGTCTCCACGCTCACCAGCCGGCCACCACGGCCTTGCAGCAGCTGTCGGGCGGTGGCGTCGGTGCGCAGGAAGCCTTGGGCCTCGGTGTCCACCACACCCAGGCGCTGCAGCAGGCTCTGGGCGGTGTCGTCGCGGCGCGTCACGTCGCTGCGGAACAGCACGAAATCGTTGGAAGAAGCGGCCAGCACGCCAGGCACTTCAAATGTGGGGGTGGCGAGGGCTTCGACGACCTGGCGCACCGGAAGGTCGGCGGCATCGGGTGCAAGCGGTGCAATGCCGAAAGCAGTGACGCCGGTGCCCAGCAGCAAGGCGCCAATGCCACCCGTGATGCGGCGGGGGTGCCTGGCAAGGCTTTGGCGGGTGGCCTCAGTGACCTGGGTCAGCGAGTGGAGCAGCGAGCGGATCAAAATCGGTGTTTCCTGAAAAGATGTCCAACGGTCTGTTGGATGGGACACACAGGCTGAGAGGCTCAGGCGGAACAAGTTCACACGAATTTCGTCTGGGCGATGAGCCGGCTCCAAGATGTGCAAAAAGCGCGCCAACTAAAATCCGTCACTCGGCGCGCAGTATAGCCAGCGCCTTGTAGCCCGCACCCGAGAAAACGCTTATGAATCCCAGCACCCCAGCAGCACAAAGTACTCATCAAAACCATCCTGTTGAGGGCGTACTGACAGACGGTGTGAAAAATGCCTTGAACGTGACACTCAGGGGGTGCGAAGAATTGATTCCCCAGGCCGACTGGATCAAAAAATTGTCACAGTCGGAGAAGACCGGCCAGCCGCTGCGCATCAAGTTGGGGCTGGACCCGACGGCGCCGGACATCCACATTGGCCACACGGTGGTGCTCAACAAGATGCGCCAGTTGCAGGACCTGGGGCACCAGGTGATTTTTCTCATTGGGGACTTCACCAGCCTGATCGGCGACCCGTCCGGGCGCAACAACACGCGCCCGCCGCTGACCACCGAGCAGATCCAGACCAACGCCGAGACTTACTACAAGCAGGCCAGCCTGGTGCTGGACCCGGCCAAAACGGAGATTCGTTACAACAGCGAATGGAGCCTTCCGCTGGGCTCGATGGGCATGATCCAGCTCGCGGCCAAGTACACCGTGGCGCGCATGATGGAGCGCAACGATTTCCACGACCGATTCAAGGCCGGCACGCCGATCAGCGTGCACGAGTTCCTGTATCCGCTGATGCAGGGCTACGACTCGGTGGCGCTCAAGAGCGACCTCGAACTCGGCGGCACGGACCAGAAGTTCAACCTGCTGATGGGCCGCCACCTGCAGGCCGAGTACGGCCAGGAACCACAGTGCATCCTCACGATGCCGCTGCTGGAAGGCCTTGACGGCGTGGACAAGATGTCCAAGAGCAAGAACAACTACATCGGCATCACCGAACCGGCAAACTCGATGTTCGCCAAGGTGCTGAGCATTTCCGACACGCTGATGTGGCGCTGGTACACGCTGTTGTCGTTCCAGTCGCTGGAGCACATCGAATCGTTGAAACAGGCCATTGCCCAGGGCGCGAACCCGAAGGACGCCAAGGTGGCGCTGGCCAAGGAAATCACCACGCGGTTCCACAGTGCGGCGGCAGCCGATGCCGCCGAGCAGGACTTCATCAACCGCAGCAAGGGCGGTGTGCCGGACGAGATTCCCGAGGTGTCCTTGTCGGGTGCGCCGATGGGCATTGGTTCGTTGTTGAAGTCGGCCGGTCTGGCGCCTTCCACCAGCGAGGCCAACCGCTTGATCGAGGGCGGTGGTGTGCGGGTGGATGGGGCGGTGATCAGCGACAAGGGTTTGAAGCTGCCTGCCGGGACGTTTGTGGTGCAGGTGGGGAAGCGGAAGTTTGCTCGCGTCTCCTTGACCTAATTTCTTTTCCCTCGTTGCGCTTCGTTCATTGACCTCGCGGGATCGGAGCGGCACGGCGCTCTGCTCCGCGAATGTCCCCCGGGGCCTTTGGCCCCTCCTCCTGATACTCTGACCCCGCTCTCCTTGCACCCAAGAGAGCCCGCCTCGTGACCCCCTGCCTCCTCCTGGGATTGCATCCCGGCATAAAGACTGGGGCACACGGCGGATTCGAC
>NZ_JALHLX010000182.1 GCF_022844385.1 Hydrogenophaga sp. | reverse complement strand
CTGGCCAGCGAGTTGCGCAACAACGAGGACGTGAAAGAGTTCTACCTGGGCATGGGCGGAGGTGAGCGCAAGAGCTTCAAAGACGTGAAAAGCTACAAACGGCGCAAGCGCTGGCTGGCCTGAACGGACCACCGGTCCGGACTGAACGTCTCCTTATTCATACTTGGCAGCCATGGCACAAACCGACTTCTTTGACGCCCTTGAAACCCGCTCCCCCGAGCAGCGGGAATCGCAACTGATGGTCAATCTGGTGGCCCAGGTCTGGCATGCACAGACACGAAGCCCGGCCTTCGCAGAGATCCTGCGCGGCGTGGATGCCGTGAACGTGAACAGCCGCGCCGCGCTGGCGCGCCTGCCGGTCACACGCAAGATGGAGCTGCTGGAGCGGCAGAAGGCCCTGCGCGCCACCGACTCGTTTGGTGGTTTCTCCGCGTTGGTGCGCGGCCCGGACATGCCCCGGATCTTCGCTTCGCCGGGCCCCATCTACGAACCCGAGGGCACGGTCAGTGACTACTGGCGTGCCGGGCGCGCCTTGTTCGCCGCCGGCTTTCGCGCGGGCGAGCTGGTGCACAACAGTTTCAGCTACCACATGACGCCAGGCGCCTTCATCCTCGAATCGGGTGCACACGCCGTGGGATGCACCGTGTTCCCGGCCGGCACCGGCCAGACCGAACAACAGCTGCAGGCCATCGCCGACCTCAAGCCCGACGCCTACACCGGCACACCCAGCTTCCTGCGCATCCTGCTGGAGAAAGCCAGGGAGGCGGGCGTCGATGTCAGCAGCATCAAGAAGGCCTCGGTCGGCGGTGAGGCCTGCCCTCCCAGCCTGACCGCGTGGTTCAAGGAGCAGGGCCTGGACGTGTACCAGACCTACGCCACGGCCGATCTGGGTGTGGTGGCCTACGAAACGCAGGCCCGCGAGGGCCTGGTGCTGGGCGAAGGGGTGATCATCGAGATCGTGCGCCCGGGCACCGGCGATCCGGTGCCGGATGGCGAAGTGGGCGAGCTGGTGGTGACCACACTCAATTCGGCCTATCCGCTGATCCGCTTCGGCACCGGCGACCTGTCGGCCATCATGCCGGGCAACTGCCCCACCGGTCGAACCGCCCCGCGCATCAAGGGCTGGATGGGCCGCGCCGACCAGACCACCAAGGTGCGGGGCATGTTCGTGCACGCTTCTCAGGTGGCCGACATCGCGCGGCGGTTTCCGCAAGTGCACAAGGCGCGCCTGGTGATCAGCGGCGAAATGGCCAACGACCAGATGTGCCTGAAGGTGGAAGCCAGCGAGGCCGACGACACGCTGCGTGGCCTGATCGAGACCGCTGTGCGCGATGTCACCAAGCTGCGTGGCGACGTGCACCTGGTGCCCCCGGGCAGCCTGCCCAACGACGGCAAGGTGATCGAAGACGCGCGCAGCTACCAGTAGCGTATTCACCAGTAGTACAGAAGACGTCAAGAAACGCCTGTCTGCGGTGCAGCAAAGGGTTTTCCCCGCCGGCCAGCTAAGTAATTTCCGCGATTTCCCACTGCCCCCCGGGGGATACCATCCGGGGGTTCACTAAACCCAGATGGAGATCTCATGAAAACCTTGCTTGCAGCCGCTTTGGCGGCCACCGTTTCCACCGGCGCCTTTGCGCAGGCCTTCCCCGCGAAGCCCATCACTTTCGTGGTGCCCTTCGCCGCTGGCGGCCCGACCGATCTCGTGGCGCGCCGTCTGGCCGAAGCCATGCGCGCGCCGCTGGGTGGCGCCAACATCGTGGTGGAGAACGCAGCCGGCGCCGGCGGCACCATCGCAGGCACCAAGGTGGCCCGCGCCACACCCGATGGCTACACCCTGCTGGTCTGGCACATCGGCATGGCCGCCACCACCAGCCTGTACCGCAAGCAACAGTTCAAGCCGCTGGAAGACTTCGAATACCTGGGCATGATCAACGATGTGCCCATGACGCTGCTGGGCTCGCCCAAGCTGCCGGCCAACACCTACCGGGACTTCGAGTCTTACATCCGCGCCAACGGCGGCAAGCTCAACCTGGCGCACGCCGGCCTGGGTTCCGCCTCGCACATCTGCGGCCTGATGTGGCAGTCGGCCGTGAAGCTCGACAAGTCCATGACCACCATTGCCTACCGCGGCACCGGCCCGGCCATGAACGACCTGATCGGCGGCCAGGTCGACGTCATGTGCGACCAGACCACCAACACCACCGCGCAGATCGAAGCCGGTCGTGTGAAGGCCTTCGCCGTGACCACCGCCAAGCCCCTGTCCAGCCACAAGCTGCTCAAGGACTATCCGTCGCTGCAGGAAATGGGTCTGAAAGATTTCAACCTGACCATCTGGCACGGCCTGTACGCGCCCAAAGGCACGCCACCCGAAGTGACCAAACGCCTGAACGACGCGCTTCAAGTGGCCTTGAAGGACCCTGCGTTCATCAAGAGCCAGGAAGACCTGGGCGCCATCGTGGTGAAAGATGCCCGCGTGACGCCCGCCGGTCACAAGGCTTTCGTGGCCGGCGAGATCACCAAGCTCAAGACCGCCATCGACGCTGCCGGTCAGTTTGCTGACTGAACGAGAAGCACCCCCGCGGCGCTTTGCGCCACCCCCTCCAGGGGGCGACACCTGCGGCCTGGCAAAGCCAGTTCCGCGGTGTCACTGGGTTGGAGAAGGCCCATGCTCGCCATCCGCGTCATCGACTCCATCACCGAACTGCAGCCCGCTGACGCGGGCTGCATTGCCTTGAGCGGTTCGCACGGGGGCTTGAGTTCGGCGCGATACGCGCTGGCCGTGCGGCCACTGCTCTCGGTCTTCAACGACGCGGGGGTTGGTCTGGACGCGGCCGGCATCGCTGGCCTTGAGTTGCTGCAATTGCATGACCTTGCGGCTTGCGCGGTGTCGCACACGAGTGCGCGCATTGGGCAGGCAGCCAGTACATTGACCCATGGCGTGGTCAGCCACGCCAACGCTGCGGCGCAGGCACTGGGCATCAGTCCCCAGGAGCCACTGCAACCGCAAATAAACAAACTGAGCCGGAGACAACCATGAACCTTTCCCGTCGCACCCTCATTGCCGTGGCCGTTGCGGCCACTGCCCTCCCCGGCTTGGTCGCCGCGCAAGCCGCCTGGCCCAGCAAACCGATCCGCATCGTCGTGCCCTTCGCACCCGGTGGCACCACCGACATCCTGGCGCGCACACTGGCACCCGAACTCACCAAGGCGTTGGGACAACCCGTGGTGGTGGAAAACCGCGCGGGTGCGGGCGGCAACATCGGCGCCGACCTGGTGGCCAAGGCGGCCAACGACGGCTACACGTTGCTCATGGGCACCGTGGGCACGCACGGCATCAACAAGTCGCTGTATTCCAAGCTGCCCTACGACCCGCAGAAGGACTTTGCGCCCATCACCCTGGTGGCCGGCGTGCCCAACGTGATGGTCATGAACACCAAGCGCGCTCAAGAGCTCGGCATCAACAGCGTGACCGACTTCGTGCGCTATGCCAAAGCCAACCCGGGCAAGCTCAATATGGCGTCCAGCGGCAACGGCACCTCGATCCATCTGGCGGGCGAGCTGTTCAAGTCGCGCACCGGCATCTTCATGACACACATTCCCTACCGCGGATCGGGCCCGGCCATGACCGACATGCTTGGTGGTGCCATGGACGTCATGTTCGACAACCTGCCCTCGGCCATGCCGCACATCCAGGCCGGCGGCCTGAAGGCCTTTGCCGTCACCAGCGCCGTGCGCTCCAGCGCACTGCCCGACACCCCGACCGTGGCCGAAGCCGGCTCGCTCGCGGGCTTTGAAGCCAGCTCCTGGTTCGGCCTGCTGGCGCCCGCCGGCACACCCCCCGAGGTGGTGAACCGCCTCCAGCAGGAAACCGCCAAGGCACTGAACCTGCCCAACGTGAAAGAACGGCTGGTGGCCCAGGGCGCCATCCCCAGCGGCAACACGCCACAGGAATTCGGCAAGCTGATCGAAGCCGAGATTGCGAAGTGGGCGCCGGTGGTGAAGGCGTCCGGCGCCAAGGTGGATTGAGTAGAAGAGAAGACAGCCCCCTCACCGGAGCGCGTGTCCCAACCCAGAGACACCGAGGGTCCGGCTCCGCCGGCCCCAGGTGTCGCCCCCCTTGCGCAGCAGAGGGGGGAGCGGCGAAGCCGCGCGGGGGTGCTTCTTCTACACCCCCCAGACGATGTCGACCCCGGCCTTTTCGCAACGCTGCACCATCTCGATGAAGGGTGCGCTGCGCATGCGCAAACTCACCTGATCGAACTCGGGCGGCACCTCGCCTCGAGCGGCAGCTTCCTCCCGAAGCTTCGCCTGCTCTGCCTCTTCGGCCACGATCGCGTCCTGGATGGCCTGAACGGCGGCTGGCATCTGCTGGTGCATCACGATGCCCGGCCCCGAAGGGTCCTTGCCGAGAATTTCCAACAGACGCTTGCCATGCTGCTGCAGCATCACCAGGTCGCCGGTTTCTCGGGATTTGAATCGGTAAACGGACATAAAACACTCCTTCAATCTGACCTTCATTTTCACACCAAAGTACTCCCTGCTGGCAGGGGTACCGAAAACACCGGGTAAACCCGATTGAAACTGAATTATTCATGTCTAAACTAATTAGGCATGAACACTTCAGACTCGGCTCTCCAGAGGATTCTGTGCATCGGCGGCGGGCCGGCTGGCTTGTATTTCGCCCTGCTGATGAAGCGGCGAGACCCTTCGCTCACGGTCACGGTGGTCGAGCGCAACCGGCCTTTCGACACCTTCGGCTGGGGCGTGGTGTTGTCCGACCAGACGCTGGGCAACCTGCGCGCCGCCGATCCCGAATCGGCCACGCTGATCGGTGAGGCCTTCAACCACTGGGACGACATCGAGGTGTTCTACAAGGGCGGCCGCGTGCGTTCGGGCGGCCACGGCTTCTGCGG
Source organism: Hydrogenophaga sp. (assembly GCF_022844385.1). GTDB lineage: Bacteria > Pseudomonadota > Gammaproteobacteria > Burkholderiales > Burkholderiaceae_C > Hydrogenophaga. Next base: position 333 of record NZ_JALHLX010000182.1, on the reverse strand, counting down.
CATCGGCCGCAAGAAACTGCTCAACATCCTGCAAGACCGATGCCTGGCACTGGGCGTCAACCTGGTGTTCGAGACCGATGTGACCGACGACCAGGCACTCGCCGAGCAGTACAACGCCGACCTGGTGATCGCCAGCGACGGCCTCAACAGCCGCATCCGAACGCGTTACGCCGAGACCTTCCAGCCCGACATCGACACGCGGGAATGCCGCTTTGTCTGGCTCGGCACCAAAAAGACGTTTGACGCCTTCACCTTCGATTTTGTGCAGACCGAACACGGCTGGTTCCAGGCGCACGCCTACAAGTTCGACGGCGAGACCTCGACCTTCATCGT
>NZ_JALHLX010000181.1 GCF_022844385.1 Hydrogenophaga sp. | reverse complement strand
CTGTTGCGCAACATGGCCCAGCTCGCCCGCTGGATCACGCTGGCGGTCATGGCGGCCGCGGCGCTGCTCTTCGCTTTCGGCACCCTGGTGCGCGGGATGCCGGCGGTCGAGATGTTCCTGACCGCCGTGAGCCTGGCCGTGGCGGCCATTCCCGAGGGATTGCCCGCCATCATGACCATCACGCTGGCCATCGGTGTGCAGCGCATGGCTGCGCGCCACGCGGTGGTGCGCCGGCTGCCCGCCGTGGAAACGCTGGGTTCGGTCACCGTGATCTGCTCCGACAAGACGGGCACGCTGACGCGCAATCAAATGACGGTCCAGCAGGTGGTGCTGGCCGACCAGTTCATCGATGTGGAGGGTGTGGGCTATGCACCCGACGGTCATCTGCGTGACGGGGATCGGCCCTTGATGGCTGGCGAGTTGTTTCGCGAATCGCCGGCCCTGCTGGCATTGGCCGAGGCGGCCGCGCTCTGCAACGACGCCAGCCTGCAACAAAGGCCCGAGGCGGGCATTGGCCAGGCCCCGGCCGGCAACGGTGTTTCATGGCAGTTGACCGGCGATCCGACGGAGGGTGCCTTGCTCTGCCTCGCCATGAAGGCCGGCATCGATCCGGTGGAGCTGCGCGTCGAGCACCCGCGCCTTCAGGCCATTCCGTTCGAATCGGAGCACCGCTTCATGGCCACCGCGCATGCCCGGGCCGGTGGTCACCAGGTGCTGCTCAAGGGTGCCCCCGAAAGCGTGCTCGTGAGGTGCAGCCACCAGCTTCTGCGCAATGGACAAGTGGCGCCGCTGGACGCGCAGCATTGGAACGCGGCCGTGGAAGCGCAGGCCCGCAGTGGTCGACGGGTGCTCGCGCTGGCGCGCGGTCAGCTCGGTGATGGACAGGCGTTGAATCACCAGACGGTCAGCCAGGGCCTGACCCTGCTCGGTCTGGTCGGCATCATCGATCCGCCGCGCGACGAAGCCATTGCGGCGGTGGCGCAGTGCCGGGCGGCCGGCATCCGCGTGAAGATGATCACCGGTGACCACGGCACGACCGCCAGCGCCATCGCGGGACAGCTCGGCATGGGGCAGGCGCTGCGCGCGGTCACCGGCCCCGAGATCGAGGCCATGGACGACGAGGCCTTGCGCCAGGCGGTGCAGGACACGGACGTGTTCGCCCGCGCCAGCCCGGAACACAAGCTGCGGCTGGTGCAGGCCTTGCAGGCGCGCGGTGAGGTGGTCGCCATGACGGGTGACGGCGTGAACGACGCCCCCGCGCTCAAGCAGGCCGATGTGGGTGTGGCGATGGGGCAGAAGGGCACCGAAGCCGCCAAACAGGCCGGCGCCATCGTGCTGGCCGACGACAACTTCGCCTCCATCGCCCACGCGGTGGAGGAGGGGCGCACGGTGTACGACAACCTGCGCAAGACGGTGGTTTTCCTGTTGCCCATCAACGGCGGTGAATCGCTCTCGCTGCTGGCCGCCGTGGTGTTCGGCCTGGCGCTGCCGATCCTGCCGGCGCAGATCCTCTGGGTGAACATGGTCAGCTCGGTGGCACTGGCCATGGTGCTGGCCTTTGAGCCCACCGAGCCCGACGTGATGAAGCGCAGGCCCCGACCCGCCACGCAGGCCATGCTCTCTTCCTTTGTGTTGTGGCGCATCTTCCTGGTGTCCACACTGTTCCTGATCGGCATCTTCGGCATCTACCGCTGGGCGCTGAGCATGGGCAGCCCGATCGAGGAGGCACGCACCATGGCGGTCAACACGCTGGTGGCGATGGAGATTTTTTACCTGTTCAGCGTGCGTTACCTCAAAGCGCCCTCGTTCACCTGGCGCGGCGTTCAGGGAACGCCCCGCGTGTTGCTGGCGGTGGCGGGGGTGCTGGTGTTGCAGGCGCTGTTCACCTATGCACCTTTCATGCAGACGCTGTTCAACACACGGTCGCTGGATCTGGTCCAACTGTCACTGTGTGCCGCCGCCGGGGTGGCCGTGCTGCTGGTCCTGGAGCTGGAGAAAACCCTGCTGCGTCACTTCAGGCGCTGACAGCCCCAGCCGATGCGCAGCGCCGTGGTGATCGCGCACAGCGCTGCGAAGCCCCAGGCGATGGGCGCGAACCACTGCGGCCAGAGGCACATCGCCACGAACGCGGCGATGGTCTCGGTGGCCTCGGTCAGGCCGCCGAGGAAGTAAAAACTCTTGTCGGGCAAAGCGGTCGATGTGATCCCGCGCTGGGCGGCCACGATGGCAAACGCCAGGAAGCTGCTGGCCGTGCCGATGAAGCTGGCCAGCAGCACGGCTGCGGGCAGGGCGTTCTGTGCCGGGTCGGCCACCGCAAACGCCAGCGGGATGGCCGCATAGAAAAGAAAGTCCAGCGTGATGTCGAGAAAGCCGCCGCGGTCGGTGGGCTGGGTGAGGCGAGCCACGGCACCGTCGAGCCCGTCCATCAACCGGGAGAGCAGCAGCAACACCAGCCCCACCGTGAAATGCTGCAGGGCGATGGACACGGCTGCGGCCATGCCGATCGCGAAGCCGATGAAGGTGAGTGCGTCGGCGCCGATGCCTGCGCGCACCAGCCCACGGGCCATGCGGCTGAGCACCGGTTTCAAGACCTGTTGAATGGCGCTATCCAGCACGACCGAGCTCCACCACCAGCGCAGGGTCGGCCACGTCGGCCGCGTCGTGCGTCACCAGCACGGCGGGCACGCCGCTGTCGCGCAGGTGCTCGAACACGAAGCTGCGGAACTGGTCGCGCAGCGCGGCGTCAAGCTTGGAAAACGGCTCGTCGAGCAGCAGCGCTTTCGGGCGCGCGAGCAGCGCTCGCATGAGCGCCACGCGTGCGCGTTGCCCGCCCGACAGCGTGGCCGGGTCGCGCGTGCCGAAGCCAGCCAGGCCCGATTCGTCCAGCGCTTGCTCCACCGCGGCCAGGCGCTCACGCCTGGGCCCGGCGGGCACGGCGAACAGCAGGTTCTCCGCCACCGTCATGTGGGCGAACAGCAGGTCGTCCTGGAACAGCAGGCCGATGCCGCGTTGCGCGGTGGGCAGCCGCGTGAGGTCGCGTCCGTCCAGCGTCACCGTGCCTTCAAACTGCAAGGCTTCGCTTCCTTCGGTCACGCTGTCCAGCGTGCCGGCCATGGCCGCAAGCACCGAGCTCTTGCCGCTGCCGCTGGGTCCCATGAGCGTGAGGATGTGGCCTGCAGCCACTTCAAAGCGCAGGTCTTGAACCAGCGTGTGGTCGCGGGTGGCGAGGCGGTGGATGTGAACAGCGAGCGTCATGCAGCAGAGTGGGTGAATCGGCGGGGGCGGCCCAGCCAGGCGGCAAGTGCGAAGGCCAACACCGGCAGCGCGAGTTGCAGGCCGGCGTAGGCGCTGGTGAGCGAACGTTGCCCGCCCGAGGCGAGTGTGACGGCTTCGGTGGTGACGCTGGCGAAACGCCCCGCACCCACGTAGAGCGTGGGCAGGTACTGCGCCACGCTCACCGCAAACCCCACAGCGGCGGCGGAGGCGAGCGCGCGCTTGAGCAGCGGCCATTTCACGCGCAGCAGAAACGCCCAACCCGAGCGGCCCAGGCTCGCATTGAGCTGGGCGTAGCGTGGGTCGAAGCCAAGGTAGGCCGGGCTGAGCGCGAGCAGCACATAGGGCAGCACCATGAGCGTGTGCGCGATCAGCAGGCCGCTGGCCTGGCCTTCCAGCCGCAGTTGCAGGCCCACGCCATACAGCCCCACCACCCAGAGCACGGCGGGCAGCACCAGCGGCAGGTAGAGCAGCGGGCGCAGGGCATCGTCCCAGCGGCGCGGCGCGAGTTCGAGCCAGGCCACGCTCCACACCAGCGCCACCGCGCTGCTGCCCGCTGCCAGCCACAGCGTGGTGAGCACCGTGCCGCTGCTCTGCGCTACCTGTTCCCATGCGGCGGTGGTCAACGACTGCGGCCACACGGCGGGAAATGCCCACACCCCGCTAACGCTGCCCACGGCGAGCGCCAGCAGCACGGCAGCGTACACACCCACCAGCAGCCACACGCCGATGTCACTGCCCGGTGTTCGTGAAGGCGAGCCGCGAACACCATGCCCATGCGCCAGCGCCTTGCGTTGCAGGCGCTGCGATCCGAGCCAGAGCACGCTGCAGGCCAGCACCAGCAGCGCAAGCAGCACGCCTGCGGCCGCGCCTTGCGCGTAGGTGGCGGGGTCGGCGTCCTGCAGCCACTGCCAGGCCAGCACGGCCAGCGTGGGCGGGGTGGCCGGGCCGATCACGAGCGCCATGTCCACCACGGTGAGCCCGTAGGCCAGCACCGCCAGCAGCGGCCAGCGCAGGCGCGTGGCGAGTTGCGGCCACAGCACCAGCCAGAAGGCGCGGCGCGGTGCGTAGCCCAGGGTTTGCGCGAGGGCATGTTCGGCGCGCCAGCGCTGGCGCACGTCGTCGCGCTGCAGCTGGGTGGCCGCGGTCCAGAGCAGGAACGGAATCTCCTTGATCACGAGTGCGGCGATCAGGCCCAGGCCCCAGGGGTCTTGCGTGGTGGGCCAGGGCGGAGGGCTGTCGAAACCGGTGAGCCAGGGCGAGAGCGCGCGCAGCAGCCAGCCGCTGGGCGCGAGCAGAAACAACAAGCCGATGGCCAGGGCGGCATGCGGCGTGGCCAGCATCACCGGCAGGCCGCGCAGCAGGCGCGCCAGGCGCTGGCGCACGAAGCCGCGTGCCAGCAGCGCGGCCGCGCCCCACCAGGCCAGCAACGTGGAGGCCAGGCCGGTCCACAGGGTGAGCAGCGCGGCGTGAGTGAGGGCGGGGTCTTGCGCGAGTGCGCGCCAGGCCGCAGTGTTGCTGCCGGTCTTGAGCGCTTCGAGCGCGGTCCACAGCATCGGCACGGCGGCCAGCGCCAGCAGGGCGCCTGCACCCAGGTGCCGAAGGGAAACGTTCGACGACAAACGCATCACACGCCGTAGCGGCGCGCCCACTCCTTCTCCAGCGGATCGACCCACGAGGCGTGGGGTTCGGGCAGCGTGGGGGCGCCCTTGGTGACCAGGCCGGGCAGGTTGCCGGTCTGGAACAGCGCCCGGTCGGCGGCCGGCAGGCGCGCCAGGTCGAGCACGGTCGGGTCGCCCCAGTGCGCGATGTCGGCCTTGCGGGCCTGCGCGGCGGGTGAGAGCAGGAAGTTGGCCACCACCTGCGCGCCGGCTTTGGCACGTGCGTTGTACGGAATGGCCACGAAGTGCGTGTTGCCGATCGTGCCTTTTTCAAACTGCCAGCTCACCACCGAGGTGGGCAGGCGCTTGGCCGCGATCTCGTTGGCGGCTTC
>NZ_JALHLX010000180.1 GCF_022844385.1 Hydrogenophaga sp. | reverse complement strand
CACTCGGTGTGCAAGAGAAAAACATCGCCCACGTCAAGGTGCCTGGCGCACTCGAAGTTCCGGTGGCCCTGCAAGCCATGGCCGAACGCGACGACTTCGACGCACTCATCGCCCTGGGTTGCATCATCCGCGGCGAGACCTACCACTTCGAACTGGTGGCCAACGAATCTGGCGCGGGCGTCACGCGCCTGGCGCTGGACTACCAGATCCCCATCGCGAACGCCATCCTGACCACCGAAACGCTGGAGCAGGCCATCGCGCGCAAGACCGACAAAGGCCGCGATGCGGCCCGCGTGGCGGTGGAAATGGCCCACCTGCTGCAAGAGATCGGTTGAACATGTCCACAGAACTTCCCGTCACCGAGGGCGACAAGCCCAAGAGCGGCTTGATCGGCCGCAAGGCCGCCGACAAGTCGGCCCGCACCCGTGCCCGCGAGTTCGCCTTGCAGGCGATCTACCAGCACCTGGTGGGCCGCAACGCCGCCACCGACATCGACGCCTTCACGCGCGACCTGGCCGGCTTCCACAAGTGCGACAGCGTGCACTTCGATGCGCTGCTGCACGGCTGCATTAACCAGGCCGACGCGCTGGACGCACTGATCAAGCCCGCGCTTGATCGCCCGCTGAACGAGCTCTCGCCCATCGAACGCGGCGTGCTCTGGATCGGCGCCTACGAATTCCAGCACTGCCTGGACGTGCCATGGCGCGTGGTGCTCAACGAATGCATCGAACTGGCCAAATCGTTTGGCGGTACCGACGGTCACAAGTACGTCAACGGCGTGCTGCACCAGCTGGCCGCGCAGCTGCGCCCGGCCGAAGTGGCCGCCGCGCCGTCAAAACCCGGCTCTCGCAGAAACGCCGCACCGTGAGGATTTCGCAGCGCGCCCAGCGCGTCGAACCCTTCTACGTGATGGAGCTGGCCAAGGCTGCTTCAGCCATGGCGACCCAGGCCAAGCCAGGCGACCGGTCGATGATTTACCTGAACATCGGCGAACCGGACTTCACCGCACCACCGCTGGTCATGTCCGCCGCCGAGCGCGCCATCCGCAGCGGCAGCAGCCAGTACACACAGGCGCTCGGCCTGCCCGCCTTGCGTGAAGCCATCAGCGGCTGGTACGCGAGCCGGTTCGGTCTGTCCATCGATGCGAACCGCATTGTGGTCACGGCAGGCGCCTCTGCGGCCCTGCAGCTGGCCTGCCTCGCGCTCATCGAGGCTGGCGACGAGGTGCTGATACCCGACCCGAGCTACCCGTGCAACCGGCAGTTCGTGCAAGCGGCTGAAGGCCGCGCGGTGATGATTCCCAGCGGGCCCGACCAACGTTTTCAGTTGAGCGCAGAGCAGGTTGAAGCGCACTGGAGCCCCGCCACACGCGGCGTGCTGCTGGCCTCACCGTCCAACCCCACCGGCACCTCGATTGCCCGCGATGAACTTGAACGCATCGCGCGCTTCGTTCGCTCAAAAGGTGGCGTGACCATGGTTGACGAGATTTACCTCGGTCTGAGCTACGAAGATGACTTCGGCCACAGTGCCCTCGGGCTGCCCGACGGCCTGGGCGATGAAATCATCAGCATCAACAGCTTCAGCAAGTACTTCAACATGACCGGCTGGCGCCTGGGCTGGCTGGTGCTGCCGCCTGCGCTGGTGCCCGCGGTGGAGCGCCTGGCGCAGAACCTCTTCATCTGCGCCAGCACCATCGCGCAACACGCAGCACTGGCCTGCTTCGAGCCCGCGAGCCTCACCGAATACGAGCGCCGGCGCAGCGAGTTCAAGGCGCGCCGAGACTATTTCATCCCCGAACTCAACCGCCTGGGCCTGAGCGTGCCGGTGATGCCCGATGGCGCCTTCTATGCCTGGGCCGATGTGACCGGGCTGTGCCAGCGCTGGGGCATTCCACCGCAAGGGGCTCGGCCTGACGAAGGGGGCAGCTGGGCGCTGGCCTTCGAGCTCATGAAACGCTGCCAGATCGCTGCCACGCCAGGACGCGACTTCGGCAGCGCCGACCCCGGCCGCTACCTGCGTTTCTCCACCGCCAATTCCATGGCTCAGCTTCGTGAAGCGGTCGCTCGCCTGGAGCAAGCGCTGTGAGCCCGCCCGTACTGCAATCAGCCCCATTCACGTGGCCCATCCGCGTGTACTGGGAAGACACCGACGCAGGCGGCATCGTGTTCTACGCCAACTACCTCAAGTTCTTCGAGCGCGCCCGCACCGAGTGGCTGCGCGCCCTGGGCGTCGAACAACAACGCTTGCGCGAACAGCTCGGCGGCATGTTCGTCGTGAGCCAGACCCAGCTGCAATACCACCGGCCCGCGCGGCTCGATGATTTGCTTCTGGTTACAGCGCGCGTGGTGGAAGCGGGCCGTGCGTCCATGACAATCGAGCAGACCGCGCTCCTGAAACCGCAGCAAAGCGACGCGCAGGCAGAGCTGCTCTGCAGCGGCACCATCCGCATCGGCTGGGTCGACGACCGCCTGCTGCGTCCGCAGCGCATCCCTCCCGCCGTGATGGCCGCGCTCCAGCTGACGCCCTGAAACTTCTTCACGATCCGCCCTCTCTGAACACCCATGAACCAAGATCTCTCCATCGTTCAATTGATGCTCAACGCCAGTTGGGTGGTGCAGGCCGTGGTGGTGCTGCTCATGGTGGTCTCTGTCATGAGCTGGGCCGCCATCTTCCGCAAGGTGTTCTCGCTCAAGCGCGTGCGCGCCCACAACGACGACTTTGAACGCGAGTTCTGGTCGGGCACCAACCTCAACGACCTGTACGCCGCCGCCGCCCAGAGCGCCAAACACGGCGGGCCGATGGAGCGCATCTTCGCCAGCGGCATGCGCGAATACCAGAAGCTGCGCGAGCGCCGCATCACCGACAACGGCGCCCTGCTCGACGGCGCGCGCCGCGCCATGCGCGCGAGCTTCCAGCGCGAACTTGATGTGCTGGAAACCAACCTCTCCTTCCTCGCTTCGGTCGGCTCGGTCTCGCCGTATGTGGGCCTGTTCGGCACCGTGTGGGGCATCATGCACGCCTTCACCGGGCTGGCGGCACTCGCACAGGTGACCCTGGCATCCGTGGCGCCCGGCATTGCCGAAGCCCTGGTGGCCACCGCCATTGGTCTGTTCGCCGCCATTCCTGCGGTGGTCTTCTACAACCGCTTCGCGCACGACATCGACCGCGTGGCCAACGCCATGGAGACCTTCATGGAAGAGTTCTCCAACATCCTGCAGCGCAACCTCGGCGCGCAGCAGCAATCTCCTTCCGGTCATTGAGCATGCCCGCCGTTTCATCACGCGGCCGCGGCCGCCGCACCATCAACGAGATCAACATGGTCCCGTTCATCGACGTGATGCTCGTGCTGCTGATCATCTTCATGGTCACGGCCCCGCTCATCACGCCCAGCCAGATCGCGCTGCCCAGCGTGGGCCAGGCCGGGCGCCAGCCCGACCGCTTCGTGGCGGTAATGATCGACAAGGACGAGCAGATCCAGGTGCGCGAAGGCTCAGCCAGCACCGAGCCGCAGCCTGTGAGCCTGATCCAGCTCGTGGGCCGGGTGCAGCAGCTGCAAAGCAGCAAAGGCACTGCGCCCGAGGGCGGCGTGCCGGTGGTGATCAGCGCTGACAAGAACGTGAAGTACGAAGCCGTTGTTCGCGTGATGAGCACCCTTCAGGAAGCCGGCATTGCCCGGGTGGGCCTGTCCGTGCAAACCTCGCGCTGACCCATCACGCCACCATGCAATCCACCGCCGACCACCTCGACCTCGCGCCGCCACCCAGCGGCCGCTGGCTCGGGCCCATGGGTCTGGCGCTCGTGGTACACGGTCTGCTCGTGATCGCCCTCACGCTCGGTGTGCAGTGGAAGCACGACCCAGAACCCGTCACGGTCGAAGCCGAGCTCTGGTCACGCATGCCGGTGCAGGCCGCACCGCGAGCGGTGGCGCCACCGCCCCCCACACCTGCGCCCCAGCCCACACCACCCAAACCGGCGCCCAAACCCGCCCCGGCGCCAGCGCCCGCTCCGCCACCGCCCGCCCCGAACCAGGCCGACATCGCCACCGCACAGGCGAAGAAGAAGGCTGAAGCCGAGAAGAAGGCGCGTGAGGAAGAGGCCAAGAAGGTCGCCGCTGCGAAGGCAGCCGAGAAGGCAGCGGCCGAGAAGAAAGCAGCAGCGGAAAAAGCCGCCGACGAAAAAGAACGCCAGCAAAAACTCGCCGAACAAAAGCGCGAACAGGAACGCAAGGCCGCGGCCGACGAAAAGCGCCTGGCTCAACTGCGCGAGGACCAGATCAACCGCATGATGGGCCAGGCCGGCGCCACGGGTGGCCCGCAAAGCACCGGCACAGCCCAGCAGTCCAGCGGCCCCACGCCGGGGTACGGCGCCAAGGTGGCCGCGCGCATCAAGCCCAATGTGGTGTTCACCGACGTGGCCCCGGGCAACCCCCGCGCCGAAGTCGAGGTGCGGACCGCGCCCGACGGTGCCATCACCGCGCGCAAGCTCATCAAGAGCAGCGGCAACGCCGCGTGGGACGAGGCCGTGCTGCGCGCCATCGACCGCACCGTCAGCCTGCCGCGCGACACCGACGGGCGCGTGCCGTCGTCACTGGTGATTGGTTTGCGGCCGCTGGACTGAGGAAAAACTCAGCGGGGAATGGCGCAACGGCGCAACCAAGTGGCGAAATCGCTTTCGGAAATCTCTCCCGCCGCCAATCCCAAAACGGTCAAAGTGGCGTCCGCCTGCGAGGTTTGAAGACGGTAGCCGTTGAGGTAGAGAAACATACCCACTGCAAGGAACGCCGCCCGTTTGTTGCCATCCACAAAGGGATGGTTTTTGGCCAGTCCACTGGCGTAACTGGCCGCCAGATCAGCAAAGTCCGGTTTGCCATAGGCTAACAGGTTCAAAGGCTTGTTCAGCGCAGAATCCAGCAAACCCACATCGCGCAACCCGGCGCGCCCGCCGTGTTCCGCCAGGCTTTCATCGTGCAGCAAGACCAACGCGCCTTTGTCGATCCAGCGCCAAGTCATTTGGCGAGCTGGTGAAAGGTGTCGCGGAAATCACGCATGAATGCCCGTCCAGCTTCAATCTGTTCCTCCAGCGCAGGGTCATACGGCGTGAGAACGAGGCCTTCGGGCGTTTCCGTGAGAAAGACTGTCTGTCCTTTCTCCAGTCGCAATTTGGCCAAGGCCTCCTTGGGCAAGATGACACCAACCGAATTGCCGATCTGGGTGAGTTTGAGGGTGTGCATGTCAGGCTCCGAAAGCGTTATAACGGACGTAATACTACGCCAGACACCTCCGAAGCCGCA
>NZ_JALHLX010000179.1:2019-5293 GCF_022844385.1 Hydrogenophaga sp. | reverse complement strand
TCGGCAATGACCAGCGTTTTGGCTGAACCTTCGTTTTTCATCTCTACAATCAACTTTCCACGCGCGTGTACACGCGCACATGGGCACGCGCACACTCGCGCGCACCTGCATGAAACAACCTTACCAAATATTCCGGCCGTGACGAAAAGCCCCAAAAAGTCGACTGCGCCCGCTGAAAAACCAGCCTCGGTCGAGAAGTCCAACGGCGCTGGCCGGCGCATCCAGACGCGCAAGTCCGGCGTGCACGGCAAAGGGGTCTACGCCGTGGTGGACCTGGCCGAGGGCGAAACACTCATTGAATATGTGGGCGAGGTCATCACCTGGGACGAAGCCCTGCGCCGCCACCCGCACGACCCGACCGACCCGAACCACACCTTCTATTTCCACATCGACGAAGAGCACGTGATTGACGCCAAGTTTGGCGGCAACTCGGCGCGCTGGATCAACCACAGCTGCGCACCCAACTGCGAGGCCGAGGTGGACGAGGGCCGCGTGTTCATCCGCGCGCAGCGCAACATCCAGGCCGGCGAAGAGCTGTTCTACGACTACGGCCTGGTGATCGACGAACCCTACACCCCCAAACTCAAGGCCGAGTACCCCTGCTGGTGTGGTGCGAAAAAATGCCGCGGCACGCTGCTCGCACCCAAGCGCGCGGGCAAAGCGTCAAAGCTGGGCTGAGTGGCCCATGGCCGACACCCTGATCCGCCACGCAGAAGCCATCTGGCAGGCCGTCGAGCCGACACTGCCGGGGTTCACGGTGGAGGTGCTGCCCAGCATCGACTCCACCAGCAGCGAACTCATGCGCCGCGCGCGCATCGGCCTGATGGAGCCCGTGTTGCTCGCCGCCGAAGACCAGACGGCCGGGCGCGGGCGCCTGGGCAAGGGCTGGCACAGCAAGCCCGGTCAATCGCTCACGTTTTCGCTGGCCATGCCCTTGGCACCCGCCACCTGGTCGGGCCTGTCGCTGGCGGTGGGCGTGAGCCTGGCGCAGAGCCTGCACCCCGACGTGCGCCTGAAATGGCCCAACGACCTCTGGCTGCACCAACGCAAGATCGGCGGCATCCTGGTGGAAACAGCCAGCACCGGCGAGGCCGGTCAGGGCCAGCGCATGGTGGTGATCGGCGTGGGCATCAACGTGGCGCGGCCCGAGGTGTCGGCGGTGGCCGCGCTGGTGCCCGACGGTGCGGCCGTGACGGCCATGGCGCCGGCCGGTCTGTCTGAAGTGCTGGTGGGCATCACGCCGGGCGAGGTGCTGGAGCGCGTGGCGCCGGCCCTGGTGCGCGACATCCAGGCGTTTGCCTCGCAAGGCTTCGCGGCGTTTGCCCAGCGTTTTGCCCAGTTGGATGCCCTGCATGGCCAGCCGGTGCAGCTCTCGGACGGCACGCGCGGCACGGCCTGCGGCGTGAACGACGACGGTGCCCTGCAGGTGCTCACCGAACGCGGCATGCAGACGGTGACCAGTGCCGAAGTGAGTGTGCGCCCATGCTGAAGTGGGCCATCTGGTTGCTGGTGCTCGGCAACGCGGGCTACTTTGCTTGGTCGCAGGGCTACCTGGACACGCTGGGTCTGAAGCCCGTCGAACAACGCGAACCGCAACGCATGGCGCAGCAGGTGCGCCCAGAGACCTTGCGCCTGCTCAACGGCCCACGGCCCGAGACCGCACCGGTCGTGTCGGCACCTGCGCCGGAAGCACCTGCTGCAGTGGTGGTTGAGCCGCCACTTCCGGCACCCAGCGTGTCCGAACCCGTTGCGCCCGCACCTGCGCCCCCGCCCTCATCCACCGTGGCGGTGGCGGCCGGCAGCGGCCCGCGCGCGTGCTGGCAGGCCGGCGGCTTCACCAACGATCAGGCCGAGCTGCTGCGCGCCGAACTGGCCTTGCTCGGCTTGCCTGCATCGGGCTTCTCGTTCACAGAGGTGCGCAGCGGTGGGCGCTGGATCGTCTACATGGGCCGCTACGACAACCAGCAGCAGGTCGATCGCAAGAAAGACGAGCTGCGCGCGCTGGGCGTGTCTTTCCGCGAGATCAACGCCCCCGGCCTGGCCCCCGGCCTGGCCCTGGGCACCTATTCCTCCGAAGCGGCGGCGCAGCAAGCCCTGCAGAAGGCCGAGCGCGATGGCATCCGCACGGCCAAGGTGGCGCAGGAGCGGGCCGAGAGTCAGAGCGTCACGGTGCGCCTGCCGGCGATCACCGACACCCAGCGCGCCGCCATCGACGGTCTGGGCGAGGCCATGGCGGGCAAGCGCCTGCAGCGCTGCGGCTGAACCCTGCTCAGGTCAGGCGCCGGGTGCGGCGCTGCTGCCAGCAGACGGCGAGCACCCAGGCCCACAGGGCCAAGCCCCAGAACAGGCTGCTGGAGCCGCCCCCGCCACCGCTGGTGGCGGGAAATGCGGCGACCACGGTCACGGTGTCGCTGCCGCTGCGCGCGGTCGGCAAGAAATCGTCGGTGACGGTGAGCCGGAATACATAGGAGGCCTGCGAGTTGGGCAGGCTCACACCGGCCACCGCCGTTTGTGCGTTGGTGATGGCCACGGTGGGGCCGCTGACCTGGGTCCACTGGTGGCTGACGATGTTGCCCGTCAGCGCCACACTGGCAGAGCCGTTGAGCGTGATCGCCGTGCCTGGAGTGACGGTTCCGATGGGGGTGATGACCGCCGCCGGGCCGGTGGCCAGCTGGACCGATGCGGCGGCGTCGAGGAGGCCGGCGCCGCAGGTGGTGGTGGTGCACTCGCACAAACCGCTGGTGGGCAGGGTGCATTGGCCAAAGGCGACATCGATGTGGCCGCGGGCGGCGGCGGCCTGCTTCATGCGTTCAATCAGCGCGGTGGGTGTCAGCGCGCTGTTGACGGACAGCATGAGGCTGGCCACGCCCACGGCCTGGGGCACGGCAAAGCTGGTGCCCTGCTTGTAGCCGTATCCATTGACACCCGGCACGGTTGTCCCGGCATTGTCGGTGGAGAGCAGCAGGTTCACGTCGCCCGCTTCGTCGGAGCCACCCGGCGCAGAGAGCGCCACCTGCGGACCGAAGCTGGAGTAGTCGGCCTTGGCGCCGTCCTTGCGCACAGCCGCCACCGTCATGACGCGCTGGCAGTCGGCGGGCCGCTTGAGCGCACCGCTGCCGTTGCCCGCAGCCACCACCACCAGCGCACCGGCGTCGGTCGCGGCGTTGATGGCGTCCTGGTAAGCCGCGCTGCAAGGCGCGTCGCCGCCGAAGCTCAGGTTGATCACGCGCGCCGGGTTGTTGTTGGTCGGCACACCCGCCACCGGCAGGCCTGC
>NZ_JALHLX010000179.1:0-1919 GCF_022844385.1 Hydrogenophaga sp. | reverse complement strand
CACATTGGGCTCGACCCAGGCCACGTCGGGGTGCAGGCGCACACGGCGCATCGCGTCCTCAAGTGAGCGGCCCTTCAGGGGCCGATCGAATTTCAGCAGGGCAGCGTTGCCCGCCTCGCCTGCTTCTCGCAGCGGCAAGCCCACATCCCTGGCCAAGCGGCGGGTGCGTTCCCGTGTCTGGTCGGACGCGGCTTTCCAGCGCGCACGCGCCCGCTCGCGCTCGTTGGCTCGTGGACTGCGGTCGATCAGCTCGGCTTCGGTATCGGCGGCCGAAACACGGTAGCCGATGATCAGGCCCTGGGCCGGCGCGTCAACACCTTGGGCCAGCGCCGATGCGCACGCCAGCAGGACTGCCAGCCCCAGGGCGACGAACCGGTTCTTGTATCCGAGATGTAAAAGCATGCCGGTTTGTAGCACGGGCAAGCGAGCGTTTGCACCTCATTTGACGGAGCTCCCGCGTGGGTGTTGGTCGCTTCAGACAACCGCCGAACGGCGCTGTGTTTGTGTGGCAAACCAGTCCAGCGCATCGTTCCACAGCGGCTGGGCCCTGGGCCTGAAATAACCCATATGCCCGATGGCGCCGAGACCCGCGCGCCGGACGTCCAGCGTGACGCTGCGTACCTCGGCGTTGCGGTAACCGGCCATGAAGGCGTCGCGCGAGGCCGGCGGCGCCCAGGCGTCGTCCAGCGCGTTCACGGCGACGATGGGGAAACGCACATCGCCAAAACGCTCGGTGGTCGCACGCATGGCCGGATCGTCGAAAAAGTAACGCGGGAAGCGGCACCACTGCCGCCACTGGCGGTACACATCGATCGGCAGGTCTTCGCCCATGCCGAGCCGGCTCCACGGCAAATAGCCTGCCATGCGCGTCCACACCGGACCCAGCACGCGCCACATGAAGAGCACGCGCAGGCGCTCCAGCGGCGGCATCCAGCCGTGCCAGCCAGCGCCGGTGGCGAAGGTGTATGCCCCGTCCACCGCACCGGGGTCGGGCAACAGGCCCAAGGCGTGGCCGCCATAGGAATGGCCGACCAGGTACAGCGGCATGCCCTCCTGGCGCATGGCCTCCACCGCCGCGGCGAGGTCGAGCCGGCCCCAGTCGAGGTAGTCCATGCGAAAGCCCTTGAGCGTGCTCGGGGCTGACTGCCCGATGCCGCGGTAGTCCAGCGTGAGCACGTCAAAGCCCCGGCGCGCGGCGTGCTCGGCAAAGCGCTTGTAAAAACCTTGGGGTACGGCGGTGGCGCCACCGACCACCAGGTGGCCACGCGGTGGAGACGGGCTGTGGAATCGGTGCGCAACCAGCGGGTAGCCGTCGGCAGCGGTCAGCGTGAGCCGCTCGGTGCGCACGGCCTGGTTGTTGGCGTCGGTGGAGGGAAAGTGGTTCATGAAAAGTCTCCGGTGAGGCATTCAGCGAGCCGTGCGGCTGGCCAGCAACGAGAGCAGGGTCTCGGTGGCCTGGGTGATGGGTTCGGTGCTCTGGGCCACACGGGCCTGGAGCAGGCCCCCTTCGTAGGTCGCAACGATGAGGGCGGCGATGCCCTGTGCTTGCGCGCGCGGCTCGCCGTGCTGCTCCAGCGCCAGCGCGATGCGCTCGCGCAGCGTGGCGAACGCGCGGGCCAGGGCTTCGCGCAGGGCGAGATCTTCCGGTGTGGTTTCCAGCGCCACAGTGGCCAGCGGACAGCCCGACTCGAAACCCGTCTCGCTCAACCGGCCGGTGGCGCCCGCCATCCAGCGGCGCGTGGCCTCGATCGGGTCCGTCTTCTGCGCGAGCAGGGTGTCGAGTCCGCGCAGCATGCGCGCCACCACATCGTCGATCGCGGCCACGGCCAACTCGGTCTTGCCGCCGGGAAAGTGGTGGTACAGCACACCCTTGGGCGCACCGGCCTGGGCCAGCAGCTCGGTCAGGCCGATGCCGTGCA
>NZ_JALHLX010000178.1 GCF_022844385.1 Hydrogenophaga sp. | reverse complement strand
AGGAGGAGGGGCCGCAGGCCCCGGAGGACATTCGCGGAGCCGTGCCCCGTGGTCGCCGATGACCGGACCAGCCGGAGACACAAGGAGAGAACCTAACGCGAAGACCAAAACCCGAGATGCGGCTCCAACATCTCAGCCTCCAAAGAAGCCACAGGCCCGATGACCTCAACAGCCTTCTGACCCCTAGCCAACACCTCACGGCAAGGCAAAGACAAGGTGGGGTTTTCTTCGTGGCTGCCGGTGAGCGCGAGCAGGGCCTCTTCACTCGCCCCGTACACCACCCGACCGATGTTGGCCCAGTAAATCGTGCCCGTGCACATGGCACACGGCTCGAAGGTGGTCACCAGGGTGCAGCGTGCCAGGTACTCGCCCGGCCAGTTGTCCGCCGCCGTGCGCGCCAGCGTGGACTCGGCGTGGTTCACCGTGTTGATGTTGCCCTGCTCGGCCAACACCGTCTCGTCATCGGGGGCCACCAGCACGGCCCCAAACGGGTGGCGGCCCATGCTGGCTGCGCGGCGCGCCACGTCGTTGGCGCGGCGCAGGTGGCGCGCGATCTGATCGGCCGTCATGGCCGCAGCGCCGGGCCGCCCCAAGCAAGGCCGCACCCCCTCGGGGGGCAGCGACCCGCGCAGCGGTGGAGCGTGGGGGTCATGTTCATGCGTTCTGCGAACCCCGGTGTGCCCACCCGGTGGTGTGCTTCTCGATCCAGCTGAACAGCTCGTACATCACCATCGCCATGGCGCCCACCACCAGCAGACCGCTGAACGCCAGGCCCATCTGCATCGACGAACCGGCCGAGATCAGCAGGTAACCGATGCCTTCGTTCGACGCCGTCATCTCCGACACGGTGGTGCCCACGAAGGCCAGGGTGATCGCGACCTTGAGCGAGCCGAAGAAGTAGGGCATGGAGCGCGGCAGTCCGACCTTGGTCAGCACGTCCCAGCGCTTGGCGCCGAGCACGCGCAACACGTCTTCCAGCTCGGGCTCCAGCGTGGCCAGACCCGTGGCGATGTTCACCATGATCGGGAAGAAGCTGATGAGAAACGCGGTGAGGATGGCCGGGCCCACGCCGATGCCGAACCACACCACCAGGATGGGCACGAAGGCCGCCTTGGGCAGGGCGTTGAAGGCCGTCATGAGCGGGTAGACCGCTGCATACGCCAGCCGCGAGCTGCCGATG
Source organism: Hydrogenophaga sp. (assembly GCF_022844385.1). Classification (GTDB taxonomy): domain Bacteria; phylum Pseudomonadota; class Gammaproteobacteria; order Burkholderiales; family Burkholderiaceae_C; genus Hydrogenophaga. Next base: position 4,175 of record NZ_JALHLX010000178.1, on the reverse strand, counting down.
AGGAAGCCCAGCAACACGCCCACCACGATCGCGATGCCGAAGCCAGCCATGGTCACCCAGTAGGTGCGCCAGGCGTGGCCCAGGATGGTGGTTTTGTGCTCCATCGTCTGTTCCCAGATGCGCGAGGGACTGGGGAAGATGAATTCGGAAACACCGAAGCCGCTGGTGATGACTTCCCAGACGACGATGATGGCCAGCAGCAGCAAGAACGGCGACCAGCGCTCCATCTGTTTTTTGTTCAAGTTCATGGCGTGGGTCCGTTCACTGGTTGACAGGGGTGCGCATGGCGCCGATGTGGCCGCGGAGTTCCAGGACGATGTCGGAGAACTCCTTGGTGTACGTGACCTCCAGATCGCGCGTGCGCGGTATCGGAATCTCGCGCTGCACCACGAAGCGGCCCGGGCTCTTGCTCATGCAGTACACCGTGTCGGCCAGAAACACCGACTCGCGCAGGTCGTGCGTCACCAGGATGACGTTGAAACGCTGCGCCTCCCACAGGTCGCGCAGCGTGCACCAGAGCTCTTCGCGGGTGAAGGCGTCGAGCGCACCGAAGGGCTCGTCGAGCAGCAGCATCTTGGGCTCGTGGATCAGCGCGCGGCAGATGCTGGCGCGCTGCTGCATGCCGCCCGAGAGTTCCCAGGGAAACTTTTTCTCCATGCCGCCCAGGCCCACGCTGGCCAGCAGGCGGCCGGCGCGTTCCACGTATTCCTTGCGCCGGTCCTTGAACTGGCTGCGGTAAGGCTCCACGATTTCCAGCGGCAAGAGCACGTTGTCCAGCGTGGTGCGCCAAGGCAGCAGCGAAGGCGCCTGGAAGGCCATGCCCGAGATCTTCAGCGGGCCGGTGACCGGCTGGCCGTCTATACGGATCTTGCCCATGCTGGGCATCTTCAGCCCGGTGGTGAGCTTCATGAAAGTGGACTTGCCACAACCCGACGGGCCGACGATGGCAATGAACTCACCCTGCTTGACCTTGAGGTTGATGTCCTCCACGGCGAAGGTGTTCTTGGCCAGCAGGTCGTCGTTGTAGGCCAGCCAGACCTGGTCGAAATCAACGAAGGGCTTGTCGCTGGCGAGGTCGGAGGGTGGAGCGGTTTGCATGAAAAATTCCTGAAAAAAAGGCCAGCCGCCTGAGGGGTGGCTGGCCTGGGCCAGAGGTGCCGGGCCGGCCTTATTTCTTGGCGGGCGGCAGCACGTTGAGGTCGGCAGTGGCGGGCAACATGGAGCCGTTCCAGATCTTGGCCGGATCAACACGGGTCTTGGTGCCGTAGGCGTCAGAGACTTGCGAGGCCATCAGCGCCAGGCGACCGGGTACGACCTGGCCAAAGCCTTCCCTGCGCGCGTCGGGGCTGGCCACCACGGCGTCGATGGCGAGTTGGAGGCGGCGGGTCTCCAGCGGCACGTTGATGATGCCGTCGCGCGCTTTCACGCTCTCGATGGAGGCTGCCGGGTTGGCCATCACGTCTTTGGCACCCTTGGCAAAGGCGGTGAGGAAAGCTTTCACGGCGGCCGGGTTCTCGGCAATCATCTTGGGCGAGGCGATGATGGCGTTGCCGTAGAGCTTCACGCCGTTGTCGGCGTAATTCATGATGACCACGTCTTCGGCCTTCACGCCACGCGCTTCCAGGTTGAGCAGCGATGTGAACGAGAAGCCGGTGATGGCGTCGATGTCGCCGCGAACCAGCATGGTTTCGCGCAGCGGCGGGTCCATCGAGGTCCAGGCCACGCTGCCGATGTTGTTGGCCTTCTGGAAGATCGGGAAGCCCTTGCGGCCCGCGTCGAACACCGGGGCGCCCAGTTTCTTGCCGTTGAGGTCGGCGGGTTTGGCGATGCCGCTCTTCTTGAGTGCGAGCACCGCAGCCGGCGTGTTGTTGTAGACCATCATCACGGCCACGGGCTTGTTGGGCGCGTCCGGGTTGTTGGCGTGGAACTCCATGAGTGCGGCCATGTCGGCAAAGCCCATGTCGTAGGTGCCCGAGGCCACGCGGGTGACGGTACCGCCCGAGCCGTTGCCGGAGTCGATCGTCACGTCCAGGCCGGCGGCCTTGAAATAACCCTTGGCCGCAGGCTGCAGGAACAGGGCGGCCGGGCCTTCGAAGCGCCAGTCGAGCTGGAACTTGATGGGGGTCTGGGCCTGGGCACTGCCCATGGCCGCCAAGGTGGCCAAGGCGGCTGCGGTCTGGATGAAGTGGCGTTTGTTCATGGATTCTCCTGTGGTGTGAGGGTTTGCATGGGTTCGTGTCGGGAGCGCCCAAGCATGTTTCTGCATCAGCAATAAGGGTGCCAGCGGTGCTTACCCTTGGAAACAGGCGCTTGCGGGTGTTTTGAACACAGAATGTGTATACAGATTCTGGTTTCCCGGGCGGAAATCGTCTACATGGGTAACCCTGAATGGTGCGCACCAAGTTGGGGTGCACCAGGGCGGGGTGATTTTGCCCGCGATCTGTCAGCGTCCTGGCCGCCAGCGCGGCCAGAGAACAATCACCGCCAGACCCAGCAGCACCAGCGCGGCAGCGCCCAGCTTCCAGGCGGGCAGGGTCTCGCCCAGCGACAGGGCAGACGCTCCCATGCCGAACACCGGGATCAACAGCGCCAGCGGCGTCACCGTGGCTGCCGGGTGGCGCGCCAGCAACCAGTTCCACACGCCATAGCCAAAGAGGGTGTTGCCCACGGCCTGCCACAGCACGCTGGCCCACACCAGACCACTGGCCTGCTCGATCGCCGAGCGCATGAGCGCTGGCCCTTCAATGAACCACGACAAGGCGAACAGCGGCGGCACCGCAAAGAGGCTGCTCCACACCATGAAGTGCAGCATGTTCACCGGCCCGAGCGACTTCACCACCAGGTTGGCCAAGGACCAGAAGAAGGCCGCGCCCAGCACCGTGGCTATGCCCAGCAGCGTGACCGTGGCGTCGAGGTTGGCCGCGATCACGCCCAGGCCACAGAGCGCGAGCAACAGGCCTGCGATCTGGAAGCCGCGCACCCGCTCTCCCATGAGCCACAACGACAGGCCGATGGTGAAAAACACCTGCAGTTGCACCACCAGCGAGGCCAGCCCCGGCGAGATGCTGCTGCGCATGGCCAGGAACAACAAACCGAACTGCCCCACGCCCAGCAGCACACCGAATGCCGCGAGCTTGCGCCAGGGCGCGGTGGGCCGGGGAATGAACAGCAGCCAGGGCAGGGCGGAGAGTGCGAAGCGCAGGGTGGCGAGCAGGAACGGCGGCAGGCCGTCCAGCCCCCAGCGGATCACCACGAAGTTGGTGCCCCAGACGAAGACCACCGAGAGGGCGAGCAAGAGGTGGGTGGTGGGCAAGGATCGGTCCGCGGCGGTGAGTGGGGCGCCAGTGTAGCCACGCTTGCTCCACCCACTGGCGACTGCGCAGTCCGTCAGGGGACAGTTCGAGTCGGCATCATTCGCCCCGCACGGCGGTGGTGAGCACCCGTGTGTTGAATCGCATCATGTCGATGTAGGTGGGTGCGGCGCCGTCCGCAGCCGAGAGGGAATCGGAGAACAGCTCACCCGACGGTTTCACACCGGTCTCGCGGCCGATCTGCGCGATCAGCCGCGGGTCGGAAATGCTCTCGACGAACAAGGCCTTGATCTGTTCCTGCTTGATCTGGCGCACCAGCCGCGCCACGCCTTTGGGTGAGGCCTCGCTCTCCGTGCTCACGCCCTGGGGTGCCAGAAACTTCACGCTGAAGTCGCGTGCGTAGTAGCCAAAGGCGTCGTGCGAGGTGATCACCTTGCGCTGTGCGGCCGGGATGGGCGCCCAGGCCGCGCGGATCTCGCTGTCCAGCGCCTCGAGCTTCGCCACATAGGCCTTGGCGTTGCGCTCGTACACCTCGCAACCCGCTGCGTCTGCGCGGCACAGGCCCTGGGCGATGTTCTTCACGAACACCTTGGCGTTGCCCACGCTCTGCCAGGCGTGGGGGTCGGTCTCGCCGTGGTCGTGGCCGCCGTGCTTGTGGCCTTTGTGCCCGGCTTCCTGAATGGGCTGGATGCCCTGGCTGACCACCACTTGCTGGCCCTTGTAGCCGGCGGTTTTGAGCAGGCGGCTCATCCAGCCCTCAAAACCCAGGCCGTTGGAGAACACCACCTGTGCCTGACCCACCAGCCGGGCCTGCGCGGGCGTGGGCTGGAACACGTGGGCGTCGCTGCCGGGGCCGACCAGCAC
>NZ_JALHLX010000177.1 GCF_022844385.1 Hydrogenophaga sp. | reverse complement strand
TGGTCGGCGTGGCGGGATTCGAACTCGCGACCCCTTGCACCCCATGCAAGTGCGCTACCAGGCTGCGCTACACGCCGACAAGCCTCGAATTATAGCTGTCAAAGACAGCCTTTCAGGCTGTGTGACGAAGAAGCTCACGTATTTCGAGCAACTCGCGGCGGACCTCATGAACCAGCAGGCTCGTGCCCGCGATCACTTCGTGACTGCGCTCATTGGCAACGGCTGGCATTTCGTCGTGGATGACGGCGTCGAGATCGATCACGTCGATGGCTTCGTCCTCGTCTTCGCCGCGGCGCTTTTCCCGATCGGCCTGAACGAGTTCCTGCAACTTGTTGCGCGCGCCACTGATCGTGAAGCCCTGGTCGTACAACAGCTCTCGAATGCGGCGAATCATGAGCACCTCGTGGTGCTGGTAATAGCGCCGGTTGCCCCGCCGCTTCATGGGCCGCAACTGCGTGAATTCCTGCTCCCAGTAACGCAGCACGTGCGGCTTGACGCCACACAGTTCGCCCACTTCACCGATGGTGAAGTAGCGTTTTGCGGGAATGGGCGGGAGCGTTTTTTCCATGAAAATCAAGGCGGTACGGACCGAAGCTTGAATTTACTCTAACAAACATGGGCGTGCGCAGGGGAAGGTGGAATTCTGTGTGAAATGTTGCAAACACCACCGGACGGCGCCGAACTCGACCGCTTGGAGGCAATAGCCGACCGTCTGGCGCCCATCCGAAACGGGCGCGCAGAACCGGAGCGAGCCCGGCTATTCGGTGGCAGGGCAAAAGCCCGGGGGAAACGCGGTTCAGGCGCCGATCACGGCGGTCTGAACCTGCTCCTTGAGCTTGGGGCTCGCGTGGAAGGTAACCACGCGGCGGGCTTCGATGGCCACGGGCTCACCGGTACGAGGATTGCGACCGGGACGCGGCGCCTTCGTGCGGATCTGGAAATTGCCGAAGCCCGAAATCTTCACATCGGTGCCTTCGACCAGGCTGTCGGTCACCAGATCGAAGAAGGCGTCGATCATGTCCTTGGACTCCCGCTTGTTCAGACCGATCTGGTCAAACAGCATCTCGGCCAGTTGGGCTTTGGTCAGTGCCGGTGTTTCCAGGCTTTCAACAGCGAGTTCCATGCGGTGCTTCTCCATCCTCGTTCGGTCAGGCGCGCAGGCGGGCAGCCACACGCGTTTGCAGGGACTCGAGCGCCGCCTTGACGGTGGCCTCGATGTCTTCGTCGGTCAGTGTAGCGTCGTCGCGGTTGAGCACGAGCCGCACCGCCAGGCTTTTTTCGTCGGGCGCCAAGGTACCGGGCGTAGCACCATCTGACTGCCTCTTGGGACGGTAGACGTCGAACAGCACGACGTCGCGCAGCCATGCGCTGGCAGGCGCACGAATCGCATCGACCACCTCGGCATGGCTCACGCTTTCCTTGACCACGATGGCCAGGTCGCGTTCAACGGCCTGATGACGACCCACTGGCTGATAAACAGGAACGTCGCGAGCCAGCACCGCGTCGAGCTCCAGCTCGAACAGCACGGGCGCCTGGGCCAGCTCGTACGACTGCCGCCAGCGGGGGTGCAGCTCGCCCACATGGCCAATGCAGCGGCCCTGCAGCCACACGCTGGCGCAACGGCCGGGGTGCATGGCTGGGTGTTCGTCAGCGCGGAACTCGGGCTTCTGCGGCGCGAGCAGGGCCTGCACGTCGCCCTTGGCATCAAAGAAATCGGCAGCGCGCTCACTGGTGCCCCATTGCAGCGTGTCCACCGCGCCAAAGCTCAGGCCAGCCACGCGCATGGGCTGGTGGAACCCGGCCACGCTGGTGTCGCTATCAACCACGGACGTGTCCTTGTGGAACACGCGACCCACCTCGAACAGGCGCACGCGATCTGCGCGGCGGTCGAGGTTGAACTTGAGCACCGAAACCAGACTGCCGATCAACGACGAACGCATCACGCTCATCTGGCTGGCGATCGGGTTGAGCAGGCGGATCGGATCGTTGTTGCCGGCCAGCTCACGCTCCCAGCGTTCTTCGACAAAGCTGAAGTTGATGGTTTCCTGGTAGCCGAGCTGGGCCAACAGACGCCGTACCGCGAAGGGTCCGCGCCGGGCCTCGGGCCGGATCTTGGCGGTGATCGGTGCCAGCGGTGGTGTTTCGGGCAACTGGTTGTAGCCCACCACCCGCGCCACTTCTTCGATCAGGTCTTCCTCGATCTGGATGTCAAAACGGTAGGCCGGCGGCGTGACGGTGATGGTGCCGTCGCCCTCTTCCAAAGCCAGACCAAGCCGGCGCAATGCGCCCGCGCACTGTGCCTGCGTGAGCGGCATGCCGATGACCTTGTTCGCGCGCGCCACGCGCAACGTCACCGGTTTCGCCACCGGGAGGTTGACCACATGGTCATCCATCGGACCAACCTGGCCGCCGCAGACATCGAGCACCAGTTGCGTGATGCGTTCGATGTGCTCAACGGTCGTCGAAGGGTCCACCCCACGCTCGAAACGGTGCCCAGCGTCGGTCGAGAAGTTGTAGCGGCGCGAGCGGCCTGCAATCGCTTTGGGCCACCAGAAAGCGGCCTCGATGTAGATGTTCTGCGTGTCGTCGGACACGGCGGTCGCGTCGCCACCCATGATGCCGGCCAGCGATTCCACGGCCTGGTCATCGGCAATCACGCCCACAGACGTGTCCACCGTGACGGTGTTGCCATTGAGCAGCTTGAGCGTCTCGCCCTCACGGCCCCAGCGCACCTGCAGGCCACCGTGGATCTTGTCGAGGTCGAAGATGTGCGACGGGCGGCCCAGCTCGAACATCACATAGTTGGAGATGTCCACCAGCGGCGAGACGCTGCGCTGACCGCAACGCGCCAGACGCTCGACCATCCAGGCGGGTGTGGCGGCGCGGGTGTTGACGCCGCGCACGATGCGACCGGTGAAACGGCCGCACAAATCGGGCGCTTGCACCTGCACCGACAAACGGTCCTGCAAGGACACGGCCGCCGCCGCGAACGGGGGTTCGATCAACGGCGCGCCGGTGAGCGCGGACACTTCGCGCGCGATGCCGTACACGCTCAGGCAGTGCGCGAGGTTGGGCGTGAGCTTGAGCGTGAACAGCATGTCGTCAAGCAACAACTGTTCGCGGATGTCGCGTCCCACCACCGCATCGGATGGCAGCTCCAGCAAACCACCGTGGTCTTCGCTCAGTTTGAGTTCTCGCGCCGAGCACAACATGCCCTGGCTTTCTACGCCGCGCAGTTGACCCAGCTTGATGAGGAACGGCTTGCCATCTTCACCGGGTGGCAGCTCGGCACCCACCAGCGCGCAGGGCACCTTGATGCCCACGCGCGCATTGGGCGCTCCACAGACGATGTTGAGCAGGCTGCCCTGCCCCACATCCACCTGGCACACACGCAGGCGGTCGGCATTGGGGTGTTGCTCGGCAGACTTGATTTCGCCCACGACGATCTTGGAGAACGGCGGCGCCACAGGCTGCAGCTCTTCCACTTCCAGACCGGCCATGGTCAGGGTGTCGGCCAGTTGCTGGCTGGTCAGGGGCGGGTTGCAGAAGGCGCGAAGCCAGGATTCTGGGAATTGCATGTCGGTGTCTCAGCGCGGTGGATCAGCGGAACTGGGCAAGGAATCGGACGTCACCGTCAAAGAACAGGCGCAGGTCGTTAACGCCGTAGCGCAGCATGGTCAGGCGGTCCGGGCCCATGCCGAAGGCAAAGCCGATGTACTTCTCGGGGTCCAGGCCCATGTTGCGCACCACGTTCGGGTGCACCTGGCCAGAGCCCGCCACCTCCAGCCAGCGGCCGGCCAGCGGACCGCTCTGGAACTGGATGTCGATCTCGGCGCTGGGCTCGGTGAACGGGAAAAAGCTGGGGCGAAAACGCAGCACCAGATCGTTCGACTCGAAGAAGGTGCGGCAGAAATCGGTGAAGACGAACTTCAGGTCCTTGAAGCTCACGTTCTCACCCACCCACAGACCTTCGCACTGGTGGAACATCGGCGAGTGCGTGGCGTCGCTGTCGACGCGGTAGGTGCGGCCGGGCGCGATCACGCGAATTTCCGGCATCGGCTGACCGGCGTCCAGCGCAGCGCGGTGGCGTTTCACATGCTGCACCGCATGGCGGATCTGCATCGGGCTGGTGTGGGTGCGCAGCAAATTCGGCGCTTTTTCGCTGCCACCCTCCACGTAAAAAGTGTCGTGCATCGAACGCGCCGGGTGGTCCTCGGGCGTATTGAGCGCTGTGAAGTTGAACCAGTCGGACTCGATCTCGGGACCTTCGGCCACTTCAAATCCCATGGAGCCGAAGATCGCCTCGATGCGCTCCAGCGTGAGGCTCACCGGGTGCAAGCCACCCTGTCCACGCTGGCGTCCCGGCAGGGTCACGTCCAGCGCCTCCGCTTTCAGCTGGATCTGCAGCTCGGCATCGGCCAAAGCCTGACGGCGATCCGTCAACGCGGATTCAATCGCCTGCTTGGCCAGGTTGATCGCAGCGCCACGGGTCTTCTTCTCGTCGACCGGCAGCGCGGCCATGCCCTTCATCAGCTCGGTGATGCGGCCGGCCTTGCCCATGTACTGGGCCTTGGCGTTTTCCAGATCGGCGGGGGTGGTGGCCTGCGCAAACGCTGCGCGGGCGCTGTCGACCAGTGCGTCCAACTCGTTCATGTGTGTACTTGAATCGTTGCCAATGAAAAAAGGGGTTGAAGCCAGCGAGGGAAATCCCTCAAGCCTCAACCCCTTTGAGCGACCGGAGATCACCGCGTGAGCGGTGTCCCAGTCGTGAATCAAGCGGCCAGCTTGGCTTTGACTTGCTCCACGATGCTGCCAAATGCAGCCGGATCGTTCACGGCCAGATCGGCCAGAACCTTGCGGTCGATTTCGATCGAAGCTTTCTTCAGACCGTTGGCGAACTGGCTGTACGTCATGCCGCATGCGCGAGCACCGGCGTTGATACGGGCAATCCACAACTGACGGAAGACGCGCTTCTTGGTGCGGCGATCGCGGTAGGCGTATTGCCCAGCCTTCATCACCGCCTGTTTGGCGATGCGGAAGACGTTACCGCGGCGGCCGCGGAAACCTTTGGCCAGAGCCAGTACTTTTTTGTGTCGGGCGCGAGCCGTGACACCACGTTTGACGCGAGGCATGTGTGTTCTCCTGTTCGTCGTTGATCAAATACCCATGCCGGGCAGCATCTGTGCCATGTGACCCATGTTGGTCTCATGAACAGTGACTGATCCGCGCAGGTGGCGCTTGGTCTTGGTGGACTTCTTGGTCAGGATGTGACGTTTGAAGGCTTGGCCGCGCTTGACGGTGCCACCGGGACGAACGCGAAAACGCTTCTTCGCGCTGCTCTTGGTCTTCATTTTGGGCATCTTCATGCTCCTTTTCGTTTGTGCTCGTGAGGCGCTGCGAACCTTCCGCAGACTTGTAGGCCCCGAGCCACTTTTTATGGAA
>NZ_JALHLX010000176.1 GCF_022844385.1 Hydrogenophaga sp. | reverse complement strand
CTCGTCTGAGCTCACCAAGAAAGAACAGGGTGAAGTCGATGTGCGACAGCCGCTCTCGTTGTATTCGGGTCAGCGCGTCCAAGGAGGGGGCCGTGTTTGGGCTGTTCTGGGATTCCATCTATGAATGATACCTATGCAGCCGCTCGAACCTCATCTCAACAACCCTTTGATCTAATCAAAATGATCATGTATAGTGATGAAAACTATCTCAGACTGGCATCGTGGTGATGTTGGTGAGGTGGCATTACAGAGGAGCCGATGGTGCTTGAACGGGTTGTTGACTACTTCTATCAGCGTGGACGGCTGCGGGGCGCGGGCCAACTTTTGACCAACGTGGCGGCGTACTGGTGCATGTTTGGCATCGTCGGGCAAGTCGTGACCGCCGTGCCCGCCGCAATTCAGCGCCGCCCGGCACAGACGCTGGCCGATGCGGTGCCCAACGTAGCGACTTGGTGGGTTCCCGAACATCCGGTCGCATTCGGCCTTGTCATCGGCTTGGGCGTGCTGGGGTTCTTCCTTTCGATCACAGGGAAGCGGCTGGACCGCTACCTGAACGCTTAAACGGGCCGCGCGCGTCCACCCTGCCCTGAACTACGAAAAACATGATGCCAAACCATTCCGAAGCTCCCAAGGGCATCCACCGCATTGTCAAGCTGCCTGAAAAGGGCTTGGCAGATCTGTGGAAGTCGATTGTTGTCGACGACGAGATCAAGTCTCGCCTCGTCTCGCAAGCGATCGTCAACTTCACCGTCCGTCCCAAGGTCAAGCGAACCGTCCTGCCGCTGCACGGCGCTATCCTCCTCGTCGGACCGCCGGGCACGGGCAAGACCTCGCTGGCGCGAGGCCTGGCGAACGAGGTGGCCACGCTGATGTCGAAGGCGGGCTTCACGTTGCTGGAGGTCGATCCCCACGCACTTGGAAGCGCCATGATGGGTAAGACCCAGAAGGCGGTTTCTGAGCTGTTCTCGCAGACGATAGCTGAGGCCGCAATGCGAGGCCCAACCATCGTCCTGCTGGACGAGGTCGAAACACTTGCGGTCGACCGCTCCAAGCTGAGCATGGATGCCAACCCGGTCGATGTCATGCGAGCTACCGACGCGGTCCTCGTGCAGCTGGACGCCTTGGCAGAGCAGTTCAACAACATCTTGTTCATCGCGACTAGCAACTTCCCCCAGGCGATTGATGCCGCGTTCACGTCGCGCTGCGACCTGGTGCTCGAAGTTCCGCTCCCCAACCGTGATGCCTGTGAGCAGATCCTGACCGAATGCCTGACGGAACTGGGCGAGATTTTCAAGGGAATCGAAAAGCTGCCTCACGAGGCCGGCTTCAAGCGTGTGGTCGCTGACACCGTTGGCCTGGACGGCCGAACGATTCGCAAGGTCGTGGCCAACGCGCTCGCTTCGCGCAAAGAAGTGGCGGTGGCCCCCGCGAAGCTGACCTTGGCCGACATTCAGTCCGCTGTAGCCCTCGCGAAGGCCGCGCGCCAGAAAGGCAAGCAATGAGCAATGCAACTGTCGTGAAGCGCGTCGTCCGCGGGTCACCTCACAGGGATTCTGTCGAGACGTGGGACTTCATCGTCGACTTGCTGACCCAGGGGACTTCTGGGGCCAAGCGTGACGAGCTGCTCTCCATCGCCGGTATCGCCAGCTCCATCCTCACGGAGATGGCGCCCAAGGATGCAGCCATCGTCGTCGAGTGCAAAGGCCCGCGAACGCGCATCTATTGCCTGTACGACGAGAACGCCATCGATGGCAGCGATGCCAAGGAAGACGCGTTGGGGCACGATCCGCTGGAGGGCGAGTGGTTCATCTCGCTGCCGTGTCCCAAGGATGACCTGGCCTGGGTCGGGCGCGCACTGAAGGCAAAGAGCACGCGTATCACCGCCCGTGACATGGCCTCAAAGCTCGGCTCCGAATCCTCTGAGGACACCAAGAGCGCCGCTGCGGACTTCTCCTTTGACACCAACGACTTCTTGAAATCATGAGTACCGTTGCCGTCCATTCCTATTCGCACTCGGTCAGCTACGTTACCGACAACATCCTGAAGAGTTTCAAGGACGTCCTTGTCCATAGCGGCCTTGACCCACAGAAGCTGGCCGGTGACCACAAGGTGCTGCATGCAGGCATCAAGCGGTGGATCGAAACCGAGTACCTCGAGTCTGTGACTCTTGAGATTTACCACCCCAAGACCGACGCCCTCATCCGGCGCTGGGATATTGCGGTCTCTTATGCATGGTCGTCAGACGCAGGCAACTTCTGGGTCGATACCGACGCGATTCGCTATGCCATCCAGAAGTTGGGGCTGCATCCGGCCGAGGCTCTGTACAGGGTCGTGGTGAAGAACAAGTCAGGACGGCCTGACGTTGAAGGGTGGTCCGCCACCGACTTCAGGTCAACCGACGGCATGGTGCGTCAGAGCATCGGTACTGGCGTTGAGCACAACGGCCTGAGCGCAAACACGAGCTACTGGAGACCAAAATGACTCTCACGGTGAATGAGGCATTCCGCAAGTTCAAGAGCCGCCTGGAGCTGAACCAGAAGGAGCAAGACAACGCGTCGGCCAAGCACACAGAGGTGCGGGACTATTTGCACACCAAGTTCGCCATTGAAGGCGACTTCTTGACGGGGTCGTACAAGAGGCACACGAAGACCAAGCCGCTCAAGGACATCGACATCTTCTTTCCGATGAAGCAGACCGAGCGGCATTACCGCGACAAGGCCGCTAGCGTCGTACTTGATGACTACAAGGCTGCGCTGGTCGCGAAGTACGGTGAGAAGGCTGTTCGCAGGCAGAGCCGCTCCATCAACGTCGACTTCGGCGTTGAGATCAAGGACGAAGACAAGACCGACTACAAGGTGTTGAGCATCGATGTCGTGCCCGCATTCACCTGCTGCGACAACTACGAGATCCCGGATGGTGACACCGGGAAGTGGATCAAGACCAACCCCAAGATTCACGCGCAGAAGGCAGTAGACGCACACCAAGCCTACTCCAGTGAGTGGAAGGGGCTAGTGCGGATGGTGAAGTACTGGAACAACAACCCGAAGCACGGTGAGAAGCCGGTGAAGCCTTCGTTCCTCATCGAGGTGATGGCGCTTGAGTGCCTGCACGGCGGCTGGGGAGGGCAGTTCGACCGGGAGCTTCAGTCCTTCTTTGCCACTCTTTCAGACCGCATCGGCGACACGTGGGACGACCCAGCGAAGCTTGGCCCGCCCATCAGTGGTTCGATGGACGCTGCGCGCGTCGAGCGGGCGAAAAAGCTGCTGACGGCTGCAGCAAGGGCAGCCGACCATGCCATCCATCTTGTCCGACAAGGCAAGAACGGTGAGGCGCTGCGTGCTTGGCGAGACCTGTTCGGTCCGATGTTCCCGCTCACATGAGCCTTGCTTAATCAAATGCAGGACGACAGATGACACAGGCAGTCAACACAACTCGATACGGTCAGGCCTTCCAAGCGCGCATCTTCTGGACCTATGCGGCCAAGCTGTTGAGCTCCACCACAGCCGTCCGCCGAGTGGGCTTTGAGTCTGGACCCAGAGGCTTTGATGACGTTTGGGTGGAGTACGACCCGAGTCGGGGGCTGCTGGATCAGTTTGGCAGGCGGCTGCAGGTGGAGCGATTCCAGTGCAAGTGGCACGTAGGCAACGGCACGTTCACGCATGTGGACCTGACAGACCCCAAGTACTCCGGTGCCACGACAACGTCGCTGCTGCAGCGTGCTCGAGATGCCCACCTGTCTGACCAGTCCGGAGGCTTTGCTTCACGCATCCGGCTCATGACCAACCACCGCGTTCATCTAGAAGACGTTCTCCACAAACTGGTTGAGCAGCAGCACCACACATTGAAACTCGATGAGTTCTTCCAGGGCACGACAAAACAGAGTAAATACTGGTTGGCACGCGAAGTCTGGAAGCAGCATCTCAAGGTGGATGAAGCAGAGTTACGCGCATTCTGCGAACGTCTCGCGTTGACCTCAGTGTCAGAGTCGTTGGATGATTTCCGACAGCGCATGAATGAGGCGCTGCACTCGTATGGCCTCAAGCCGAGCGAGCCAGGATCCAGCTCGACGAGCTATGACCAACTGCCATACGACTGGCTTGCACAAGGCCGAAACGAATTCGACGCCAAGTCGTTCCGCGAGGCCTGCGGGGACGAAATGTTGTTCGCAGACCAGGCGCCGCCGCCGGCGAAGGTCTTCGGCGTCAAGTCGTTTGAGCATGGCTTCGACCGCCTGGAGGCGCGCTGCGATGAGGTTCTCAATCTTTTGCCTGAATTCTCCGACCGCTACCTGAGGCCCGAGTTCACATGGGAAAAGGACCTCCTGCCAAAGCTGAACGCATTCATTCGTTCAGCCGGGCAGAAGGAGCAGCGACTTCGCCTCGCGATGGACACTCACCTGACGCTGGCGTTCGCCGCGGGGACCGTGTTGGACACCAAGTCCGGAAAAATTGTGGAGCTCGAGCAGCGCACTCGTGGTGGTGCTGCCATCTGGGCTGCCGATGACGTGCCTGTAGACCCCACCTGGCCGAGCTGGAAGTTCAGTGAGTTTGACCTGGAAACCGGCGGAGCCGAGGTGGCTGTAGCAGTGTCCATCACCCGGACCACGGAACAACAAGTTCGTGCCGACCTCCTGGGCAAGCCGAGCGTTGGCCGCTTGGTGGTCGCAAGCCTCGCGAGTGGCGCATCGCAGGCTGCAGTGTTGAATGGCGCCCATGCAGATCAACTGGCAGACCGACTGGCTAACCACCTGAAGGATCTGAGGTCTGGAGCGGGCACCGCAGTTCGCCCTGCATTGCATCTGTTCATGGCGGCGCCATACAGCTTTGCGTTCTTCCTCGGCCGGCATATCAAGGTTTTGAAGCCGGTAACGTTGTACGAGTTCGACTTCGATGGCGAACGCGGCGGCGGCTACGTCCCCTCGCTCACCATGGCAGTCGGCAGCTAGCGCAGCACTCCTGACCGATCTAGTGACTCAACTTATCCGGGGTTGAACGTGAGGAATATCGAGGGACTTCTCAGGGGCATGGCGAGCAAAGTTGAGCCGACGGCGACTCAGAAGAAGGCCGCAAGTGCCAGTCACAAGTACTTGCGAGATCTCATGGACACGGGCGGCATCGGTAACCGAATCCTCCGTAGCTTCTTGAGCGGTAGCTATGTCAGAGGCACCGCGGTGAATCCGCTAGGCGACGTGGACATCATCTTCTTGATCGATGAGTCCAAGTGGGCAACGGGGTTTTTTTCAACGCGGCCCGAACCTAGCGTTGTTCTGCGCTCGTTCGCGGACGCGGTTCGCTACCGCTACGAAAAGTCCTCAGCCTTTACGCAACGTCGCTCCATCAGGTTGGAGCTTTCGCACATCGATATCGACTGCGTTCCGGCTATCGAGATACCGGGGAGCGACTACATCTGGGTCGGCGACCGGAAGGACGATGCCTGGATCAAGTCCTCGCCTCAGCTGCACCACACGGCGCTGACGAAGGCCAATCAGCTGTGCGATGGCTGGGCCGTGCCGGCAATAAAACTCTTGAAGGCATGGAACAGGTCACTGCCCGCAACGGCCCAAGTGCGCTCTTTCGTCATCGAAACGATCGCAGTTACAGCACTAA
>NZ_JALHLX010000175.1:1916-5608 GCF_022844385.1 Hydrogenophaga sp. | reverse complement strand
AGGATCACGCCGATGACGACCGTGATGGCCAGCGCCAGCAGCGGCGACGCGTAGCCCCAGCCCTTGGACGGCTGCGGGCGGACTTCAAGCCGCAGCATGGGCGGTCTCCTTGTTGTTGTTCTCTGTGTCGTCCCAGAGGCCCGACATCCACTCACCAATGCGTTCGATGGTTGCGTCCTTGCGGTCCAGGCTCGGGGACAGGCGCCCCTTGGCAATCACGTGCAGGCGGTCGCTGATCTCGAAAAGTTCGTCGAGCTCTTCGCTCACCACCAGCACCGCGCAGCCCGCGTCGCGCAGCGCCAGGATTTCGCCGCGGATCTGCGCCGCGGCGCCCACGTCCACCCCCCAGGTGGGCTGGCTCACGATGAGCAGTTTGGGTTTGGCCTCGATCTCGCGGCCCACGATGAATTTCTGCAGGTTGCCACCCGAGAGCGACTTGGCCGCCGCGTCCGGCCCGTTGGCCTTCACGTTGTAGCGCGCGATCACCTCGGCGGCCTGCTTGCGCAGCGCGCCCACCTTGATCCAGCCGCCCGCGCCCAGCGCGTCGTTGCGCGAGAGCAGCAGGTTGTGCGCGAGCGAGAGTGTGGGCACGGCGCCGCGCCCCAAGCGCTCTTCGGGCACGAAATGCAGGCCCAGCGCGCGGCGTTTGCCCGGGCTCAGGCGCGACACATCGCTGCTGCCCATGCGGATGCTGCCAGCCGGTGCGCGCGTGTCCTCGCCCGAGAGGCAATAGAGCAGCTCGCTCTGCCCGTTGCCCGACACACCCGCGATGCCCACCACCTCGCCCGCGCGCACCGTGAGCGCAATGTCGACCAGGTGGGTGCCGAAAGGGTCGTCGCTGGCCAGCGTGAGGCCGCTCACCTCCAGCACTGGCGCACCGGCGTGCAGTTCACGCACGTTGAGCGCTGGCGGCTCGGCGCCGATCATCAGGCGCGAGAGCGAGGCGTTACTTTCCTGGCGCGGGTCGCACACACCCGTGACCTTGCCGCCGCGCAAGACCGTGCACGCGTCGCACAGCTCGCGGATCTCGTGCAGCTTGTGGCTGATGTAGAGGATGCTGCAGCCCTGCGCCGCCAGCAGCCGCAGCACCACAAAGAGTTTTTCCACCGCCTGCGGCGTGAGCACCGAGGTGGGCTCGTCGAGGATGAGCAGCTGCGGGCGCGTGAGCAGCGCGCGGATGATCTCCACCCGCTGCATCTCGCCCACGCTGAGCGTGTGCACCGGGCGCGAGGGGTCGATGTCGAGTCCGTATTCGGCCGCCTTGGCGGTGATGCTCGCGCTCACCTCGGGCAGCGTGAGCGCCTTGTCGAGCCCCAGCCACACGTTCTCGGCCACGGTGAGTGTGTCGAACAGGCTGAAGTGCTGGAACACCATGCTGATACCCAGCGCGCGCGCCTCTTGCGGGTTGCGGATGTGCACCGGCTGGCCGTTGAACATGACCGTGCCTTCGTCCGGTTTGACCGAGCCGTAAATGATCTTCATCAGCGTGGACTTGCCAGCGCCGTTTTCGCCCAGCACCGCGTGCACCGAACCCGGCAACACGGTGAGCGACACGTCGCTGTTGGCCACCACGCCGGGGTAACGCTTGGTGATGCCGCTGAGTTGCAGTCGGTTTGTCATGCGGATGCACCTTGGGGATGGTTGCCGTTGGCAACGGGGTCGGGCTCCAGGCGGCGCAGGGAAGCGGCCACGCCCTTGATCTGTTCGCGCAGCCAGCGCCCGGCAGTTGAAGCGTGGGTGCGCTCGTGCCAGAGCTGGTAATACATCATGCGGGGGAACGGCACCGGGCAGGGCAACACCTGCACCGGCAACGTACCCACAAAACGCTCGCAGTACTGCCGCCCGGTGGTGAGCACCAGCAGGCTGCCCGCCACCATGGCCGGGATCAAGCCGAAATGCGGGCAACGCGCGGTGATGTTGCGCACCATGCCCAGCGTGGCCAGGTGGTCGTCGATGAAGCCGCGCGCGCCGGGGTGGGTGGGCGTGGGCGCAATGTGCTCGGCGCCCAGCCAGGCTTCCACGTCCCAGCCGCGTCGCACAGCGGGGTGCTGGTTGGACACCAGGCACACCACCTCGTCGCCAAACAGGCGGCCCAGGTGCAGGTCGTCCGGCGGCTGCGCCCAGTTTCCGATGACCACGTCCACCGTGCCCTGGGCGAGGTGGTTGCGGTAGTCGGAGTCGCGCGAGAGCGGGTGGATGTCGATCGGGCAGTGGGGCGCGGCGCTCTTGAGCTGCGACACCAGCTGCGGCAGAAAGAAGGGGTCGAGGTAGTCGCTGGCGGCCAGGCTGAAGGTGTGGTGGGCGGTGGCCGGGTCAAAACTGCGGGCATCGGAGAAGAGCACCTCGGCACTGCGCAGGATGTCGGCCGCCGGTTCGATCATGCGCAGGCCGGCCACGGTGGGCACCATGCCCGAGCCCGAACGCACCAACAAGGGGTCTCCGGCCAACTCGCGCAGGCGCTTGAGCGCCGCGCTCACCGCCGGCTGGTACATGCCCATGCGCAGCGCCGCGCGCGAAACGCTGCGCTCCGTGAGCACGGTGTGCAGCACGCGGATGAGGTGCAGGTCTATCTTGTCGAACATCGACACGTATTTCATACCCGGCTCAGTGTCGTTGGGATGGTGGTTTCGGCATTTTCAACATATGGCTGAGCATATGTTGTGCCATGGGGCCCGGCGTATGCTGGCGCGCATGACCCCCCCGATTTCACCCCAAACCCTGACCTTCTGGCGCCGCGGACACGCCGTGACGCTGGACAACGTGCCCGCCGACCGCACCCTGCTGGAGGTGCTGCGCGAAGACCTGCACTGCACCGGCACCAAGGAAGGCTGCGGCGAAGGCGACTGCGGCGCCTGCACCGTGGTGCTGGGCGAGGCGGTCGGCGGGAAGCTGCAATACAAGGCCATCAACAGCTGCATCCGGCTGGCTCATTCGGTGCAGGGCCTGGCGGTGTGGACCACGGAAGACCTGGTGTCGGCCAAGGGTGAGCTGCATCCGGCACAAGAAGCCATGGTGCATTGCCACGGCAGCCAGTGCGGTTTCTGCACCCCCGGGTTTGTCATGAGCCTGTTCGGCATGTACCAGAACACGGGCGGCGGGCAAGGTGTCGACCGTGCGCAAGCCCAGGTGGAACTCTCAGGCAACCTGTGCCGCTGCACCGGCTACCGCCCCATTTTTGACGCAGCGCAGCAGATGGGCAGCCTGCCCCTGCCGGCCGGCTGCGGCGTGAACGAACCCGTGGTGGTGGCCGCGCTGGAAGCCCTGGGTGAGCGCCCCGCCCCCGCCGCCGACGGCGTCTACATGCGCCCCCCCACCCTGACCCGCCTGCTGCAGGCGCGTGCGGCGCACCCGCAAGCCCAGGTGGTGGCCGGCTGCACCGACGTGGGCCTGTGGGTGACCAAGATGCACAAGCGCTTTGCCCAGGTGCTGGACGTGACCGCCGCCGAAGAGCTGCGCCGCGTGGAAACCTACCCGCACCACATTGCCATTGGCGCGGCGGTGTCGCTGCACGAGGCCTACGCCGCCCTGGTGAGCGAGCGCCCACCCCTCAAAACCTTCGCACAACGCTTCGCCGGCCTGCCGGTGCGCAACTCGGGCACGCTGGGCGGAAACGTGGCCAATGGTTCGCCGATCGGCGACAGCATGCCGCTGCTGATTGCACTGGGGGCGAGTGTGGTGCTGATGCGGTGGGA
>NZ_JALHLX010000175.1:0-1816 GCF_022844385.1 Hydrogenophaga sp. | reverse complement strand
AGCACCATCTCCATCGGCGCCGGCGGCGTGGCCGCCACACCCGTGCGCGCCCGCCAGACCGAAGCCGCCCTGCTCGGCCAGGCCTGGAACGCCGACACCGTGATGGCAGCCATGGCCACGCTGCGAGCCGAGTTCCAGCCCATCAGCGACATGCGCGCCAGCGCCGCCTACCGCCAGACCGTGCTGGGCAACCTGCTGCAGCGCTTCTGGCTGGAGAGCCAGGGCCTGCAGGCGATCAACCTTGAGTCGGTGTCGATGGAGGCCCTGGCATGAACGCGCGAGACAAAACACCAGCCACACCCGTGGTGATTTCGTCCCGTGCCGACGCGGACGAAGCACCCGAACATCTGGCCCCAACTTCTGCCCCAGCGCCTCTGGCACCCCAGCGAGCAGCCGGCGTCTCCCGCCACCACGAAAGCGCGCGCGCCCAGGTGGCCGGCGGTGCCACCTACATCGACGACATTCCCGAGGTGCGCGGCACGCTGCACGCCGCGCCCATCTGCTCCCCGGTGGCCCACGGCCGGCTGCGCGGCATCGACGCCACGGCGGCGCTGGCCCTGCCCGGCGTGCGCGGCATCGTGGACGCGCGCGACATCCCGGGCGACCCGGTGCTCGCCGCCTTCAGCCACGACGAACCCGTGTTCGCCAACGATGTGGTGCAGTTCACCGGCCAGGTGGTGGCCCTGCTGCTGGCCGACGACACCATGACCGCGCGCCGCGCCGCGCGGCTTGTGAAGCTCGACATCGAGCCCCTGCCCACTGTGATCAGCGTGCACGAAGCGCATGCGCTGGAAAGCTATGTGTTGCCGCCGGTGCACGTGAAACGCGGCGACGCGGCCGCTGCATTGAAGCGCGCCCCGCACACACTGGAAGGCAACTTTGAAGTCGGCGGCCAGGAGCACTTTTACCTGGAAGGCCAGATCGCCTACGTGTTGCCGCTGGAGCAGAACCAGTGGTGGGTCTACACCAGCACGCAGCACCCCGGCGAGGTGCAGCACTGGGTGTCGCATGCGCTGGGCATTGCCAACCACGCCGTGACGGTGGAATGCCGGCGCATGGGCGGCGGCTTCGGCGGCAAGGAAACGCAGGCCGGGCATCTGGCCGTGTGGGCCGCCATCGCCGCGAACAAACTGCAACGCCCGGTGAAGCTGCGGCTGGACCGTGACGACGACTTCATGATCACCGGCAAACGCCACCCCTTCGCCTACCACTACCGCGCCGGGTTCGACGACACCGGCCTGCTCTGCGGGCTGGAGCTGGAGATGCTGGCCAACTGCGGCTTCAGCGCCGACCTCTCGGGCCCCGTGGCCGACCGCGCCATCTTCCACGCCGACAACGCCTACTTTCTGGAAGACGTGGCCGTGGCCAGCTACCGCTGCAAGACCAACACCCAGAGCCACACCGCGTTTCGCGGCTTCGGCGGCCCGCAAGGCGTGATCGTGATCGAGCGCATCTTGAGCGACATCGCGCGCCAGCTCGGCCTGGACCCGCTGGATGTGCGGCTGCGCAACCTGTACGGCATTGAGACGCGCAACGTCACCCACTACCAGATGAAGGTGGAAGACAACATCCTCGAACCGCTCATGACCACGCTGGCCACCACCAGCCATTACCGCGAACGCCGCGAACAGATCAGCGCCTGGAACGCGAAGAGCCCGGTCATCAAAAAAGGCATGGCGCTGACCCCGGTGAAGTTCGGCATCAGCTTCACCGCCACGCTGTTCAACCAGGCCGGCGCGCTGGTGCACGTGTACACCGACGGCAGCGTGCAGGTGAACCACGGCGGCACCGAAATGGGCCAGGGCCTCAACACCAA
>NZ_JALHLX010000174.1 GCF_022844385.1 Hydrogenophaga sp. | reverse complement strand
CCCGTGGGGAAGTAGTAGACCGAGAGCACGAACAGCAGGCCCAGCCAGAGCAGCCAGCGGTCGGGCGTGAGCAGCGCGGGCAGCAGCGGAATGCCTTCAGTGGCCTGGCCGGCCACACGCAGCAGGTCTTGCAGGTAGCTCTGCGCGAGCACAAAGATCACGCTGCCGATGAGTGCGCCGTACAGCGTGCCCATGCCGCCGATCACGACGATGAGCAGGATGTCCAGCATGATCTCGAACGACAGCGAGGTGTCGGGCCCCTGGTAACGCAGCCAGATCGCAAGCAGGCAGCCGGCGAGCGTGGCAAACGAGGCCGACAGCACGTTGGACAGCGTGCGGTAGACCACCGTGCGGTAACCCAGCGCTTCGGCGCGAAAGTCGTTCTCGCGAATGGCCTGCAGCACACGGCCAAACGGCGAGTTCACGATGCGCAGGATGGTGAGGAAGATCGCGGTGACCGCCACGAAGATCAGGTAATAGGTGATCAGGCGGCCGTTCAGATCGACCTCGCCAAACGGTGTGGCCAGCGGCTCCTCACGCAGCATGAAGCCAGGCGACAGCAGCTCGGGCACCCGGAAACTCAGACCGTCTTCACCACCGGTGAAGTCCGACAACTGCGAGGCCAGCGTGAGAAAAGCCGAGGCCACGGCGAGCGTGATCATGGCGAAAAAGATCGCTTTCACCCGCAGCGAAAACAGGCCGATGAGCAGCGACAGCAGCAGCGAGATCAAGAGCGCACAGAACACGCCCACGGCCAGCGCGCCCCAACTCGCCTGCTCCACCGAGTTGAGCGAGATCGCCACGCCATAAGCGCCGATGCCGAAGAACATGGTGTGCGCAAAACTCACGATGCCGGTGTAGCCCAGAAGCAAGTCGAAGCTGGCCACCAGTGCCACGAAGATCAGCACCTTGGCTGCCACATTGAGCGCTTTCACGCCGGGGAACAGAAAGGGCGCGAACAGCAGACCGAGGAACAGGATCACCAGCAAGGCTGTGAGCCAGCGGCTGCGCGGCAGGTCGTTGGACAGGAGTCGGGAAATCATGGTCGGCTCCTTATCGGTTCGTGACCGGGTAAACGCCCTGAGGCCGCCACAAGAGAATCGCCACCATCAGCGCGATGTTCGAAAAAAGCGCGACCTTGGGAGCCAGGAAGCCGGTGTAGTTGGCCATCAGGCCGACCAGCAGCGCGCCGATGAGCGCCCCCGTGGTGGAACCCAGGCCGCCGATGATGATGACGATGAAGATCAGCACATTGACCTGCGCGCCCATCTGCGGCAACACGGTCTGCTGGTACAGGCCCCACATCACACCGCCCAGGCCCGCGAGCGCACTGCCCACCACAAACACACCGATGAACAGTTGGCGGATGCGGTAGCCGAGCGACTCGACCATCTCGCGGTCCTGCACACCGGCGCGCACCAGCAGGCCGACCTTGGTGCGGTTGAGCGTCCACACCATGGCGGCGAACACGGCCATGCCCACCAGCACCGCGAGCAGCCGGTATTTTTCCACCGCCGCGTCACCGAAGATGAAAGAGCCGCGCAGGGTTTCGGGCAAGGGCAGCGCGATCTGTCCCGGACCCCAGATGACCTTGATCAGCTCTTCGCCAATGATCATGCCGCCCATGGTGATGAGGATCTGCTTCAGGTGCATGCCGTACACCGGGCGGATGATCAGGCGCTCGAACACCCAGCCCAGCGCGCCGGCCACGGCCATGGCCACCAGCATGGCGGGCAGCAGGGCCATGAGGTTGAGCCACAGGCTGTCGGCCTGGGTGTAGCTGGTCATGCTCGCCAGCACGGTGGTGGCCACGAAGGCGCCGAGCGCGATGAACACACCGTGGCCGAAGTTGAGCACATCCATCAGGCCGAACACCAGCGTGAGGCCCGAGGCGATGATGAAGATGATCATGCCCATGGCGAGGCCCGCCACCGTGAGCGTGATCCAGGTGGAGCCGCTGCCCACAGCGGGCAGTGCGATCAGTGCGAGCGCGGGCACGAGTGCGAGCGGCTTCCAGTCGAAGTCGGCTTTGAGCAATGTCATTGGTGTGCTCCGAGGGAGAGGCCCAGCAACCGGGATTGCATGGATTCGTCTGCGGCGAGTTCGGCCATCGATCCGCTGTGCACCACGCGCCCGTCGTCCATCACGGCCACGGAGTCGCCGAGCTGGCGCGCAAAGTTGAAGTTTTGTTCGACCAGCAGGATGGTGGTCTGGGCGGCCTTGAGTTCGCGGAAGGCCGCGATCATGTTCTGGATGATCGCGGGCGCCAGGCCCTTGCTGGGCTCGTCGATCAGCAGCAGCTTGCGCGGCTCGACGATGGCGCGCGAGACCGCGAGCATCTGCTTCTGCCCGCCGCTCAGTTTGCCGGCCGGGTGCAGCCAGAACTTCTTGATGGCCGGGAACAGGCCGAAGATCCATTCGAGCCGTGTGGTGTCGATGTCGTCGAGCGTGCGCGCGCCGCGCGCGGCCAGCAGCATGTTCTCGCGCACCGAGAGGTCGGAGAAGATGCCCATGCTCTCGGGCACGTAGGCCACGCCGCTCTGTGCGGTGTCGGGTGTGGGTTGTTTCGTGATGTCCACGCCATCGAGCACCACCGTGCCCTGGCTGGCGTGCCACAGGCCCATGATGGTGCGCAGCGTGGTGGTCTTGCCGGCGCCGTTGCGGCCCAGCAGCATGGTGAGCTGGTTGGCGGGTACGACCAAGTCCACGCCGTGGAGGATGTGGTACGCGCCGATATGCGTGTGAACCCCTTGCAGGGTCAGCAGGTTGTTCATGCCGGCTCCTCTTCCGTGGAATTGATGCCGAGGTAGGCCTGCTGCACCACGGGCGAGGCGATCACCGTGGCGGGGTCGCCGTCGGCCACCAGTTCGCCGTTGTGCAGCACGATGATGCGGTCCGAGAGTTCGCGCACCACGTCCATCTTGTGTTCGACCAGCAGGATGGTCTTGGTCTTGTCGTTCTTGAGCTGGCGGATCAGGTTCAGCACCACCGGCACCTCGTCCACGCTCATGCCGGCGGTGGGTTCGTCGAACATGAAGACCAGTGGATCGAGCGCCATCAGGATGGCCACCTCCAGCTTGCGTTGGTCGCCGTGCGGCAGGCTGCTGGCCAGCGCGTCGCACTTGTCGGCCAGCGCCACCGCTTCCAGCACTTCATCAGCGCGCTCCAGCAAGTCGCGCCGGTCGCTCCAGATGCGCCAGAGATTCAGGCCCGCCTTCGCCTTGGCCTGCACCGCCAGGCGCACGTTTTCCTGCACCGTGAGGTTGGGGAACAGGTTGGTCAGCTGAAACGCCCGGCCCAGCCCGGCCTGAGCGCGTGCCGGTGCGCCCAGCGAGGAGATGTCGTGGCCACCCAGGCGCACGCTGCCCGCGCTGGCCTTGATCTGTCCCGAGATCAGGTTGAAGTAGGTCGTCTTGCCGGCGCCGTTGGGGCCGACGATGGCGGTGAGCGTGCCCGGCGCGAACGCGCAGGAGACAGCACTCACCGCCACGTGCCCGCCGAAGCGGACCGTGAGGTTCTGGGTTTCAAGCATGAAGGACTCTCCGCATGAGGCCGCGGTGTGCCGTGAGCCGCACGTGCGGCGAACTTCCAGAAACACCGCGGAACCGGCTTTGCCGGGCCGCAGGTGTTGTCCCCCTTTCCAAGGGGAAGCCGCGTCAGCGGCGCAGGGGGTTCTTACCTTTTATTCCGGATGGGGATCGCCAAATCTTCTGGCTTGATCTCGCGCACCAGCTCAGGCACGCCCCAAGCAAACGCCGGGTCCACCTTGATCTTGAAGTGGTACATGCTCTGCATGGCCTGATGGTCTTCCTTGCGGAAGGTCATCTTGCCCTTGGGCGTGTCGAAGCTCATGCCTTCCATGGTGCTGATGAGCTTCTCGGTGTTGGTGTCACCGTTGGTTTTCTTCAGCGCCGTGACCACCGCCATCGCCGCCGAGAAACCACCGGCAGTGAAGAAATCCGGCGGCGTCTTGAACTGCTTGTAGTGCTCGGCCACCATGGCGTCGTTGATCGGGTTCTTCGGGATGCCGAAGTAGTAGTACAGCGCGCCTTCCATGCCCGGGAACTGCTTGTAGGCCACCATCGCGGGCAGGATGTTGCCGCCCGTGGCGAGCTTGATGCCGTAGCGTTTTTCCAGGTCCATTTCGGCGATCTTGCTGAACGGCGTGGGCGCGCCCGACCAGCCCACCGAGATGTACTTGGTGCCCGGCTGGTCCTTGAGCTTGTCGACGATGCGCAGCAGGCCGGCGGTGAAGTCGGTCGTGCCCACGGGCAGGTATTCCTCGTGCACGATCTTGGCCTTCTTGATGAAGTCCTTGGCGGCGTTCACGCCGTCACGGCCGAAGGCGTTGTCGTTGGCCAGCATAGCCACCACGTTGCCCGGCTGGTCGAGTGCCACGGCGTTGGCGGCCGCGTCCTGGCTGCTGTTGCGACCGGTGCGGAAGATGTACTTGTTCCATTTGTCACCGGTGATCGAGTCGGCCACGGCGGGCTCAACCAGCAGGATCTTCTTGTACTCCTCGGCCACTGGCAGCATGGCCAGCGCCACGGGCGAGGCGGTCGGGCCGATGGCGAGGTCCACCTTGTCGTCCGCGTAGGCGGCGGCCAGCAGGCTCTTGCCCACGTCGGGCTTGCCCTGGTCGTCCTTCTCGATCACCACGATCTTTTTGCCCGCCACCATCATGGTGCCGCCGGTGGCGTAGCTCAGGCCCATCATCAGACCGACCTGGGTCTGCTTGGCGTAGGCCTCGAGCGGGCCGGTCTTGCTGTGGATGTGCGCGATGCGGATCTCGCCCTTGTTGGCCTGGGCCATGGCCATCTGGGAGCCGAAGGCGGCGGTACAGGCGAGCGCGATGACCGCCAGGCGGCGGGTGGGGTTTGTCATGTCTTGTCTCCTGGTTTTGGACGATTCACAGCCTTGGGCCGTGCCCTCACATTGCAGGCTTCGTGCCAGTTTGCAGACCTTTGATTTCGCTGCGATTTTTCAAACAGCGCTGGCCAATTCGTCTGGATTTCAGACGAATGATTCAGACCAGGCCGTCTGCATTTCAGTCGATCGTCTGAACTTCAGACAAAAAACCCATCGCCGCAAGCCGGTCGTAGAAGCTCGCGCGCGAGATGCCCAGCAGCTTCGCCGCCGCCGTGCGGTTGCCGCCGGTGTGCACCAGCGCCTGCGCAATGGCGCGGTGTTCCAGCTCGGCGATCTGCTGGGGCAGCGGGCGCAGCGCATCCACCGCCGCAGCATGCGGCTGAACACGAACCGATGCTGCCGGCGCCAGCGCCGGCAAGCCTGCTTCCTGCAACACCATGCCCACCTGGGCGCCCGCGATGTGGTGCGTGTCGCTGCGCAGCGCGAGCTGCTCCAGCACGTTGCGCAACTCGCGGATGTTGCCGCGCCAGGGTTGCGCTGCCAGCAGGGCCTGCGCGTCGGGGTTGAGCTCCAGTTGCGCGCCGCCACCGCGCGCGGCGATGTCTTCGCACAGCGCTTCGATCAGCAGCGCAATGTCGTCCTGCCGCTCGCGCAACGGCGGCACCCGGATCGGCAACACGTTGAGGCGGTAGTACAGGTCTTCGCGAAAGCTGCCGTCGCGCACCATCTGCTGCAGGTCGCGCGAGGTGGCGGCCACCACGCGCACGTCAAACGACACCAGCTTGTTCGA
>NZ_JALHLX010000173.1 GCF_022844385.1 Hydrogenophaga sp. | reverse complement strand
CCGCAGGAATTCTTCGCGCGTGTATCCGTAGCGCGTGATGGCCGCCGCGTTGACGGCCAGCATGCGCTTGCTGTCCTGGTCGAACACCCACATGGGCTGGGGATGGGCGTCGAACAGCAGGCGGTAGGGTTGATCTCCTTCCCACGGCAACGCCTGGGTCCCTGACGTATCCCCTGGGTTGTGCGGCGGGCTGTCCTCGTTCGCTGGCATGGGGCCATTGTGCGCTCCATGCAGACTTCAGACCGCTAGCCAACTCACGGTCGAACAGCAGCGCAGGCGCCCGGTCTCCGCCCAGACGCACAGGCTCAGGCTTGCCCCGTGCCCTCTGGCGACACCGTGCCGTCCGCCTCCAGAAACTGCACCGGGTCGGGCAACGGCGTGGTGGCCACGCCCATGTCGCCGGGCTTGAGCTGTTCGGTGAAACCTTCCAGCGAGCCCATGGACTTGCGGTCGCGGCGCGCCACAGGCTCGGACAACATGTAGGCCACGGTGAGTCCGGCCAGTGCCTGCAGAGAATCGCGGTGCGTGCGCTCCTGGGCGTGTGAAGCGTCGGCGCCAAAGCCGATGAGCGCAGTGCGGATGTCGTTGCCGGCTTCCACCGCAGCGGCGGAGTCGGAGCGGTAGAAGCGGAACACGTCGCGCCGATGCGCGATGCCGTGCGCCTTGGCCAGGTCGATCAGCTTGTGCGTGAGGTGGTAGTCGAACGGGCCGGCCTGGTCCTGCACGCAGATGGTGGCGGCGCGCTCGTCGGTGTTCTGGCCGGGCGCGGCAATCGCGATGTCCAGGCTCACCATTTCCGCAATGTCGCCGTGCAATGCGGCCGACGAACCCGAGCCCACCTCTTCGGTGATGGTGAAGAGCGGATGTGCATCCACCACCAGCTTCACGCCGCTGTCAACGATCGCCTTGCAAGCCGCCAGCAGCACGGCCACGGCGGCCTTGTCGTCGAGGTAGCGCGAGTTGATGTAGCCACCGGGCTGCAGCTCGGGCTGCGGGTCGAAGGCGATCCAGTCGCCCACGTTGATGCCGGCCGCGTTGAGGTCGTGCGCACTGTGCGAGGGCACATCGACGCGCACCTCCACATGGTCCCAGCTCGACGGCTGGGTGTCGATTTCGTCGCCGTAGGCATGGCCCGAGGTCTTGAGCGGCAGGCAGGTGCCGCGCAGCTGTTGTGTGTCGGTGAACACGGTGAGGCGCGCACCCTCGGCAAAGCGCGACGACCAGCTGCCGATGGGCACGATGCCGATGCGGCCGTTGGGCTTGATCTCGCGCACCATCGCGCCCAGTGTGTCCAGGTGGGCCACGATGGCGCGCGCCGGGCGCGGCTCGCGCCCCTTGAGCGTGGCGCGGATGGCGCCGCGGCGCGTGATCTCGTAGGGAATGCCGATGGCATCGAGCCGGCTGGCGGTGTAGCGCACCACGGCGTCGGTGAGGCCCACGGGGCTGGGAATGGCGAGCAGCTGCAGCAGCGTTTCTTCAAGGAACGCGTAGTCGATGGCGGGCAGGGGCGCGGGGGCGGAAACGGTCTTTGGGGTCTGGGTCAAGCGGGCACCTCGTCAAAGGAAGTCTGGGGAAACAGCAGGTCGACAAACCGCTGCGCGGTGGGTTGGGGTTCGTGGTTCGCCAGGCCGGGGCGCTCGTTGGCTTCGATGATCACGTGCTCGGGACCGTCGACCGCAGGCACGAGGAAGTCGAGTCCGGTCACGGGCACGTCGAGCACGCGACTGGCGTGTTCGGCGGCGCTCTTGAGCGCGGGGTGCAGCTGCGCCGTGACGTCGTGGATGGTGCCGCCGGTGTGCAGGTTGGCGGTCTTGCGCACAGCCAGGGACCGCCCGAAGGGCAGCACGTCGTCGAGCTTGTGGCCCTGCAGGCCGATGCAGCGGCGCGTTTCGCCGTCCACCGGAATGCGCGACTCGCCCCCGGTGGCCGCAGCGCGGCGGCGGCTTTGCTTGTCGATCAGCTGCGCGATGCTGGACTGGCCGTCGCCCACCACGGTGGCGGGTTTGCGGATGGCCGCGGCCACCACCTGGTGGTTGATCACGACGATGCGCAGGTCCTGCCCTTCACAAAACTGCTCCAGCAACACACGCTCGCCGAACTGGCTGGCGTTTTCGATCGCGGCCTCCACGTCGTCGGCATCGGTGAGGTTGACGCTGATGCCCTTGCCCTGCTCACCATCGACCGGCTTGACCACGACGGCACCTTGCTCGCGCAGGAAGGCAGCGTTGGCTTCGGCGTCGGCGGCCAGCGCCTGCTGCGGCACCTTCAGGCCGGCCTGGGCCAGCAGGCGCGCGGTCACGCGTTTGTCGGCACAGCGGCTCATGGCCACGGCGCTGGTGAGTTCGCTCAGCGACTCGCGGCAGACCACGCTGCGCCCGCCGTGGCTGAGCTTGAAGTAGCCGTTTTCCGCATCCACCACCTCCACCCGGATGCCGCGCCGCTGAGCCTCGTCCACGATGATGCGGGCGTAGGGGTTGAGCCCGTCGGTGGCACCGCCCTGGCCGGTGAACAGCGGCTCGTTGATGGCGTTGCGCCGCTTCACCGCGAACACCGGGATGTTCTGGAAGCCTCGCTTCTTGTACAGCGCGATGGCCGAGCTGTTGTCGTGCAGCACCGAAAGGTCCATGAACGCGCGGCTGCGCGCCTGGAAGTGTTCGGCCAGGTAGCGCGTGAGCGCTTCGCCAATGCCCGGGTGGCTGGCCTGCGGCGAGACCGCCAGTGCCCACAGGCTGGCGCCGGGCTCGGCATCCCCAAACGCCTCGGCGTGGTCCAGCCCCATGGCCACACCGATCACTTCGCCGGTGTGCCGGTCTTCGGCCAGCGCGTAAACCACCTGGCGCTGCGCACGCTCGCCCCACACACGGGCCGGGTCCACAGGCACCATGCGGCGCGCGCGGTAGATCGCGTTGATGGCGGCTACGTCGGCGCGCGAGCGCAGGCGGCGGATGGTGAAGCCGCGGCGCACCGCACGCTGCGGCGTGTAGGCGTTGAGCCAGAGGCGGAAGGTTTCCGACGGATCGACAAACAGCTGGCTGGGCGCATGCGCCACCACCACGTGCGGCTTGTCGAGGTAGAAGGCGATGTCGCGCTGGCCGGGTTCTTCCTGCAGCAGCGCCGCGGCGATGGCGGCCGCATCGCTGAAGGTGTGGCCGGCAATCAGCCGACCCCAGCCGCAGGGCAGGACCACGTCGGTCCGCTCGGGCGACTGGCCGCGGGCATCCGCCTGGAGCATGGGCGCGCGGCCGAGCCGCAGGGCGCGTTGGGCTTGTTTGCGAAGCATGGTCGTGTCTCCTTTCAACGCACGTGTTGCTGCAGCCAGAGTTCGAGCAGACCCAGCTGCCACAACTTGGAGCCGCGCAGCGGCGTCATGTGGGCCGAGGGGTCGTCGAGCAGCTGCTGCACATAGGCCGGGCGAAACAGGCCGCGTTCGCGCGCTGCCTGGCTGTTCAGCGCATCGCGCACGCTTTCCAGCACCGGGCCGCGCAGGTGCTTGAGCGCGGGCACCGGAAAATAGCCCTTGGGCCGGTCGATCACCTCGGACGGAATCACCCTGCGCGCGGCCTCTTTAAGGATGCCCTTGCCGCCGCCGGCGAGCTTGTGGCGCGCGGGGATGCGCGCCGCGAGCTCCACCAGTTCGTGATCGAGGAAAGGAACCCGGGCTTCCAGGCCAAAGGCCATGGTCATGTTGTCCACGCGCTTGACCGGGTCGTCCACCAGCATCACCGTGGTGTCCATGCGCAAGGCTTGGTCGACCGGGTCGCTGGCACCGGGCGCGGTGAGCCGGCTGGCGATGAAGCTGGCCGTCACGTCGCCGGTGAGGTAACGGTCCTGCACCACGTCGCGCATCTCGGCGTGGTCGCGGTCGCAGAAAGCGGCCAGGTAGTCGGCCACCGGCTGGGTGCTGCCCTGCAGCTTGGGGTACCAGTGGTAGCCGCCGAACACCTCGTCGGCACCCTGCCCGCTCTGCACCACCTTGCTGTGGCGCGACACCGCTTCGCTCAGCAGGTAGAAACCGATGCAGTCGTGGCTGACCATGGGCTCGCTCATCGCGGCAATGGCTTCGGGCAGTCGGTTGAGCAGCTCGGCCTCTGGCACGAAGATGCGCTCGTGCACGGTGCCGAAGCGCTGCGCCACGAGGTCGGCGTATTCGAACTCGTTGCCCTTCTCACCGCCCACATCTTCAAAGCCCACGTTGTAGGTGCGCAGGTCGCGCACACCGGCTTCGGCCATCAGGCCCACGATGAGACTCGAATCGACACCGCCCGAGAGCAACGCGCCCACCGGCACATCGGCCACGAGCCGGCGCTTCACGGCGGCACGCAGTCCACCCAGCAAGATCTCGCGCCAGTCGTCGAAGGAGCGGGCTTCATCGGCCGCGTCGCGCTCGTAGCTCAGCGACCAGAAACTGTGTTCTTTGGAGGTGCCGTCGGCCTCGATCTGCAGCAGCGAGCCGGGTGCGAGCTTGCGCACACCTCGCAGGAGGGTGTGCGGTGGCGGCACGATGGCGTGCAACGAGAGGTAGTGGTTCAGGCCCACCGGGTCGATGGCGGTGTCGATGCCGCCGGCGGCCAGCAGCGCAGGCAGGCTGGAGGCAAAGCGCAGGCCACCCGTGATGGGCGCCAGGTACAGTGGCTTGATGCCCAGCCGGTCGCGTCCGAGCAGCACACGCCCGCTGTCGCGCTCCCAGATGGCGAAGGCAAACATGCCATTGAGCCGCTTCACGAAGTCCGGTCCCCAGGCGTGCCAGGCCTTGAGCAGCACCTCGGTGTCGCCGGTGGAGTGAAAGTGGTAGCCGGCCGCTTCGAGCTCTTCGCGCAGGTCGGCGTGGTTGTAGACAGCGCCGTTGAAGACAATGCCGGCACCCAGCGCCGGGTCGAACATGGGTTGCTGCGCGGCTTCGGACAAATCCATGATCTTCAGCCGGCGGTGGCCAAAACCGAAGCGATCGCTCACATGCAGACCCTGGCCATCGGGTCCGCGCGGCTGCTGCCGCTCGTTCATGCGGCTGAGCGCCGCCACATCGACGGGCTCGCCGTCAAACCGGATTTCTCCTGCAATTCCACACATGGGTGTTCTGCCCTCCAGACAGGAAAGCCGATCACCGCCGCCGTTTCAGAAAATGGCTCGGCCCGGACGTCGCCGGGCCATGAAACAGGGGGATGGACGGGATCGGCTGGTGCACGACCGTGGGAACGCGCGTTGCGGGGCGCAACGCCGGGAGGAAGCCTTCTTCAGACATCCGGGCGGTTGGGCCAACGGCCACAGCACCCGGGACTTCCAACGCTCCGTGGGCACTCTGTGCACGCGGGGTTAAAAAATGAAGCAAGAGGAAAGTATATTGATTTGAGTATGAAGGTCAACCTCTGATCATCATTTTTCATATGATGAGTCCGGAGTGCGGTCTGTGCAGTCACGGGGCGAGCCGCTGCGGCGGTCCTGCCAGACCGGCCCGCTCCAGCCAGACAAACGCCGAGTCCACCGTCACCGTCTCGATGCGGTCGGAAAAACGCTTTTCGTTCGGGTGGTCGTCGAACGCGATGTGGGCCGAACTCACGCGCGCACCGAGCCGCGTGAGCGCACCCAGTTGCAAAGTGGTCGGCTGGTAGCCCTTGAAGCGCAGCCAGGCCTGGGCCTGCTCGCGGCTGCCCACCCCCGGCTCGGCGGCTGAGGCCAGGGTCTCCAGCGCCCACTGGTTGGACTGCTGGTAACGCGTGGC
>NZ_JALHLX010000172.1 GCF_022844385.1 Hydrogenophaga sp. | reverse complement strand
ATTCGTTCACTCATTCAGGACCGCGCCCGCCCCAATGTGATCTTCGACATGGCCGTGAGCATGGGCATGCGCAGCCTGCGCCACGACGCGCTGGAGAAGGTGGTGCAGGGCCGGATCGATTTCAAGCAGGCTCGCACCGCCTACCTCTGACGCCAGGCTGCACTCAGCGTGGTGCCAGGCGAATCGCGCCATCCAGACGGATCACCTCGCCGTTGAGCATGTCGTTCTCGATGATGTGCTTGGCCAGCTTGGCGTAGTCGGCCGGCGTGCCCAGGCGGCTTGGGAAGGGCACGCTGGCGGCCAGTGCGTCCTGCACTTCCTGCGGCATGCCGAACAGCATGGGCGTGCCGAAGATACCGGGGGCAATCGTCATGTTGCGGATGCCGTTGCGCGAAAGGTCGCGTGCGATCGGCAGCGTCATGCCCACAATGCCGCCCTTGCTCGCCGCGTAGGCGGCCTGGCCGATCTGGCCGTCGTACGCGGCCACGCTGGCGGTGCTGATCATCACGCCGCGCTCGCCCGTGGCTTCGGGCTCGTTCTTGCACATCGCATCGGCCGCGAGGCGGATCATGTTGAAGCTGCCCACCAGATTGACCATGATGGTCTTGGTGTAGACGCCCAGGTTGTGCGCGCCGTTCTTGCCCACGGTCTTCTCGGCCGGTGCGATGCCCGCGCAGTTCACCAGGCCCATGAGCTTGCCCATGGTCAGGGCCTGGGCGACCACGGCCTGGCCGTCGGCCTCGCTGCTCACGTCGCACTTCACGAACGCGCTGCCAATTTCCTTGGCCACAGCCTCGCCTTTTTCCACTTGCATGTCGGCAATGACGACCTTGCCGCCGTTGGCAGCGAGCATGCGCGCCGTGCCTTCGCCCAAGCCCGACGCGCCGCCGGTGACGATGAAAACCTTGCCTTGAATGTCCATGGTGTGCTCCTGTGTCGTTGAAGGAATGTTTGACGTTGACGTAAACGTCAATCAGCGTTGGATTATGCGGCAGGTGTCCGTCATGAGGCTGTCACCAACCGCGCCTAGCCTGAAGCCTTTTGCCCTCACGGAGTCCCCATGTTCGACAGTCAGGACGAGTTGCTGCGCCGCATCCACACCGATTTGATGGACGGTTACGACGAAGAGCTGGAAATGGAGATCGAAGACCGGGTCGACGAGTCGCAGGACGCCGAGGCCTTGAAGCGGCACAAAGCCGAACGGCAGCAGTACTTTCGGGAGCTGTTCCGCCTGCAGGCCGAGCTGGTGAAGCTGCAGGACTGGGTGGTCGCCACCGGGCACAAGGTGGTGATTGTTTTTGAAGGTCGCGACGCGGCGGGCAAGGGCGGCGTCATCAAACGCATCACGCAGCGCCTGAATCCGCGCGTGTGCCGGGTGGCCGCGCTGCCCGCGCCCAACGACCGCGAGCGAACGCAGTGGTACTTCCAGCGCTACGCGGCGCACCTGCCCGCCGCGGGCGAGATGGTGCTGTTCGACCGCAGCTGGTACAACCGCGCCGGCGTGGAGCGTGTCATGGGCTTCTGCAATGACGAGCAGTACGAGGAGTTTTTCCGCTCGGTGCCCGAGTTCGAGAAGATGCTGGTGCGCTCGGGCATCCAGCTCATCAAGTACTGGTTTTCCATCTCCGATGAAGAGCAGCACCTGCGCTTCCTGGGCCGCATCCACGACCCGCTCAAGCAGTGGAAGCTCAGCCCCATGGACCTGGAAAGCCGCCGCCGCTGGGAGCTTTACACCAAGGCCAAAGAGGTGATGCTGGAGCGCACCCACATTCCCGAGTCACCCTGGTGGGTGGTGCAGGCCGACGACAAGAAGAAGGCGCGGCTGAATTGCATCCACCACCTGCTGCACCAGATGCCCTATGGCGAGGTTGAGAGGCCGACCATCACGTTGCCCGAACGCGTGCGGCACGAAGGCTACCGGCGCCACCAGGTGCCAGGCGAGATTCACGTGCCCCAGGTGTACTGACGCACAAAACAAAAGGCCCGCGATCGCGGGCCTTTGCACTCAAGAGGGCTGGGCTTACTTGTAGCCGACCCGGTCGAGCATCTGCTGCACTTTGGTCATGTTTTTCGCGACTGAGGCCAGCGGTACCGTCTCGGCCTTGAAGTTGTCACCGCCCATGGCCTTGATGGCAGGGTTGGCGACCTTCAAACCTTTGACTGCCGGGAACTCGTTGTTGCCGTTGGCAAAATAATCTTGTGCAAACGGGCTGGCCAGGAACTCCATGAACTGGATCGCGTTGTCACGATTCTTTGCATGCTTGGCCACGGCAGCGCCTGCAATGTTCACGTGGGTGCCGCTGGTGGACTGGTTGGGGAACACGATGCGCACCTTCTCCATCACGGCGCGGTCTTCCGGCTTGTCCGACTTGATGAGGCGGGCGATGTAATAGGTGTTGGTCAGCGCCACGCCACATTCGCCCGAGGCCACGGCCTTGATCTGGTCGGTGTCGCCACCCTTGGGTGCGCGCGCCATGTTGTCCACCACACCTTTGAGCCAGGCTTCGCCCTTCTGGTCACCCAGGCGTTCGACCACGGTGGCGAACAGCGACAGGTTGTAGGGGTGTGAGCCCGAGCGGGTGCAGACCAGGCCCTTGAGCTTGGCATCGGCGAGTTGTTCATAGGTCGCCACGTCGGCGGCCTTGACACGCATCGGGTCGTACACGATCACGCGGGCGCGGGTCGAAAAACCGGTCCAGGTCACGCCGCCTTCGCCGGGCGCAGCACGCAGGTTGGCGGGAATGGCGGCGTCCAGCTTGGCCGACTGGATCGGCTGGAACAGGCCCTGGCTGTCGGCCGATGCCATGCGGGCAGCGTCCACCAGCAAGATCACGTCGGCGGGCGACGCAGCACCTTCGGCGCGCAGGCGCGCCACGATGCCGGCGTCGTCGGCATCCACGCGGTTGATCTTGATGCCGGTGGTTTTGGTGAAGGTGTCGTACATCACCTCGTCGGTCTGGTAGTGGCGCGCCGAGTACAGGTTGAGCACCTTGTCCTGGGCCACGGCCTGGCCCTGCAGGCCGAGCGTGGCAGCCACAGCGGCCAGAGCAATCGAGAGTTTGCGAAACGCGGTCATGGGGATCCTCTTGGGAGTTGCGATGTGGGAAACAAGCGGTGCGCGGGGGGCGCTGGCTTGTCTGGAGTCCGGGATAATAGGGCGATGCTAACACTAACGCGAATTGTTCTCAATAAGTATTGCCGCATCTGGGGTCTTGTGCTGAGCCTGGCCTTTCTGGCGGCCTGCAGCACGGTGCAAGGCCCTGTGGGCGTGCCTCCGGTGTCGCCACCGCAGGCTCAGCCGCCCACTGTCGCGCCGCCCATGCGGGCGCCCCGCCTGGGGCTGGCGCTGGGTGGGGGCGCCGCGCGCGGCTTCGCCCATGTGGGCGTGATCCAGGTGCTGGAAGAAAACGGCATCCGTCCCGAATTTGTGACCGGTACCTCGGCCGGCAGTCTGGTGGCCGCGCTCTACGCCAGCGGCAAAACCCCCACCGAGCTGGAGCGGGTGGCCATGACCATGGACGAAGTCACCCTGACCGACTGGGCCTTGCCCATCCTGGGTCGCGGCCTGCTGCGTGGTGATGCGCTGGCGCGCTATGTGAGCCAGGCGGTGGACGGTCGCACGATCGAGAGCATGGCGCTGCCCCTGGGGGTGCTGGCGACCGACCTGGGCACGGGGCAGGGCGTCTTGTTCCGCCGGGGTGACGTGGCGCAAGCCGTGCGCGCATCGAGTGCTGTGCCCGGCCTTTTCGCACCTGTGGCCATCGCAGGGCGCGAATACGTGGATGGCGGACTGGTGGCGCCCGTGCCCGTGCAGCAGGCGCGCGACATGGGGGCCGAGGTGGTGATGGCGGTGGACATCTCCAGCGCGCCCGAAGGCAACCTGGCCGTGGGCAACATCCGCGTGTTGTTGCAGACTTTCGCCATCATGGGCCAGAGCATCAACCGCCATGAACTGGCCACCGCTGATGTGGTGGTGCGTCCCGCGCTGGCCGGCGTGGGCAGCGCCGACTTTGCATCGCGCAAACGCTCCATTGAGGCGGGTCGGGCGGCCATGCTGGCAGCGCTCCCGCAGCTCAAAACCCAGCTGGCCCGGCTGAAGCCGGTGAATGGGGCCGTTGGCTCAAGACCATAAAAAAAGCCCCCAGCCTTGCGGCGGGGGGCTTAAGGGGTCCGATGAAA
Organism: Hydrogenophaga sp.; assembly: GCF_022844385.1. Taxonomy (GTDB): domain Bacteria; phylum Pseudomonadota; class Gammaproteobacteria; order Burkholderiales; family Burkholderiaceae_C; genus Hydrogenophaga. Next base: position 1,674 of record NZ_JALHLX010000172.1, on the reverse strand, counting down.
TCGAATTTCGAAAAGGACCCGAGGAGACAACCAAGAGAACGGGTTTGATCTGAAACCTGTTCCCGTGTGGGTCAGGCAGATCGTGCAGTGATCCTAGTTTGCGGCTTGGAGCGATTCTTCAAGTCGCCGATCAACGGCACGATCAACCGCTTGTTCAGCGCTTTTTGGCAACCGACTTCGAAGCGTTCACAGCCGAAGCCGTCACGGTGTTGAAGTTGGCTTCGGCCATTTCGGTGGCTTGCTTGACAGCCTTCTGCACCGATTCCATGGCGTTGTTGGCGGCGGACACGGCGCTCTTCATCACGGCCACGGCGGTTTCGGAACCGGCGGGGGCGTTCTTGGAAGCGTTGTCCACGACGGCCATGAATTTCTTCTGGGTGTCGCTGGCTTGGGCTTCAGCGGCCTTGCCGAATTCGGCGGTCGTGCCCTGGGCGATGTCGTAGAGGTGGCGGCTGTAAGCCACGGTCTTTTCGGCCAGGGGCTGCATCAGGCTGGCTTGCAGCGTCAGCAGTTCCTGGGCGTCTTTGACGCTGAGCAGGGCCTGGGTGCTGTTGGCGGACTCGGACATGGCGGCCTTGGTGGCTTGCATGTTCAGTTCAACCAGCTTTTCCACGCCTTCGAAGGCTTTCTGGGTCAGACCGAAAATGGTCTCGATGTTGGCTTTCTGGGCGGCAATCATTTGTTCGGCGGTCAGCATATTCGTACTCCTAAACTTGGGTGAAACAGGGTTTAGTTGAAGGCTGCTGGGAACACGGCGCTGTCTGGACGCTTTTGCTTTTTGTTCACATTGCTGCACTGCAACATGATCGCAATTATAGGGATTACCCGGTGCGGCGCAAGTGCTTTTTGCTGCGCTGCACCATTCTAGGCAGCAAGGACTAAAAGGCGGAGCCCGCCCGTCGAATACCCGAGGCGGACACAATCCCGTGTCTTTCCCTTCCCTGTGCGCACCGCCTTGCAAGCTTTTTACGCCGACCACTTCGTCCTGCCGCTGCCCGAAGGGCACCGTTTTCCGATGGCCAAGTACGCCCGGCTGCGCGAACGCCTGGCCCGCGAGTTGCCACAGGTGGAACTGCGCGAGGCCGAGCCGGCGAGCGACGGCGAACTGGCGTTGGTGCACACCCCCACCTATATAGACGCCGTGCGCACCGGCACCCTGGCGCCGGTGGCCCAGCGCGAGATCGGTTTTCCCTGGAGCCCGGCCATGGCCGAACGGGCGCGCCGCTCGGTGGGTGCCACGGTGCAGGCCTGTCGCCGCGCCTTGGGCGGCGCTGGTCTGGCAGCCAACCTGGCCGGGGGTACCCACCACGCCTACGCCGACAAGGGCAGCGGCTTCTGCGTGTTCAACGATGCTGCCGTGGCCGCCCGACTGATGCAGGCCGAACACGCGCGAGCCCACCGGGCACGCGGCATGTTGCGCGTGGCCATCGTCGATCTCGACGTGCACCAGGGCAATGGCACAGCAAAGATCTTTGCCCAAGACGACTCCGTGTTCACGCTCTCGCTGCACGGCGCGAAGAACTTCCCGTTCCGCAAGGAGCCGAGCGATCTGGACGTGGAACTGCCCGATGGTTGTGGCGACGCCGAATATCTCGAAGCGTTGGAACGCGCGCTGGAAGAACTGGAGCGCCGCTTCGATCCTGGCCTGGTGATCTATCTCGCCGGGGCTGATCC
>NZ_JALHLX010000171.1 GCF_022844385.1 Hydrogenophaga sp. | reverse complement strand
CCTTCCCAGCCCACCCGGACCGGGCGGCCCAGCCACAGGCGCGGGAGCTCGGCCACCAGCTTGCCCGCCTCGCCCACTGATGCCAAAGCCGTGCGCAGCGGGTAACCCGCCTGCCTGGCATGGGCCAGCAGACGGTGCCGGTACCGACCGGAGATCAGGAAACTCAGCCAGCCCAATGCGCAGCCCATGGCGTGCAACAGCGGCAGCGGCAGCAGGCTCAGGGTGCGAAAGAGGATGTGGACTAGCGAGGCCAAGGCGTTGGGGGGATGGCCCCGGGCACAAGGTGTCCGGGGGACAGTCAGGGCATGGGGCTTGGTCTAGAATCCGCGCATCGCCGAGTTACTGAACTAATTGCGGGGCGATTCATAAATTCCGCTAAAGCGTTCGCCGAACTCTGAGTGACCGGCAACGCCGATCAACCAACTTGGAGTTTAACCATGGCGAACGACTTTCTTTTCACCTCCGAATCCGTCTCTGAAGGCCACCCCGACAAGGTTGCCGACCAGATCTCCGACGCGATCCTCGACGCAATTTTTGAGCAGGACCCCCGCAGCCGCGTGGCCGCCGAAACGCTGTGCAACACCGGTCTGGTGGTGCTGGCCGGCGAGATCACGACCAACGCACATGTGGACTACATCCAGGTGGCGCGCGACACCCTGAAGCGCATCGGCTACGACAACACCGAGTACGGCATCGACTACAAGGGCTGCGCGGTCATGGTCTGCTACGACAAGCAGAGCAACGACATCGCCCAGGGCGTGGACCACGCCAGCGACGACCACCTGAACACTGGCGCTGGCGACCAGGGCCTGATGTTCGGCTACGCCTGCGATGAGACGCCCGAGCTGATGCCCGCGCCCATCTACTACGCGCACCGCCTCGTGGAGCGCCAGGCCCAGTTGCGCAAGGACGGCCGACTGCCGTTCCTGCGGCCTGACGCCAAGAGCCAGGTGACCATGCGCTACGTGAACGGCAAACCGCACAGCATCGACACCGTGGTGCTGTCCACCCAGCACAGCCCCGACCAGAGCGAGACGCCCACCAAGATGAAGGCTTCGTTCAATGAAGCCATCATCGAGGAGATCATCAAGCCGGTGCTGCCCAAGGAATGGCTGAAGGACACCAAGTTCCTGATCAATCCGACCGGCCGTTTTGTCATCGGTGGCCCGCAGGGCGACTGTGGCCTTACCGGTCGCAAGATCATCGTGGACACCTACGGCGGCGCCTGCCCCCACGGCGGTGGTGCCTTTTCGGGCAAAGACCCCTCCAAGGTGGACCGCTCGGCGGCGTATGCCGCGCGTTACGTGGCCAAGAACATCGTGGCCGCCGGCCTGGCCAAGCAGTGCCAGATCCAGGTGGCTTACGCCATCGGCGTGGCCCGCCCGATGAACGTGACGGTTTACACGGAAGGCACGGGTGTGATTCCCGACGAGCAGATCGCAGCCCTGGTGAATGAACACTTTGACCTGCGTCCCAAGGGCATCATCCAGATGTTGGACCTGCTGCGGCCGATTTACACCAAGACCGCCGCTTACGGCCACTTTGGCCGGGAGGAGCCCGAGTTCTTCTGGGAGCGCACCGACCGCGCCGCCGCCCTGAAAAAGGCCGCCGGACTGTAAGCATTCACTTACAAGACAACGCCAGAGCCCCGGTGCGCAAGCCCCGGGGCTTTTTCTCGCCGGAAATGCACCGGGTCCACCCCGCATTCCGGTGATCGGACCCAGTTGAATTTTTGCCACCAGCGTCCGATAAGGAAGTACGCGCAATGTTTTGCCCCGATCCGAACCGACCTGGAGCCTTCCACCATGGACACCTCTGCACCGACCACTGAGCAGCAGCTGGCACCCATCACCGACGAACTGCTGGCCGCCTTGAGCGCCGCCCGCGCCCTGTACGACAACGCGCCCTGCGGCCTGCTGGCACTCGACGCCGAGCTGCGATGCGTCAACATCAACCAGACCTTGCTGGACTGGCTGGGCACAGACCGTGACGAAGTGGTGATGTTCAGGAAGCTGACCGATCTGGCTGCGCCCGCGTCGCGCGAGGCGGCCTCACAGCATGTGGAGCAGTTGCTGATCAGCGGCCGCACCGAGCCACTCACGCTGTCGCTGTGCCGCGCCAACGGCGACTTTCTGCAGGCCCGCCTCACCTCCACCGCCGTTTACGACGCCGAAGGCCGCTTCCTGCACACCAGCACGATGGTGGCCGACCTGGGCAATGTGCCCGCCGGCCACAGTGCTGATGCGCCGCAAGACGCCATCCTGCGCAGCATCACCGACCGCATTCCAGCCCGCCTGGCCTACTACGACAAGCATCTCGTCTGCCGCTTTGCCAACAATGCGCACGCCCAACGCTACGGCAAGAAGCCCAAAGACATGGTGGGCTCGCACCTGAGCGAAGTGGTGCGGCCCGAGCTCTTGCCCGAAATCATGACGCGCGTGCTGGCCACACTGGGCGGCCAGGCGCAGAACTTTGAAGCCGAGCGCACAAGCGCAGACGGTGGCAAAAACTACTTCGAAATCCACTACATCCCGGACGTGCAGAACGGTGAAATAGAAGGTCTTTTCATCGAGCTGCACGACATCACCGAGCGCCGCCGCACCGAAGAGTTTGTGCTGCACGCCAACCAGGATCTGGAAGAACGTGTGCGCGAACGCTCCGAGGAGCTGTTTGCCAGCGAGCAACGCTACCGCCTGATGGTCGATGCCATCCAGGACTACTGCATCTACTTTGTGGACGAGGCCGGCACGGTGGTCGACTGGACCGAGAGCGCCCAGCGCCTGCATGGCCACCAGCGCTCGCAGATCGTGGGTCAGTCCTACGAGACCCTCCTGTGCACCGACAACGCGGGCGAGGACGAGGTCGATCCCGGTCAGGTGCTGCGTTTGGCCAAGGAGCACGGCCAGTGGGAGTCGCGCGGCTGGCGCCTGCGCGAGGACGGTTCGCGCTTCTGGGCGCACACCGTTCTAACCGCCTTGCGCAACGAAGTGGGCGAACTGCAGGGCTTGTCCAGCATCACGCGCGACATGACCGCGGCCAAGAGTCTGGAGGACGTGATGAACGACCTCAACCGCGAGCTGGAAAAACGCGTGGCCGAACGCACGCAACAGCTGGTGGCCGCGAACAAGGACCTGGACGTGTTCTCGCACATGGTTTCGCACGACCTGCGCGCGCCGCTGCGCCACATCGCCAGCTTCGTGAGCCTGCTGCAGGAGCAGACCGGCGAGTCCACCGACAACCTGGCCCGCCAGTACCAGACCTCCATTGCCAAGGCGTCCAAGCGCATGAGCCTGATGATCGAAGGCCTGCTGGAATACGCGCGGTTGGGCCGCGTGGCGCTGGAATCGCAACCGGTGCCGATGGCGCCCTTGTTGCATGGCGTGATCGCCCACCTGAAACAGGAACATCCGAACCGCACCATCGAATGGACGGTTGACCAGGACCTGCCCATGGTGCGTGGCGACGCCATGCTGCTGGCCCAGGCCTGGGGCAACCTGCTCGACAACGCGGTGAAGTACACCGCCAAGCGCAGCGATGCCGTCATCAAGGTGGGCTGGAAGGTCAATCCTTTGGGGGGCCGCACTTTCTACGTAAGCGACAACGGTGCCGGCTTCGATCTGGAAAAAGCGCACAACCTGTTCGTGATGTTCCAGCGCCAGCACCATTCGATGGACTTCGAAGGGACCGGCACGGGCCTGGCCCTGGCGCAGCGCATCATCGACCGCCACGGTGGTCGTATCTGGTCGGAAACGGCGCCGGGCGCGGGTTGTACCTTCTACTTCACGCTGCCACTGGAGACCGTGGAGCCTGATCTGGCCTTCCCGCAATCCGCCATGGCCGAACTCACGGCTTGAGACACGTCGCTCGGCGGGCTGGGTGCCCGCCGATAATTCTCGCGTGAACCCTTCCAGCCCGACGCTCACCCCCCTCTTCTCCCTGCAAGGCCGCGTGGCCCTGGTCACTGGCGCCAGCCGTGGCCTGGGCCTGGCCATGGCCTCGGCACTCGCCGCCCACGGCGCCGAGGTCTGGCTCAATGGACGAGACGCTGAAAGCCTGCGCGCGGCCGTGGAGCACGCCAGCGAAACCGCCAACGGTTCGCTGCTCCATGTGCTGCCGTTCGACGTGACCGACGAGGCCGCGGCCACCCAAGCCGTGGCCCGCGTGCTGGCCACGAGCGGCCGCCTGGACATCCTGATCAACAACGTGGGCCAGCGCCGCCGGCAACCGCTGGAGCAACTGCCCGCCCAAGCCTTGCGCGATCTGCTGGAGGCCAACCTTGTCTCGGCCTGGCACCTGTGCCGCGAGGCCGCCCTACCCATGCGGGCACAGGGCTTCGGCCGCATCATCAACGTGACTTCCATTGCCGGGCCGATCGCGCGCGCCGGCGACGCCGCCTACACCACCAGCAAAGGCGCGCTCGAAGCCCTCACCCGGGCGCTCGCGGCCGAACTCGGCCCACAGGGCATCAACGTCAACGCCATCGCGCCGGGTTTTTTTGCCACCGAGGCCAACGCCACCATGACAGGCGATGAACAGACCTTGGCCTGGCTGCAGCAACGCACCTCGCTAGGCCGTTGGGGCCAGGCCGACGAGATCGCCGGGGCCGCCGTGTTCCTGGCGTCACCGGCGGCCAGCTACGTGACCGGGCACACCCTGGTGGTGGACGGCGGCTACCTCGCCCACTTCTGAATCGGAGCGGGACTCAGACCACCTGAGGCAGGTGCAACACCACCTTGCGCGGATCGTCCGCGAGTCGGTCCAGCGCGTGGTTCAGGCGCTCCATCAGGCGGGCGTCGTCCACCGATCCGTCCGCTTCGTCAGGCAGAGCTGCCGAGACGAGGCGAAAACGCAAGGCCAGGTCGGAGGGCAGCTGGGGAACCCGCTCCAGCCCTTTGGCCACGATGTGCTGCCCCAGCAGCTTGAGGTCTTCGGGGCCTTCGACGAGTACCGCGAAGCGCGTTTCGGCGATGCGGCAGACCGTGTCCACATCGCGCACCACGGCCGACAGGCGCGAAGCCGTCACCACCAGCGCCCGGTCCCCCGCCTCGCGCCCCTCGCGTTCGACGATGGCGGCGTGGTTGGACAGCTCCACCAGCACAAGACCGAAGCGGTGGCTGTAGCGGCGTGCCCGGCGCAGCGCATCGCGCAGGCGCAACATCAGCACCGGCGCAATCGTCAAACCGGTCAAGGGATCGGTGCTTTCAATGGCGCGCAGGCGGGCGCGGTTCTCGCTGAAGTCCTTGGCGCGACGATGCAGGATGTAGAGCAACAGCGGGATCTCGATCGCCGAGCCAATCAACACTGCGTACTGCGTCGCCCAGCTGTCCGGCAGCACGCCGGCGCTGCGCAGCGCCGGAAAGGGATACGCCAGGTGCACCGGCAGGAAGCCCAGCGCCATCCAGCCCGCGTAGGTCTCGCCGCGGCGCCAGGTCCAGACGCACAGACCAAAGCTCAGCAGCACCGACAGCAGGCCGTAGAGGTTGAGCACGATGAAGGCTGGCCGGTTCAGCAGCAGCAGGTAAGCCGCCGGGAACAACAGGCCGAACACCGACCAGGCCAGCACAAAACGGTCAACCCCGCGGCTGTGTCGCGAGACCACGCAGACCTCGCGCACGAACCAGATGCCCGAGGCGGTCAACCAGAGCATGAACACGGGCGGCGCCGCGTCGTTCCAGGCCGGGTGATCGGGCCAGAAGAACAAGCCCCCGACACCGGTGAAGGCGGCCTGAAATCCCAGCATGCAAGCCACATAACAGCAGTAGGCAATGAATGCCCGGTCCGCGTACAGCCGGGCATGCACCCAACCCAGGAAGAGCACCAGCAGCCCGAAACCCAGGTAACCGCCCACCAAGAGGAAGGTCCACTGGCG
>NZ_JALHLX010000170.1 GCF_022844385.1 Hydrogenophaga sp. | reverse complement strand
GCTACGAACCAAGGGGTCGTGGGTTCAATTCCTGCCAGCCGCACCAAACAAAAAACCCTGTAGCCAAAAGCTGCAGGGTTTTTTCATTTCTGCCGCCGAAAGAATGGCGCAAGCCTGCGGCGAAAGGCCACCATGAGCAAGGCATTCACCAAAGAATCGGATCAGGACGAAGAGGGCGACCTCCCGTCACCGCCGCCAGTGCCTGGCGGCAAGAACTACATCACCCGGGCCGGCTACGACCGCCTTCGAGCCGAGCTGTTCACCCTGATCGACGACGAGCGGCCCAAGATCGTCGAGATCGTGCATTGGGCTGCGAGCAACGGTGACCGATCGGAAAATGGTGATTACCTTTACGGCAAGAAGCGCCTGCGCGAGATCGACCGGCGTATCCGGTTTCTCACGCGCCGCCTGGAGATTGCCGAGGTGGTTGATGCGTCTCTGCACCATGGCGGTGACCAGGTGTTCTTTGGCGTCACCGTGACCTATGCCGATGGCAGCGGTGCCGAGACCACTGTCACCATCCTCGGGGTGGACGAAGCCGACAGCGCGCAGGGTCAGATCAGTTGGGTGTCGCCGGTGGCGCGCGCGCTGCTCAAGGCCAAGGTGGGTGACGTGGTTCGTCTGGTCGTGCCCGGCGGCACGCAAGAGCTGGAGGTGCTCTCGGTTCGCTACCCGGCGCCCCCGGTCAGCGACTGATCAGGCCTTGACGGGCTTGAAGCGCTGCGCCTTGATCACCGAAGCCGTGCGCTTGAGGCTGCGCAGCACATCGGCCAGGTGCTGACGGTCGCGCACCGAGACCGAGAAGCGGATGTCGGTGGCCGTTTGGGCGGGCTCGTCACCCATGTCCACGTGGGTGATGTCGGCCTCGGCTGACGCAATGCTGGACGCCACGCGCGCCAGCACACCCTTGCCGTTGGTGACGGTCACCACCACCGTGGTCTCGAACGAGCGCACGGGTTCGTCCGCCCACTCCACTTCCAGAAACCGTTCGCTGTCGCGCAGCAGCAGGCGTTTGCCGGTTGGGCAGTCTTCCGCGTGCACCACGAGGCCTTCGCCGCGGCCCAGATAGCCGACGATGCGGTCGCCCGGGATGGGTTTGCAACAGGGGGCGTACTGCACCGACAGGCCCTCGCTGCCGTCGAGTGTGACGACACCCTGCGAGGCCGATTCGTCGCGACCACTGGCGTAACGCTCGGTGCTGATCAGCAGCGCATCGGGCTTGAGCCCCATCTCGGACAACAGCACAGCGAGCTTCTTGCCGACCATGCTGGCGATGCGTTTGCCCATGCCGATGTCGGAGAGCAACTCGTCACGTGTCTTGTTGCCGGTGAAGCGCAGCAGCTTTTCCCAGGTGCTCTGGTACTCGCCATCTTCGGCCGGCAAGGCGGCCAGACCTTCCGACCTGAGTGCCTGGCTCAGCATGCGCTCGCCCAGTTCGTGCGACTTCTCCTGCGCCACGGTCTTGAGGTGGTGGCGGATCTTGGAGCGCGCGCGCCCGGTTTTCACGAACGACAGCCAGGCCGGGTTGGGCTCGGCGCTCTCGGCGGTGATGATTTCCACCACGTCGCCATTGGCCAGCTCGGTGCGAAGCGGTCGCTGCTCGCCATTGATGCGTGCCGACACCGTGTGGTTGCCCACGTCGCTGTGGATGGCGTAGGCGAAGTCCATCACGGTGGCGCCACGCGGCAGGGCCATGATCTTGCTCTTGGGCGTGAACACGTAGACCGCGTCGGGGAACAGGTCGATCTTGATGTGGTCCCAAAACTCGCCCGCATCGTGGGTTTCCTGCTGGATGTCCAGCAACGACTGCAACCACTGCGTGCCCAGGCGCTGCGACATGTCGCTGCCGGGTTCGCTGGCCTTGTAGAGCCAGTGCGCGGCCACACCTGATTCGGCCACGACATCCATCGCGTGCGTGCGCAGCTGGAATTCGATATTGGTGCCGAATGGGCCGATCAAGGTGGTGTGCAGCGACTGGTAGCCGTTGACCTTCGGGATGGCCACATAGTCGCGGAACTTGCCGGGCAACGGCTTGTAGAGCTGGTGCAGCACGCCCAGCCCCGTGTAGCAGTCGGTGAGCTCGGGCACGACGATGCGAAAGCCATAAACATCGGTGACCTGCGAGAACGACAGGTGCTTGTTGTCCATCTTGCGGTAGACCGAGTACAGCGTCTTCTCTCTACCCATGATGCGCACGTTCATGCCCTGGTGGGCGAACACAGCTTCCACTTCCTTCTGCACGCGCGAAATTAGGTCGCGTCGGCGATTGCGCGATTTATTGAGGGCCTTGGAGAGCACTTCATAGCGCCAGGGATGCAGGAACCGGAACGCCAGGTCCTGCAGTTCGCGGTAGGTGAAGTTCAGGCCCAGCCGGTGCGCGATCGGCGCGTAGATCTCCAGCGTTTCGTTGCTGATGCGCTGCCACTTGCTGCGGGGCATGTCGCCCATGGTGCGCATGTTGTGGGTGCGGTCGGCCAGCTTGATCAGGATGACCCGCACGTCCTTCGCCATGGCCAGCAGCATCTTGCGAAACGACTCGGCCTGGTTTTGCTCGCGGGTGTCGAACTCCAGCTTCTCCAGCTTGGTCAGACCGTCCACCAGATCGGCCACCGGCGCGCCGAAGCGCTCGACCAGTTCTTCTTTGGTCACGCCGCAATCTTCGATGGCGTCGTGCATCAACGCCGACATGAGCGCCTGCGCGTCCAGCTTCCACTCGGCGCATTGGGCCGCCACCGCGATCGGGTGGGTGATGTACGGGTCACCGTTCTTGCGCAACTGTCCCAGGTGCGCCTCATCGGCAAACCGGTAAGCCTGCCGGATGCTCTCGATGTCACCTGCGCTCAGGTAGTCCAGCTTGGCCAACAGCCCGGCAAAGCTGGCCGCAGCCGCGCTGGCTGCTGGGTGCGCCTGATCGTCAGAGGACAAAAGGGAGCCGGTGTCGGCTAGGGTGGACATCCGGGTACTTTAGCGTGTGATGACACTTGACGTGGAGAGCGATGCCCGCGATGTGCCGTCTCCCGTGTGGGAATGATGACGGACAGGCGCACAGGCGAAAAAAAACACCGCATTGCGGTGTTTTTTTCCAGGCCTCAAGCTCTGTTCAGAGCGGAACCTTCTTGAGCATTTCCAGGCCCACTTTGCCTTCGGCAATTTCGCGCAGCGCGGTCACGCCAGGCTTGTTCTTGCTTTCGATCTTGGGAGCGTGCCCTTGGCTGAGCATGCGGGCGCGGTAGGTAGCCGCCAGCACGAGTTGAAAGCGGTTGGGGATCTTTTCAAGACAGTCTTCGACGGTGATGCGTGCCATGGACGGCTCCAGTAAACGGGCTTGGGGTCAGAGGATGTTGAGCGCTTTGAAGGTATCGCCGCGGGCGATACGCTGGGCGGCGAACTTGAGCCGCTGGGCATGGACGATGGCCTTGAGGTCAAACAGGGCCCGCTCGAACAACTCATTGATTATAACGAAGTCGAATTCCCGGGCATGGGCCACCTCGGCGGCGGCGTTTTGCAGTCTCAGTTCGATCACCTCGGCCGAATCTTCGGCTCGCCGCTCCAGGCGCGAGCGCAGCTCTTCCCAGCTGGGAGGCAGGATGAAGACCAGCACTGCGTTGGGGAAGATGCGCTTGACCTGGATGGCACCCTGAAAGTCGATCTCCAGCACGACGTCTGCACCTTGCGCCATGCGCTGCTCGATGGCTATCTTGGAAGTGCCGTAGCGGTTGCCGTGCACCATGGCCCACTCCAGGAACGACCCCTGGATGACCATGTGGTCAAAGGTTTCCTTGCTCACAAAGTAGTACTCGCGCCCATGCAGCTCCTGGCCACGAGGTGGACGGGTGGTGTGCGAGACCGAGGGCGCGACGCGCGAGTCGAGTTCCATCAAGGCCTTGACCAGGCTGGATTTGCCAGCCCCGCTGGGGGCTGCGACGACAAACAGGTTTCCGGGGTATTCCATGCTCACTCTATGTTTTGTACCTGCTCGCGCATCTGTTCAATGAGCACTTTCATGTCCACCGAGATGCGCGTGAGTTCCAGGTTGGACGACTTCGAACCCAGCGTGTTGGCTTCGCGGTGCAGCTCCTGGATCAGGAAGTCGAGCCGCTTGCCGACCTCGGCGCCTTTCTTGATGAGGCGCTCGATTTCGGTCAGGTGCGAGTCGAGGCGGGTGAGTTCTTCGGCCACATCGATGCGGATGGCGAACGCCGTGGCTTCGGTCAGGGCGCGGTCGTTGGCCATGTCGGACGTGACCGTGTTGCCCGTGGCCGATGGACCGCCGGCGGCCAGGGCATCGTTCCAGCGATCAATGAAGCGTTGGCGCTGCTGCGCAACCAGCAGGGGGATCAGCGGCTGGGCATCCTTGGCCAGTTGTCTGAGCTGTGTCAGACGGTCCAGCAGCATGGCCGCCAGACGCTTGCCCTCCCGCTCACGGGCGTCCATGAGATTGTTGATTGCAGTCTCGGCCAACGACTGCAGCCCTTCGTTGAGATCGCCGGGGTTGCCTTGCTGGCGCGAGGTGAGCTGCAGCACCTCGGCCACCGACAGCGGCGCTGCGGTGGGCAGCCAGGCACGCACGTTGTCTTGCAGACCGACGAGCTTCTGGAGTTCGAGTGCGCTGGGAGAACGCGGGCTGGCGTCGCTGCGGCCTTCGATCCACGCGCGAACCTCGACCTTGCCGCGCTTGAGGCTTGTTGTCAGCAGTTCGCGCAGCACCGGCTCCGAACCGCGAAGGTCGTCAGGCAGTTTGAACGTGAGGTCGAGAAATCGGCTGTTGACCGAGCGGATCTCCAGGCCCAGGCCTGGCTTCGGATCGCGCGCCGGCTCTGCGTTCGCGGCCGTTGCGGGCCCGCCCAAGTGGGCCGTTGCATAGCCGGTCATGCTGTAAACTGCCATTGCACTTCGCCCGTCAGGTTGAGTGGTCCAAAACGAGGCGTTCCGGAAACCATCCCGAATTATGTCAAAGGTCAAACCCGCTCCGCTCCCGCCGGACACCGTGATCGGTGGTTACCGCATCGTTCGCAAACTTGCAGCCGGGGGTTTTGGCGTGGTGTACCTGGCGGTGGACACAGAGGGTCAGCAGGTGGCCGTCAAGGAATACCTGCCTTCGTCACTGGCCTCGCGCGGCCCTGGCGAATTGCTGCCTCAAGTGCAGCCCGAGAAGCTTTCTCTCTACCGCCTGGGTTTGAAGAGCTTCTTTGAAGAAGGTCGTGCACTCGCCCAGATTTCACACGCATCCGTGGTGAGCGTGCTCAATTTCTTTCGCGAGAACGAGACCGTGTACATGGTCATGAACTTCCTGGAAGGCGCTTCACTGCAGGAATTCATCATCACCGCGCGCGAGCAAAAGAAGCAGAAGGTCTTTCGCGAGTCGACCATACGCTCGTTGTACGACGAGGTCTTGCGCGGCCTGCGCATCGTGCACCAGCACAAGATGCTGCACCTGGACATCAAGCCGGCCAACATCTTCGTGACCGATGACAACCGCTCAGTGCTGATTGACTTCGGCGCCGCCCGCGAGGTGCTGAGCAAAGAGGGCAACTTCATTCGACCCATGTACACGCCGGGCTTCGCTGCGCCGGAGATGTACCGGCGCGATTCCTCCATGGGCCCATGGACCGACATTTATGCGATCGGCGCGTGCATTTATGCCAGCATGCAAGGCTATCCGCCCAACGATGCGCCGCAGCGACTCGAAAAAGACCGCCTGTCGTTGGCGCTCTCCCGCCTGCGCGGCGTCTATTCCGACAACCTGATCGAGGTGGTCGAATGGTGCATGTCGCTGGATCCCTTGTCGCGTCCGCAATCGGTGTTTGCGCTGCAGAAAGAACTCAGCCGCGAAACCGAGCGCAGTTACACCAAGCTCACCGTGGCCGAAAA
>NZ_JALHLX010000169.1 GCF_022844385.1 Hydrogenophaga sp. | reverse complement strand
TTGCCCTTGACGGTGTTGATCTCGCCGTTGTGCGCCACATAGCGGTAAGGGTGGGCCAGCGGCCATTCGGGGAACGTGTTGGTGGAGAAGCGCTGGTGCACCAGGCCCAGCGCCGAGACGCAGCGCTCGTCCTGCAGGTCGCGGAAGTAGGTACCCACCTGATCGGCCAGCAGCAGACCCTTGTAGACCACTGTGCGGCTGCTCATGCTGACCACGTAATACTCTTTGCTGTGCGTGAGCTTGAGGCGCTGGATGGCGCCGCTGGCCGTCTTGCGGATCACATACAGCTTGCGCTCCAGCGCGTCCTGCACGATCACATCGTTGCCGCGACCGATGAAGACCTGGCGAATGATGGGCTCCTTGGCGCGCACGGTGGGCGACATGGGCATGTCCATGTTCACCGGCACGTTGCGCCAACCGAGCAGCACCTGCCCTTCGGCGGCAATCGCACGCTCCATCTCCTGTTCGCAGGCCAGGCGGCTGGCGTGTTCCTTGGGCATGAAGATCATGCCGACGCCGTACTCGCCAGCAGGCGGCAACGTCACGCCTTGCGCCGCCATTTCTTCCCGGTACAAGGCATCGGGCAACTGGATCAAGAGACCCGCACCGTCGCCCATGAGCTTGTCGGCACCGACCGCCCCCCGGTGGTCGAGGTTCTCCAGAATCTTCAGGCCCTGCTGCACGATGCCGTGGCTTTTTTCGCCCTTGATGTGCGCCACAAAGCCCACGCCACAGGCGTCGTGCTCGTTGGAAGGGTCGTACAGACCGTGTTGCTGGAGGTACTGCTGTTCGGCTGCCGTGGTCATGGCGCTTCCTTCTCGGTTCGTAGGGCGTTGATGCAAATCGGGACTGCGGAGCATATTGCATTGCAACAATAATGCCAAGCAGATTAATGGGGGTCAGATTCCAATTTCGCGCGCGCGATTTTCAAATCAGGCTTAATCAGGGACAGATCAAGATCAAGTGAGGTGGTGCAACCAGCACCGTCGAAGTCAGCGACCATCCGAGGGCGTCATCGGCGGTCGGCCTGCACGCGCTTCGCTGATCCGGCGGCTCGTCTGCCTCTGCAGGGTCTCCACAAAGTCGGCGTCACCCAGCGCCCAGCCGTGCAGCGTGGCGTGCGTGATGGCTTTTTGTGCATCGACGGCCAGCCCCGCGCGCACCAATTCGGTGTAAGCGGCTTCCCGCGCAAAGGGCGTATTTCCGAGGCTCCAGAACAGGGGATGGGGTGTGACCCGCCGGTCGTTGGTCTGGCCAATGAAGTGGCGGTGGCTGGACCAAACGAATTGCTTCGGGTCGCTGACCATGCCGGCGCGGACGGGATTGAGGTCCAGGTAGGCCATGCAGGCCAGAAGATACCGGTCGGTCTGGATCAGGGTCGACTTATACCGCCCTTCCCACAGCGTGCCGGTGCGCTGGTGACGGTCGTTGAAATAGCGCACGTAGCGCCGCCCCACCGCCTGCATCATCAATGGCACGCCCTCCCCCGTGTCGGGCGTGAGCAGCAGGTGGAAATGGTTGTCCATCAGCACATAAGCGTTGATGGCCACCTGGTGCTTCCTGGCGTTCTCACCCATCAGGTCCAGCAGCACCTCGCGGTCGGCATCGGTCTTGACGATGGGCTGGCGGTTGTTGCCGCGCTGGATCACGTGGTGCGGATAACCGGCAACGGTCAGGCGTGGAAGTCGGGCCATGGCGTTCGGGGAGGTGAGAAATTGGAATCTGACCCCAATTAGACAACAACCCGGCTTCGCCAGGCGGCTTGCAGGCGACCAGCCAGCATCAAGCCCAACACGGACGACGCCACCGTGACCCACCACGTGGACTGCCAGCCACCGGCCTGGGTGGCAACCCAGGCCACGAGTGGCGGGCCGATGAACTGCCCCAGGGCCGAGAACTGCTGCATCCAGCCGACCGTGGTGGACACGGTGTCTTCGCCCGGCGCCAGCACCACCGCCAAACCGAACAAGGTGCCGGGGATCAGTCCCCCCACGCCTGAAAACACCAGCACGGCCAGGTACTGCGCGACAGGATGCCCCGACGCCGCAAACGCGATGACAGAGCCGAGGCCCATGGCGCAAAAGCCCAAAGCCAGCAGCACGCCGGGGGGCACGCCCCGGGACAACAGACGCCCGGCGCCAATGTTGCCGAGCATGTTGATGCCGGCAGCCAACGCACTGAGGCCGCCCACTGTCGCTGCGGCATAGCCGGCTTGCGCGTAAATGGTCGGCAGGAACCCGACCACCGCCAGCCATTGGCCTGAGTACAGAAAAAACGCCAGAGCAACCCACCACGGGCCAGGCGAAGTGAGCGTCCTGCGGAGCCGCGGACCCCAGGCGACACCGTTCCCCGGCTTGGTGGCAGCCGACACACCGTCGGGCGCGACGCTACGCGCCAGCAGCGCAGCCGAGCAGAGCGACAGCACAGACAAGACCACCCAAGCCCACCGCCAGCCGACCTGACCCATGAGCGCGCCGCCCATCAACAAGGCCAGCGCGGTGCCCAGCGGCATGTAGGCGCCCCACCAACCCAAGGCACGAGACAAAGTGGCGGCGTGCAGGACTCGGCGGCGCAGCAGGCCCGGCGCTGGCAACACAGCAAGAAGAAACCCCACACCTTCCACCACGCGCGACAGCAACAGCAGGCCCGCGCCTGGCGCGGCGGCACCCATCGCGCTGCCCATCGCCAACAGCACAAGACCGGCCAACATCACCCGCCGTGGCCCGAGCCGGTCTGCCATGAGGCCAACCGCCAGGCCCAGGGTCATGCCGGCCAGTTGCACCAACGACAGCAGAAACCCCGCCTGCACCAGCGTGAGCTGCATGGCATCGCGCAACACGGGGATTGCCACCGGCAACTTGCCGATGTGCAGGGCGCAGGAGACACCCACAACAAACACGATGGCAGCTGTTCGCCGGGAAGCCGGGTCTTCGCGGTCGGTCATGGCACTGCGCAGCCCATTCAGGGAAAGACCACTGTGCCGAACAGGCGCTCGTGCTCACGGATCGCGAAGCGATCGGTCATGCCGGCGATGTAGTCGGCCACGGCGCGCGGGTGGTGCTGGCTGCTGCCGTGCGCCTCGGGCAGTTCTTGCGGTGCGTTGAGATAACGGTCAAACAAATCGCTCACCACCTGCCGGGCACGTCCGGTGGTTTCCATCACCTGGGGATGGCGGTAGAGGTTGCGCAGCAGAAAGGTCTTGAGCACCTGCGAAGGGTCGCGCATGGCCGCAGAGAATGCGACCAGGGGCGGCATGCGGCGCGCGGCATCGGCGTCAACCGGCCCTTGTTCTGCGATGCGCGCACGGGTGTTGTCGATCACGTCGTACACCTGATCGCTGAGCATCAGACGGATCGTCTCGAACAACAAGCGTCGGCCCGCCAGCAAGGGATGCACCCGCAGCGCCTGCTGGCGGTAGTGCGCGAACAAGGGAACCTCGTCGAGTTGCTCCAGCGTGAGCAGGCCGGAGCGCACACCGTCGTCGATGTCGTGCGCGTTGTACGCAATCTCATCGGCCAGATTGCACAGCTGCGCCTCCAGGCTGGGTGAACCGCCGTTGAGAAATCGGGCCGCCACCCCGTTGGGCTCAAGGCGCTCCAACCGCTGTGCATGGGCACGAGAGCAGTGTTTGAGGATGCCCTCGCGGGTCTCAAAGCACAGGTTCAAACCGTCGAACGACGGGTATCGCTCTTCCAGTTCGTCCACCACGCGCAAGCTCTGCAGGTTGTGCTCAAAACCGCCACCATTGGCGGCGAGGTCGCTGAGCGCCAGGGACTGCATGCAGGCGTTCAAAGCGTCCTGTCCCGCATGCCCGAACGGCGTATGGCCCAGGTCGTGCGCCAGCGCAATGGCTTCCACCAGGTCTTCGTTGAGCTGCAGCGACCTTGCGATGCTGCGCCCGAGCTGCGCGACTTCGAGCGAGTGCGTCAGGCGCGTGCGAAACAGGTCACCCTCGTGGTTCAGAAAGACCTGGGTCTTGTAGACCAGCCGGCGAAACGCCGTGGAGTGGATGACTCGGTCGCGATCGCGTTGGAAGGCGGTGCGCGTGGGCGCTTCAGCCTCCGGGTAGCGGCGTCCCCGGCTGCGTGCGGGATCACTGGCATACGCCGCCAGGCCTTGCACCGGATGCTGCGGCTGCCGCTCCATCAGGCCTGCACGCTGTCGGCGATCACCTGCGCCACCAGTGCATCGGGCGCGCTGCGCACCACGGCGCTGCCGGGGCGGTCAATCACCACGAACTTGATCTCGCCAGCCTCCGACTTCTTGTCGACCCGCATCAACGCGAGGTAGCGACCGAGGTTGTCGTGCGCATCCAGCACAGGCGCCACGGTGGGCAGGCCCGCCGCTTGAACCAGCCGCGTGAGGCGCTCGACAAAGGCGACGTCCACCCCGCCCAGCAACTGCGAGAGTCGGGCGGCCATCACCATGCCGCAGCCCACCGCTTCGCCGTGCAGCCACACGCCGTATCCCATACCTGCCTCGATGGCGTGGCCAAAGGTGTGCCCGAAGTTCAGGATGGCCCGCAGCCCGGCTTCACGCTCGTCCTGCCCTACCACCCAGGCCTTGATCTCGCAGCTGCGTTTGACCGCGTGGGCCAGAGCACCGGGATCTCGCGCGGTGAGCGCTTCCATGTTCCCCTCGATCCAGTCGAAGAAGGCCATGTCGGCAATCGGGCCGTACTTGATCACTTCGGCCAGCCCTGCACTGAGTTCGCGGGCGGGCAAGGTGGTGAGCGTGTCCAGGTCGCAGAGCACCCGCTGCGGCTGGTAAAAAGCCCCGATCATGTTTTTGCCCAACGGGTGGTTGATGGCCGTCTTGCCACCGACCGATGAGTCCACCTGCGCCAGCAGCGTCGTTGGCACCTGCACGAACGGCACGCCCCGCATGTAGCTGGCCGCAGCGAAGCCCGTCATGTCACCCACCACACCACCGCCCAGCGCAAACATCACCGTCTTGCGGTCGCAGCCGTGGGACAGCAGTGCATCGAAGATCAGGTTCAAGGACTCCCAGGTCTTGTGGGTTTCACCGTCCGGCAGGCACACCGTGTGAATACGCGCATAGCTCGACGACAGCGCGCGCTCGAGCCGTTGGGCGTACAGCGGCGCGACGGTTTCGTTGGTCACGATCATGGCGCTGTGGGCGGCGGGCAGATGCGCATAACTCTCGGCGGCATCGAGCAAACCCGATCCGATGTCGATGACGTAGCTGCGGTCACCGAGATCGATGCTCACACGTTCGCGCTTGGGGAGTAGGGCTTGTTTCGTCATGGGCACCGAGTTTATGCCCTGGCTGCCGGTGCGCCGGCGGTGGTGCTCAGCGTTGCGGCGGCGCAGCGCCGGGCGTCACCACGCCCGCGAGCTCCAGCTGCATCACGATCATGTTCACCAACATGGCCACCGAAGGTCGGCCGGTCTCGATGACGAAATGTGCGGTCTCCCGGTACAAGGGATCGCGCACCGCATAGAGATCTTTCAGTCGCTGCAGGGGGTCGGCCACTTGCAACAGAGGACGGTTGCGGTCATAGCGCAGACGGCGGAACACCTCTTCGGGCGTCGAACGAAGATACACAACGGAGCCGCGCTCGTGAAGCCGCTCCCGGTTCTCCTTGCGCAGCACCGACCCGCCGCCAGTGGAAACCACGCAAGCGGGGGCAGCGGTCAATTCATCAAGGATCGAGACCTCCATGTCTCGAAATCGATCCTCCCCTTCGCGCTCGAAAAACTCGCGGATCGAGCAGCCCAATCGCTGTTCGATCACGTGATCGGAGTCAAAAAAGGGGAGCGCAATGCGGCGGGCCAATTGCCGGCCCACCGTCGACTTGCCCGAGCCAGGCAAGCCGATCAGGAAACAGGACGCGGCGCTCAATTGATCGCGGATCGACCCAGCACGCGCGGTGTGATGAAGATGAGCAATTCCGACTTGTTGTTGATCCGCTCGCGGGACTTGAAC
>NZ_JALHLX010000168.1 GCF_022844385.1 Hydrogenophaga sp. | reverse complement strand
CAGATGTTCCCCGAGTTCATGCCCGAGCCGGGTGAGAAGGCCGAGCCCATCGCCATGGGCCGCCAGACCATCTGGGGCGGTGCCGGCAAGCCGCCGAGCCGCGACGTGATGGCCGCAGCCGCCAAGGCCGCGCGCACGGAAATGATGCAGCGCGTGCGCGAGAAAAAAGCCGGCGAGCCCCAGCAGACCCGCGGCAATGGTGGCGGCGGTGGCCAGCGCCAGCGCCCGGCCGGTGACGGCGCCCAGATCGACGGACCGCGCGGCGAAGGCCGCCGCGGTGGTGGTGGCGGCGGCGGTCAGCGTGCAAATGGCAACGGCGGTGGCAATGGCCAGCCACGCAGCAACAACGGCCCACGCAACGGTGGCGGTCAGGGCCCACGCCCACCGCGCCAGCAGGCCGATCGCGGTGAACGCATGGACCGCGCACCGCGCGAAGACCGCGGCCCGCGTGAAGACCGCGAACCCGGCGCCGAGCGCCAGCCCGGCCCCAACGCCCACCTGGGCAGCCTGCGCATCAAGGAACCGCGCCCACGCGCTGCCAACCCGGGCGGCCAGCCCGACCCGCTGCGCACCAGCATCGACGCCATGCGCACCGGCAACCGCGGTGGCAAGGGTGGCGGCGGTGGTGGTGGTGGCCGCGGTGGCCCACGCGGCGGCGGCGGCGGCGGTGGTGGTGGTGGTGGTGGAAACGCCGATCCGCTGCGCACGAACTTTGGACGCATCCGCTGAGCAGTTTCACTCTACAGTGCGGTCATGCAAAACGACCGCAAGACACCCGCTCCCGACGCCCCGTCTGCCTTCATCGGCAACGGGGCGTCGCCACGTTGGGCCACGCTCATGGTGGCCACCTGCAACGTGCTCAACCTGGCACAGCCCGGGCGCCATTTCTACGACGGGCAGGACCCCTACAGCCAGACCGAATTCGATCGCAAGGTGGACTGGCTGGGCAACCGCTTCAAGGCGCTCAACGCCGACGTGATCGCGGTGCAGGAAGTGTGGGACGAACTGGCGCTGCGAGCGGCGGTGGCCCGCAGCGGCCTGCAGTACAGCTCGGTGGTGGTGCCCGGTGCCGGGAATGGTCCTGGCCAGCACGGTGCACAGGGGACGCCGCGCGTGGGCATCGTCACCCGCCTGAAGCTGGAGTCGGTCGAGTCCATCGTCAACTTTCCCGCTGCTGCCGTGGTGCAGGTGCCCGGCATCGGTGCGCACACCCGCTTCGAGCGCCCGCCGCTGCTGGCCACGCTGCGCATGAAGCATGGCCAGCCGCTGTGCGTGATCACGGCTCACCTCAAGAGCAAGCGGCCAAAGTACCTGGAAGACGCCAACGGCAAGATCAACGAGGACACCGACGACCCGGCCGTGCAGGCGCTCGGCTCCCTGCGCTCACTGATCATGCGGGCCGGTGAGGCGCTGGCGCTGCGCCTGAAGGTGGTGGAACTGCTGCACCGCACGCGCCTGCCGCTGGTGCTCATGGGCGACCTCAACGACAGCCCGCACAGCGTGACCACCCAGCTGATTGCTGCGACTTCGCAGGTGGCTTACGACAAGGGTGCGCGGGACAACGCGCTGTTCAGCGCCTGGGACGTGCAGGGTGAGGCCGCGCTGCGCCGCGACGTGGCGTATTCACACATCCACCAGGGCTACCCCGAGGTGCTCGACCAGGTGCTGGTGAGCGAAGAATTCGTGGCCACGAGCCGCGGCGCCATCGGCGATGTGCGCCGCGTGGAGGTGTTCAACGACCACCTGTTCGAGGGCCGCGACCGAACCCGCAGCGACCATGGCTTTGTGCGCGCGCTGCTGCGCCTGCGCCTGCCCGATTCGGTCTGAGCCTCATACCTTGACGAACGCGGTCACCAGCGGCTCGTCGCCGACCTGCCGGCTCCAGTGGCCGTGCACCGTCGCGTCAAAGGTGGCGCCCGCCGGCAAGGTGTCGGCGGAGTAGAAATGGTCACCCGCGCTGAAGGTGCGCGAGCTGCCGTCCTGCAAACCAATCTCCATGTGCCCGCGCAGCACGAACAACCACTGCGGCGCATCGGTGCAATGAAACTGGCTGCGGAAACCCACCGGGCTCTGGCGCAACTGCAGACCCGTTGCGGGCAGGACCGGCGACAGGCGCGCTGCGGGCGTTCCTTCGCTGAGGTCCAGGGCTTCCTCGCGAAAGCGCGCGCGGCCATCGGCGTCGGTGAACAGCACGACCTTGGTGAACGGCATCATGAGTGGCTCCAGAAAAGGTTGCCCGGTTGTACCAGACGACAACCACCAGACAGCACAACGCCCGGGGTCCTGCGAAGGACACCGGGCGCTGGCGCCACCAGCCTCATGGGCCGGTGACGGAGTTGCCGAAGACGATCAGTTGGATTTCACGTTGCGCGAGTTCACCAGTTCGGCGCGCACGTCGTCGCGGCTCTTGGCCTGGAAGGTGGCCTCAGCCGGGTAGCGGCCGGGGTTCAGGTCCTTGAACCGGGCACCGGTTTCGCCGTCGGCGATCATCTCGCCATTGCGAATGGCTTCGGCCAGTTCGGCTTTCACTTCAGCACGGGTCTTGCCCTGTGCCACCACTTCCACGGGCGCAGCGGTGCGTGCGGCTGCGTACTGCGCTGGGAACAGTTCGTTGAAGCGGGCGCCAGTCTGGCCGTCGGCAATCAGGTCGCCGTTGGCTTGGGCCTGGGCCAGCTCGGCCTTCACTTCGGCGCGGGTCTTGGCGACCACGGTGGCCTGGGGATACAGGTGCGGGCTGACCTGGTTGAAACGCAGGCCGGTTTGGCCGTCGGCGATCAGGTCACCGTTGCGCTGGGCTTCGACCAGTTCGGCGCGAACCTGCTCGCGGGTCTTGCCAATGGAGGCATCGGCGGCGAGGGCGTGGCCGGCAACGAGGGTGGAGAGGGCGATGGCAACAACAGACAGGCGGTTTTTCATGACAGTTTCCTTTGGGAGGGTTGAACATGCCGGTCGGTCCGTTGTGCGGCCTGACCGGCTTCGATGCCTCTGCGGAGGGTTTGCATGCATCGATGGGTTGAACTGTAAAGTTTCTGATCCTGATGAAAAACAGCACTGATGACGTTGTTGTGTTTCTATTTCAGCAACAATAGGCACCTTGATACCCGGGAAAACCCTTTAAAGGAGCCTCTTCATGGACCGTCTGGTCTCAATGCGCGTCTTTCAAAAAGTGATCGACGAGGGCGGTTTTGCCGCCGCCGGAAGGTCCATGGACATGTCGCCCGCGGTGGTCACGCGGCTGGTGGCCGACCTGGAAGAGCACCTGGGCACGCGCCTGCTGCACCGCACGACCCGCCGCGTTTCGCTCACCGACGCGGGCGAGAGTTACCTGGAGCGGGTGCGTGTGATCCTGCAAGACCTCGACGAAGCCCACGCGCTGGTGAGTTCACAGACCAGCGAACTCGCAGGCGTGCTGCGTTTGCTGGCCCCGCCGGTGCTGGCCACGCACGTGCTCGCGCCGCTGGTGAGCGGCTTCCGGCAGGCCTACCCCAAGATCCTGCTGGACATCGACGTCGAGTCGCATCGGGAACCGCCGATCGAGGACTACGACATCACGCTGATGGGAACGAAAGCATCGTTCGACGCCAACGTGATCGCGCGCAAGGTGCTCTCCAGCGTCACGGTGCTGCTGGCCTCGCCCGAATACTTGCGGCGCAGGGGCACACCCGCGCGCCCCGAAGACCTGGCGCAACACGACTGCCTGCGCTTCAAGCCCGCCGCCGGGCGCAGCCGTGGATGGCGCCTGCTGCACGAAGCCGACGAGGCACGCTTTGTGGACATCGAGGTGCAGCCGGTGCTGTGGGCCAACCACACCGACACACTGATGCACGCCGCACTGGACGGCGCCGGCATCACCGCCACCACCATTGAACTGGCGGCACCGTTGATCCAGAACGGCGACCTGGTGCGCGTGCTCAACCCCTGGATCACAGACCGCCTCACCATGTACGCCGCGCTGCCCAGCCGCAAGTTCATGCCACGGCGCACCGAGGTGTTTCTGGACTACCTGATCACCCAGACCCGCACCCGCGTGGAGAGCGCCATGGCGACCTGCAGCAACTGCTGACGCACCCCGTTACAAAACAACGGGAGCGGTTCAACCCCGTTTCAGCGACTGGTTCGTTTCAACAGGCTCCATCCACTTGTTCGGAGCCCCAATGAAACCCTTGGCCATCCTGGCGCTTGCCGCCCTGTTTTCAGCAGCCCTGCCCGCCCACGCCGTGGGCCGCCTGGCGGACATCCAGCTGATCGACCGCGAGAGCGGCGAAACGCTCACTGTCCACCGCCACCAGGGCGAGCTCTGGGTGGCCGGACAGCCCGGCGCACGCTACGCAGTGTCGCTGCGCAACGCCACGCCCGGCCGTGTGCTCGGCGTGGTCTCGGTCGACGGGGTGAACGTGATCTCGGGCGAGACAGCCGCCTGGCAACAGACCGGCTACGTGCTCTCGCCATGGCAGCAGCACGCCATCACCGGCTGGCGCAAGAGCGACACCGAGGTGGCGGCCTTCCACTTCACCGCATCGAGCGCCTCGTACGCCGAACGAACCGGACGCCCGGCCCAGGTGGGCGTGATCGGTGTGGCCGTGTTCCGCGAAAAGCCCCTGCCCCCACCACCGCCAGCCGTGACGCCCTGGCCGCAGCAACGCGAGCTGGGTGGCGCCGCCGGGAGCCGGTCTTCTGCTCCAGCGGGCGCCTCGGACATGGCCAAGGCCGAGGGCGACAACGAAGCACCGCGCGAGCGCACCGAGTCGCTGGCCTCGCGCCGCATGGCGCCGGCCTCGCCGATGCCCGCGCCACGCCTGGGCACGGGCCACGGCGAGCGCGAGGCATCGCACATCCGCCACACCAGCTTCGAGCGCCGCAGCGACCGCCCCGACGAGCTGATCCGCATCCGCTACGACAGCCGCGAGAACCTCATCGCCATGGGCATCATTCCCACGCAGGCCGTGCCACCGCGACCGAATCCGTTTCCCGGTGCCGTTGCCCCTGGCTACGCACCCGACCCGAGTTGAAGCGGGCTTCCATAATCCGTCCATGACGGAAGAGCCCGCCGACGAAGTTCTGATGCAGGCCTTTGCTGCGGGCGATGCGCGCGCCTTTGAAACCCTGTACGACCGCCACGCCCTGCCGGTGTGGCGCTTCGTGCAGCGCAGCGTTCACGACCACGCGCTGGCCGACGACCTGGTGCAGGACGTGTGGTTGTCGCTGGTGCGCCAGGCTCCGCAGTACCAGCCCCGTGCGCGCTTTCGCACCTGGCTCTTCACGCTGGCCCACCACCGCATGGTCGACCACTGGCGCACCCACAAGGCCCACGCCAGCCTGGACGCCGAGACCGAAGCGGGCGCGACCCTGTCCGACACCCTGGCCGCCGATTCGGGTTTCGGTCCCGTGCGCCAACTGCAGTCAAGCGAGCAGGCGCAGGCCCTGCTGGACGCACTTTCCACGCTGCCCCTGCCGCAGCGCGAGGCCTTCCTGCTGCAGGCCGAGGGAGGCCTGAGCCTGGCCGAGATCGCGCAGGCCACCGGCGTGAACGCCGAGACCGCCAAGAGCCGGCTGCGCTATGCGCGCGAACGCCTGCGCCACACCCTGGAGGTATGGGCATGAAGCCACAGGACGAGCTTCTCAAGCGCTACCACGAGGCCAACGAGCACGATCCGGCCCGGCCCGGCGCTGCGCTGCGCGAGAACGTGCTGGCGCAGGCTCGCGCCTCTGCAGGCAAGCACACCGCACCCGGCGCTGGACGCCCTGAGGCGGCCAACGAAACGGCCTGGCGTTGGCGCGCCCTCGGCGGCCTGGCCGTGCTCGGCCTGGCCACGCTGGTGGCGCTGCAGTTCGATCGCGGCACGCCTGATGAACGCGAGCTCGCGCTGGGCCATCCACCCGCATCCCCGGCTGCAGCCCAAGCCACACCACCTGCACCGGCATACTCTGCACCTGCACCTGCACCTGCACCTGCACCTGCACCTGCACCTGCACCTGCACCTGCACCTGCACCTGCACCTGCACCTGC